>JBAZTH010000001.1:0-306997 GCA_041661965.1 Candidatus Margulisiibacteriota bacterium
CCTCTTTTAACGCTCCAATTATCTGTTCTTCGGACATCCTTTTCCCCTTCATAAATGATCCTCCTTCAATTAGTATTACCGGCCTAAATTCTAATTGCAAGTGGTCCAGTTTTTGGGGGTAAGGTCAGGCCCCATTCAGTTACGATTATCAGAATTATATTCCAAGCAGGATTGAAGTATGTGAATTGTCGTCATTAATAAATGTTAAAACCTTGTATGTTGATGGGGACGCGACCAATATTTATATGTCAAAAGCTGATGATCGTTTATGGGTTTTAAGCAATCGCGATAACCCTATTTTATCAGTTATAGAGTTAAATAAGGCTTTGAAATAACTATCATAGATCGGATTATTTGCTTCGCAAATAAAAAAGGAAATTGTTTTGACCTGCCGACGACTTCTCGACATTGACAGCGACGTGAATAGATGAAATTATTATTGCTGTTTGTCGATAAACATAAGGAGTGTGTTGTAAATGAAAAAACCGCGTGAGTTTATAATGGTGATTTTCTTGCTGGCCCTCTGTGGCTTGAGCATTGCCGCCGCCAAAAAAGTAGAAGTTAAAACCCTCCATCTGGACACTAGCGAAGCGGCTAGGAAATTGGCCCCGCAGTTAATCTATTCCGGGACGAACGAAACTATTTCGCAGGCTTTATACAACGTCGATATGCTGGATGGCAAGATCGATGAGCCGCATATTGTTCATAAACATATTGACAATAATCATCATATTTTAACCTTTATTGGAAAGAACGGTGAAGTAAAAAGAGTTTTAACGCTATCGGATGAAGCTTGCAAAATTGATATTAGCATTGCCAGGAATCAACGTTACGCCATGGTTGTTGGTGAATATAGGGAGCGGGATTTTAGCCAGACAACTAGATATTACGATTTCGAAGGAAATCTCCTTTGGGAAAAGAAGCACGCGTACACCTGTTATTACGTTTCCCCTGACGGCAATTTTATTATCGAAGCGCCCGGTTGGGATTACCAGGGCATCCATTTGCCAAGGACTTATGCGGTGATGAACGCGAAGGGGGAAAAGCTGAAAGACTTTGAAGTGAAAATGGACGGCAAAGCCTATTTTGGCAATGATTATCAGAAGTTTTCCGAAAATGGCAAATATTGTTTAATGATCTATGGTATTGGTGGATGGCAAAACAATTATCGTCTGGTGATGGTCGATAGTACTGGGAAAGTAACATTCGATAAAACCTTCAAAGGGTTGTATACAAATCCTTATAATACCCAGCCAATGAACAACGGGATGCTTGTTTATGATTATGCGACAAAAGGAGCAGGGAAGCCTGGGAATACTAAAATATCAAGAATATATTTGGATAATAAAGAAATATATAAAATTTTTAATACATCGGCGGTTTCGGTGTGTGATGAATGCATAATGACAGATAATGATAAAGGCATATGGGTAATATTTCCCAAAGAAGGTGAAACGAAGCTGCTTAAATATGACAAACCAGTGAGCGAATTATTAATTGCCAGATATTTATCGGTCCGCACTAAATATGATGGCAAATTTTTGTTTTATTTATGGGACAAGAAGCAAAATGGAAATATTACAAATTCAGAATGGGCAATTATTAACGATAAGGTTGTTAAGTATTTTGAAAAAAATGGATTATATGCCGTTAAACAAAAGGGGTTCTTGATTTTTAAGTCAGAAAGTGGAGAAAGCGATATTTCAATCAATGAACAGGAAGTATTTGTTTTTAAATAAATGTGCTTACGATTTAAAATAATAAAAATAGCTATTGTTTTTGCTAGTATTGTTCTGGCAAGTGGAACGATTTATGCCGATTACTCATTTACAAGATATCCTCTTGAGAAGGTAGCTAAAGTAACGGCAACCTTTGGCCAATTCAGAGAATATACGAAGCAGATTGATGGCACAAAAAAAATAACTTATGTTGGTGGCCACGAAGGGATCGATCTTGATGATGAAGATAATGCCCCAATATATTCTGTTGCTGCGGGAGAAGTGTTTGAATTAAGAAAGAGATCTCCTGGATATGGCAATGTGCTTATAATTAAGCACACCAATAGTGTGCCAAATTACCAATCCTTTTATGCCCATATGAGTAGCATACCTTATGAAGACAAGATAAATACTCGCCTTATAGAAGGAGTTCCCTACAATGTCAACACCACTGACCCCATCGGTTATGTCGGTTCAACTGGCGGGGGAGCATCGACTGGGTCACACTTGCATTTTCAGGTTGGGAACCCGGCAATCAGAGGAGGGGAGGAAAACCCGCTTGCGGCCGGACTTAATCAGCCGTACGTGAATTATATGCAAACAACGATTGAAGCCTATTCCGACGCCCTTTTTCCGGGGAACGCGTATATTCGTCTGCTTGGTCCGGGTGATGATGGTAAATTCGATCGGCTGAATTATGTAAAATCAGGTGATATTTATAACAAGATCGAAGATCCGGAGGAGAATGAAGAGCTAAACTACCCGAAAGCGGGGGAACCGATCAAAATAGTTGTTGAGGCTTACCAAAATAGCTTATTTAACGGATTTCGGACCGCTCCGTATGGTGTTGAATTTAACATTACAGAGATTGGTGGTTCATATAACAAATCGCAGGTCGTCCGCTTTAACAAGACGCTTTCCGAAATAAACGGCAAAATTGACGAATATTATTGCTTTACCAAGCCGTTTATCACCAAGCCTTTTAGCGGCGCCGCCTATTATTACATGGATTGGACTCCCGGCGAGGGGGTATATAAGATCCAGGCCAAGGTCTATGCCGCGTACCGTGAAGGGGGCGTGTTGAAATTCCAAACGCCGATAATCAAAGAGCGGATCGTTTCAATTGGGCTGGCCGGAATTGATTATGACTCTCCCTATGGCTACGCTTTCGCGCAATACGACCCAAATACTGGATTGCCTGGTTTGGCTTCCTCCGGTGGTGTTCACGCCGCTGGGGTAGGTGATGATGAGCCAACAATCTATTACACCGACGTTAGCGCCCCCCGTTTTTCTATGAGCCCGGGAGATACGACTTATCCGAAAAACACGGTCATTTCCGCCCGGGCCGATAAAAATGTTAATTGGACGGTCAAGATATTTGACGAGAGCGGCGGGACAGCAGCCACTCTGACCGGCACCGGCGATCGTTTATCCAAAAAATGGGCGGGAGCGGGGAATGGGAAATACACCTATCAGGTTGAGGCTCAAGACGCTGTTAGTGGTGAAAAAGCGGAAAGAGACGGGATTGGCATAATTATAGTCGATAACCAGCCGCCTGATATAAAGCTGAAAAGCGATTCGACAATCAACATTACGACCAGCGACGCGAAAGCGGTCGTTGAATTTACCGCCAACGAAGACCTGGCGCTGGCGCGCGTCGATATCGTGGACATTGCCGGAGTATCGATTGCCGAATATTTTAAGGTCCAGCCGCATCTAAAGAAAGACGAGCTCTTTCAAGCTGATTGGGTCAATCCTTGGGCCAATGCTAACGGCTGGTATTATTTAAAGATTATGGCCTTCGATCTGGCCGGTAATCGAACGGTTAAATATGTCCCCGTTCGGGTCGACCTGCCGGGGGGCGTTTCCCCAACGACTACCGCTCCGACGGAGCCTATCAAACGGACCAATCCGCCCGAAGAGGTGAAAAATATCGCGGTCGGCGATATCGATTTTGACGATAATGGTAATTCGTACGTTTTATATACGAAGCAGATGAAACTGGTTAAATATGACGGCAGTGGGAAAGAGATTGGCAAGATAGAGAAGTTTGGCGCTGATAGTCAGGATTACTTTTGGTATCCGCAAGGTTTGGCGGTTTCCCCGTCAGGCGATCGGGTTTATGTGGCCGATACTTATAGTGATCGTTTATTGATCTTTGATGGCGGCCTAAATTTAATAAAGGCGGTTCAGGGGCGGGATGTTTTCCTAGAGTATACAAGGGACGAGATTGATAATTATTTTTTCTTTATTAAAACCGGGCATACGACTAACCATTATCGGTATGAAATGCTTGGGGAAGGCTACGATCAGCCGAAAGATGTTTATTTTGCCGGGGGGAACATGTACGTCGCCGATTCAGGGCGGCATCGGATATTGAAATATGATCTTAACGGTGACGAGGTTGTCTTTGATAAGCTGGAGGGGAAACACGGCCCCGATGATAATTGTTGTTACCACTACACTAATAGTTTGAATGAAACAAAAGATTCCAGTGGACACCGGGCGGATAGGATCGGCTATTCTGCTTTTAACGCGATGGATGGAGCTCCCCATCCCAATGTAATGATTCATGAGATTTCTTCGACGGGGAATGGCGCTGGAGGAGGGGAGCTAACTGCTCCGGAAGTCGCCTTCGCCCAAGCCTCCGGTTCCGTTTATGTCGCCGACACTGGCAATAATCGAGTTCAGGTTTTTAACGCCGATGGTTCTTACCGGTTTAAATTTGGAGAAGGCACATTGGTTTCTCCACAGGGAATAGACGTTGATGGTTTGGGCAATATTTACGTTGCCGATACGGGCAATCATCGGATCGTTAAGTTTAGTTCGGCCGGAGATTTTATAAGAGAATATCGCTCCGAAGACGGAGAGATAACACCATTAAAGATAAAGCTTAAAGGGGGCAAGCTCTATATTGCCGACGCGAATTCTTCCCGGCCGCTAGTTTGGGAGATCGGGGGAGAGATAAAAGACTTTGGCTGTTCGGCCAAGATCTCTCCCAATGGCGATGGGAATGGTGATTCCGCCTTAATCGGCTATGAATTGACCGAGTCGGGGCGCGTGACTTTACGCCTCCTTAACTCTGCCAAAGAAGAGATCGGCCAGCTTTTTACCTATACCGCCAGTCGGCCAAGCTATGCGCTGGTTAGCGACTCGCTTCGCGAAAAAGGGGTGCACAACGAGTTTTGGAGCGGCTATGTGCAACCCTCTTTAGCTGACGAGGAAACCAGCGGCAATATCGCCGCGGTTTCCTCATAATTTGTACAGGAAATTATTATCCTAGCGACGACTTCTCGGCATTGACAGCGACGTGAATAGGTGAAATTATTACTGCTGTTTGGCGATATTACTAAGGAGGCTGTTAATAATGAAAAAACGACTTGCTTTGTTCCCCTTGTTGGCATTATTGCTAGTGCTGGTTGTGGTTGGTTGTGCCCCGGCAAAAAAAGAAGATTCCAAGAAAATGTCGGTTACGACAGAGGCTATTACCCAAATATCTATCAAGGAATGGAAGACCTACGTGAGCAAATACGGGTTTTCGGTAAGTTATCCGAAGGATTGGGCATTTGAGAGGGACGCAGATGCCAAGAAGTCGGACTATATAACTGGCAACCAATCCTATCGGATATACACCGATGACTTTCACCGTCGTCCTCAGGATCCTTCTGGAATTGTTATAGGCATTGAAATTGGTAGTGATGAGTCCCAGGATATAAATAAATCATTAAGCTCGTCGGACCAGTTTGAGGCGCTTCTAAAAAAAGATAATTTTTACGCTAACGAGAAAGGCAATATTATAAAGAAGCTCAATTTGGATTACGATGGATACTTGGTCTATGACAAGTATCGTCAAAACAAACCGACAAGAGCAATATTTTATATTCCAGATAAGGGGAGTACTGTCGGGATTGACATAGAATCGGACGGTGGAACGGAAGAATTCCTATCGATAGTTTATTCAATAAGGAAAAATGCGAATAGGCAGTAAAAAATATTTAGTTGTTTTGTTTTTGCTGCTTGCGCGAAATGTCTGTGCCGCCGAGTATCCATTTAGTAATGTTTTGCCCATCGAATATTCTTCGGACAAGTTGATAGAAAATAGGTATATCAGCCACAATTTTGGCGAATACAGATCGAAGAGCTACATTCATGATGGAACGGATTTCAGGATATTTGAAACAAATCATTCCAATCTTTATCCCATTGCTGCTGGCACCGCCTATGTTTACCCAGACCTAACTAGGAAAGTTTTAAAGTCAGCGATACCAATGGCCGATTCCGCTGCTGTTAAAGGGCTGTTTATTGATTACAACCAGGTGACCCCTATCTTCAAGGCAAGCACCGCGCCAGCGAGCATCGAGGCTTGCTCCGCTTCAGAAGGAACAAAAGCAATATTGCGAAAAGGCATAATTGGGGAGAAAACAGGCTGGGGCAATTGCGTGATAGTAAACCATGACACTTATCAAACGCGATACGCCCACTTGACCTGCGCTTATGTGTCCGACGGGCAACCAGTGAACGCTTCAACAGTTTTAGGGTTGTCAGGAAACACGGGAAAATCTGAAGGAGAACATCTTCACTTCGGCATTTTAAATTATGGCGTAATAATAAGTATTAGGAGGGCTTAAAAATGAAAAAACGATTAATTTTGTCTTCTCTGACGGGATTGGCGATTGTGCTGGTTGTTGTTGGCTGCGCTCCAGCGAAAAAGGAAGGAGATAAAAAACTGTTGGTCACGACAGCGGCCGTCACCCAAACATCTACCAAGGAATGGAAGACCTACGTTAGCAAATATGGGTTTTCAGTAAGCTATCCGAGGGATTGGTTTTTGAAGGAGGACACGGACAATATCTGCAAGGAAGGGTATCGCCCTTTTGATATTTACAATTATGATGCAGACCATCCAAAAAATGAGCCTGGGGTGTCTATTAGTTTTGGTTTTAATGACGAAACTACCAAAGGCATTGATAAGTCAACGATTCCGTCTGATCCCTATGAGAGGATATTGTTTCTTGCAAGAAAACATAATTTATATATGGGCGAGAATGAAAAAAATAGGACCAAGTTGAATATGGCTTACCCTGGAATTCTAGTTAAATATGAAACTAAGCCAATTAGAATTATGTTTTATATTCAAGAAAGCGATGCGTTGCTTGGCGTTGATCTGGACTCCGAACATGGTACGGAAGAATATTTTAAGATCATTGACACGATAAAAAAGAATGAATAAATTAATTAAAGTAATTCTTGTTGGATATTTGTTGTTATTGTTAAGCGCATTTTGTTATGCCGAGTATCCTTTTGGTAAAATTCGGCCAATTGAATATAAACAGGAAGAGCTCAATAAGAAAGAATATATCAGCCACAATTATGGGGAATATAGATCCCCAACATATTTTCATGATGGAATGGATTATCAAGCTGGCAATTTTTCTGTTTCGATAAAAAGATGGTAAATAATAGGAGGGCTTGAAAATGGATAAACGATTAGTTTTGCTTCCCCTGATGGTCTTGACGATTACGCTGGTTGTTGGCTGTGTGCCAAAAAAAGAAGGTGACAAAAAGTTGTCGGCCACGACAAAGGCTGTCACCCAAGTTTCGACTCAAGAAATGAAAACCTATGTGAGTAAGTATGGGTTTTCAGTGAGTTATCCGAATGATTGGGTGTTAGAAGAAAATTGGCATACAACAAATATTCCAGAAGATAAAAAGGGTTGGTTGTCTTTTGACCTCGGCAGTGAGAATGAGAATGTCGATATGTTTTTTGAGACGCAAAAAGATTTATCATCAAGCCCAAACACGCTTAAGGACAAATTAAGCTATTTTGCTAAAAAAGAAAACGTTGTCATGAATACTATTCAAGATTATAAGATGATTGATAAGGGAGAAAATGTTTTTGGATTGGCTTATGGCCAACCTAGGGGGATATTTGAAAAATACAATGTTTTAATATTTTATTTGCCACAGACAAGAAGCGTAGCCTCGATAATATTTTATAATCAAGGTAAATATTCGGTAGAAGAAATAATGAACAAAGTTTATATAAAAATATTAAAATAATTATGATAAAGAAGGCCTGCTTATTTGGCTTAACACTAACTGTTTTTATTGTGAATAGTTCTTTCGCGGAGTTCTCTCTAGAAAGAGAGACCCCTCTTGCCATTAATAAAAGAACTAATGCTAATTTCGGGGAATTTAGAAGCCGAACGGGAACATACAAAATCCATGATGGAATAGATTTTAAGGCGAAAACAGGAGTAAATGTTTATCCTGTTGCTGCCGGAACGGCCAGAATATTTCCAGCAAATACAGATGCTTGGGGTAAATATGTAGTTGTTGAGCATCCAGATGGTTATCGAACAAGATATGCGCACCTTGATAGCATAAATGTTGAAGCAAATGCCGCAGTGACCACATCAACAGTTTTGGGTGTTTCTGGCTCGACAGAGGGAGGCAAAATCTCTGGCATGAAGCCGCATCTGCATTTTAGCCTTGGGATAACATCTGTTTTGCCAACTGACACAGTAAACCCTATATTTGCAGGGTTAAAACAATCTTCTTATGGGGTCTTATCTTTTGTTACCGATTTGGTGTCAGAGCGAAGAATCAGATTATTAGGGACTGGTGTAGATAGGACTTTCGATGGGGAAAATGAAATAATTGATGTGCCGGAGCCAAATAAGCCCGTTAGGGCAATAGTAGAAGCTTATCTGACGGAAAACAGTCTTGGTTCTAATCCATATCAAATTGAATTTGAGATTGAAAAGTTTAATGATGCTTCTTGGACAAAACAGACGAAAACAATTGTTTTTGACACCATGACTAATATTCTGAATAATTTCGGCGAATACTATTGTTTTTCCCGGCCCTATGTAACAAGGCAATATACTGATCCAGGATATTATTTTGTTAAATTTTATCCTACAGCTGGCAGGTACAAAATTACTGTAAAAATATATGCTAGTTATCGAGATGATTTTGGCTTTCATTTAACCACGCCAAGTGTAACCAAGGGAACCATAATTGAACGTTATATTACTGTTGGTATGAATATGGTTGATTATGTAGACCATGAGTATTCTTACGCCTGGCTTCCTGATGATATCGCTGGTGATAAAGGTGTCATGTTGGCGTCAACCTCTTTCAGCCATGGAGGTGTTGCCGCCGCCGCGGTTGGCGATACTGGCCCGCCAGAAATATTCTATGTCTTTGCTAACAACAGTATTATAACCAATAACCTGATTGATATTGATCCTAATCTCCAGCAAAAAGCGTTAATCGAAGCGCGGGCGAGGGGAAATGTTGATTGGACGATCCAAGTATTTAATGAGACTGGAACGGCCAAGATTGACGAGATTCAAGTGAAAAATCAGGAATGGAGCAATAAAAATAATAGGAGGGTATGAAAATGGATAAACGGTTAATTTTATTTTTTCTGGTGGGCTTAGTGATATTAATAATGGTTGTTGGTTGTGCTCCGCCAAAAAAGAAGGAAGTCGAACAATTCTCTGCTGCGGCTGTTGAGACGATTCAAGCTTCGACTCAAGAGATGAAAACATATGTCAGTAAATATGGGTTTTCGGTGTCGTATCCAGCGGATTGGTATTTAGAAGAAGAAAAAGATATTAAACCATCGGAAGAGGAATTGAAAGGATATAGAAACTTTCAAATCAATCACGGAGATGTTAAGGAATCCGTTTCTTTAGATTTCACTGTTTTTAAGGATGCCTCTTTGTATTTGGGAAGCCCAAAGGGAGGGGAGGTGGCCAGGCAGGGTTTGCCAGCAAAGCTTGTCTATTTTGCTAAAAAATTGAATAGTCTTAATGAAGAAACATTTGCCGGATTAAGGAAAATTAGTGTTCGTGGAGGAGAAATATACATTTATAAACATAAAGATGAAAGATATTCTGAAACGAGAGCTCTTTTTTATCTCAAAAAAACTGATGGGTTTTGTGATGTCAGCTTAGGCGTTTATAAAAACCGTAATCCAATTAATGATGTTAGAGCTTATCGAGAAATATTTTTATCCTTTATTAAAGGAATTGAAATATATCCGTGAAGTCTTGTAAAACAAGTATATTATTTACTATTCTCATTTTGGCGCAATTGCAAGCCAATGCCAGTTATACTCTTGTTAGAAGCGCCCCAATTGAATATACGCAAAATGCAAAAGACAAAGGTTATATTAATCACAATTATGGTGAATATCGCGGGCTAAACACTTATAAATATCATGATGGATTTGACTATTATATAGAGAACAAAAAAACGCATGCTAATATCTACCCCGTATCCTCTGGCACCGCCCATGTTTACCCGCATAACGGTGATTGGGGCAATTGTGTAATAGTTAATCACGGCACTTTTCAAACTAGATATGCTCATCTTAGCAGTATCGAAGCAACAGAAGGGCAATTGGTGGATACTGACACAATATTAGGTTTATCTGGCAATACTGGAGCGTCAAGAGGCGAACATCTCCACTTTAGCATAGGGAGCAATAGCGATTCTAAACAACTCGATCCTTCAAGTACGATAAACCCAATATTAGGGGGTATGATACAGCCTCAATATGGCGAGTTTATAATGGTAGGCGATCCGTTGATAAAATTGATTGCTACTGGATCAGATGAAACATTCAATGGAGAAAATACGGAATTAAAAGAAGACGAAAATCAAGTGATACATGTAGGCAAGCCAAGCGAGCCTATTAAGGCAATAATTGAGGCATATCATTATACCGGTAGACATAATTCGACCCCCTACAAAATTGAATTTGAGGTTGAAAAAATATTGGGGGCAAAGGATTTTAACAGGGTTACCAGATCCATCGTTTTTGATAGTTATAGAAAATTAAAAGAAATGGTTAACGATCCTCCGTATAATTTTTCCAAGCCTTTTGTTACAAGTTCAGAAGTGACAAAGGACTTTTATTCGGTTAAATTCTATCCAACTGCCGGAACATACAAAATAACAGCAAAAATATATTCCTGCTACCGTGATGGGCCTGGCGACGCAGGATTTCATTTAACTACTCCAAGCATTGCGGATCATTCTTTAGTTGAAAGAACAATTACGGTTGGGATGAGTCTTGTGGATTTTGTTGACCCCAATATTTATGTGGCTGGTTGGCTCCCCGACGACATCGCCAGCGAGAAAGGGACAATGGTCGCCGTCGCAAGCGTGGGTGGTGGGGTGCGAGCGGCTGCTGTTGGTGTTGAGGCTGATCCTCCGGAAATATTTTACGTATACGCGAACAATAAGATAATTTCTTCAAATCTTCTTGATATAGACCAAAACCTTCAACAAAACGTCCTCATTGAATCACGGACCAAAAATAAATCGGATTGGACGATCACGTTTTATGACGGCTCGAATCGAAAATATGACGAGTTGAAAATCATCGATCAGGATTGGCTTCGCACCGAATGGGGAAAGGGGAAAGCGGCCGGAGTATATAGCTTTAGCGTAACGGCAAAAGATAGAGAGACTGGTCTTATTTCGACGAGGGAGGCGGATGATCAGATAACAATAGATAACATCCGGCCAGCGGCGCTAATAACCATGTTAAAGAATACAGTTGTTGGGCCTGAAGATATTATTACGGCCCAGATAAGCCCTAGCGAGGACTTGTATTCTTTAATGGTTAATGTTGTCAAGAGCGACTATTCCCTTGTCCAACAGAGAATCGCCTCAAATCCATCCTTGAAAAAAGACGAAGCGATGTCGATTCAATGGGAAGAGGCGTTCTCGTATCCCGATGGTTATTATCGTTTTGAGATAATAATGACTGATCTGGCGGGAAACATTTCGAGATTTTACTCGCCGACTATGACGGTCAATAGAGGTGGTTATTATCCAGCCCCGCCAACCGGAGAGGTTTATAGGGTAGAACTGCCGGAGCCTCCCTCTTGGGAAGTCAGGCCCAAAATTACCGACATTGATCTTGATAGTTCCGGGAATATGTATGTTCTGTTTGGGCAAACCGCGAAACTTGTTAAGTATGATCCGAGCGGAAAAGAAATTAAAACTGTTGGGAGATTTAACGATATTCCAATGGTTTGCCCCCTGGGTCTTGGCTTGTCTGCTGCGGGGGACCGTGTTTATATCGCCGATTCATACAATATCAGACTTATTATTTGCGACAATAATTTGAATCTTATTAGGGAAATAAAGGATAGAGACGCGTATATAGTTGAGGGGGAGGTTGATAGTTATAGTTGGGCGTTTGGTTTTTCCAATATGAGCTTTTCCGACTCGGCTGGTAGTGGGAAGAAATGCCCAGGAGGAGAAACCTATGGCTTGCCTGAAGATGTTTCGATAACAAATAAAAATGTTTTTGTAGCCGATAGATATAAGCATCGGGTCTTAAAGTACGATTTAGATGGGAAAGCAGAGAAGTTCTCGATTTTGAAGGCAGACCTAAAAGATAAGGCTAGGGACAAATTTAATATAAATAGTGGGATAAGCGGCCAAACAGTTGATAAAGCGCTATTTTACTCGAACTCATTAAATGACGATATATATTTTGATAACTCTTCAGTCAGGGAAACACATTATTATGGCGGGAAAAATTGGGTAAAAGAGATGTATTTACACAACAATCCAGCCGGCAGTGATGATGGCCGTCTTACTCTGCCTCAATCGGTTTACGCTTATGGCGCTTCATTTCTCTACGTCGCTGACACCGGCAACAATCGAGTTCAGGTCTTTAATTCTGACGGCTCTTTCCGGGCAAAGTTTGGGGAAGGGACGTTGAGTCAGCCGAAAGGAATCGATGTTGATAGTCTCGGCAACATATTTGTGGCCGATACTGGTAATCATCGGATCGTTAAGTTTAGTTCGGCCGGAGATTATATAAGAGAATATCGTTCTGAAGACGGAGAGATAACACCGTTAAAGATAAAGCTTAAAGGGAGTAATATCTATATTGCCGATGCCAATTATAACCGGCCGTTGGTTTGGGACATCGGAGGTGAGATTAAGGACTTTGGCTGTTCGACAAAGATTTCTCCCAATGGTGATGGGAATGGAGATTCTGCTTTAATCGGTTATGAACTAACCGAGCCAGGGAAAGTGACTTTACGCCTCCTTAATTCTGCCAAAGAAGAGATTGGCCAGCTTTTTACCTACACTGCCAGTCGGCCAAGCTATGCGCTGGCTAGCGACTCGCTTCGCGAAAAAGGGGTTCACAACGAGTTTTGGGGCGGCCTGATCAAAACCGCTTCCCAGGAAATGATCAATATCTCTGAAATTGCCCCGGACGGCGAGTATTTTATTAAAGCGACCGTTTCTTTCGGTGATTATCAAAAGAGCCAGGAAGCTAAGATTGTCATCGACGGTCGCCCGCCGCAGGTATTCATTTCTTCGGACAAGAGCTACGTGTCGCCAAATGGGGATGGAATAAACGATTCGGCCAGATTAAAAATGACTGTTACCGATTATTCTCCGACGGTTGACGCTTATCTATTAGCTTATCGGAATGGCCGCCTGATCGACTCTCCCTGGAAAGAATTCGGTTTGCCAACAGGAATGGAAAGAGAATATCTCTGGAACGGCAAAGTTGATGGCGTGGTTTATGATGGTAACTATAGCTTTGTTCTCCGGGCGATTGACGATTGTGGAAATATGGGCACGGGGAGTTGTGAGGTTGTTGTCGATAGCCAGGCCCCGCTGATCGATGACTTCCAAATTGATAATCCCGCCTTCTCCCCGAATGGGGATGGCCGAAAAGATCTTTTAACGGCCAGCTTCAAGCTTCGTGATTATGGCAGTGGCATTAATATGGTTGAAGTCGAGGTTATAGATGGTAACGGTTTTCCTATCCCGCTAACAGTTTCAAACATGCCACCGAATGCTTTTTCTCTTACCTGGTCAGGCAAAGACAGTTCCAGCCAGCCAGTTCCTGATAGTAAGTACCGGCTAAAAGTCACGGCGGTTGATAAAGCCGGGAACCGATCGTCAAAAACAACCTCGATCGAGGTGGATACCATCCCGCCGGTCATCGCCAACGCTACCGCCGAACCAAACCCATTTACTCCGAACGGTGACGGCGTGAAAGATACGACGACCTTCAAGAGCCATTTTTCCGAATCGGTCGAATCGAATATCATGGTTTATAACGAAGGGAAAAAGCTCTTCCGAGAGCTTCGCCCGTTATCGATGGGGAGTTATCTATCGCTTCCCTGGAATGGCCAGGGAGAACATGGCGAAGTTATCGGCGGCAATTACAGCTACACTATCTCGGCTGAAGATCGGGCAGGGAACCTTGTTACTTCGGAAGCGGGTCTGATCGTGGTCGATCGTGAGCCGTCATTGGTTAAGTATGCCTACGGAGAAAACGATCCCTTTTCCCCGGCAATTGAACCGGGGCGGATCAAATACGCTCTTTCCCGAGATAACCTAAAAGTTAGCGTGGTTGTTATCGGAAAGGAGAAGCAGATTGTTAAGACGTTGGTTGATGGGGTGCTTAAAAATAAAGGAGAATATTCGGTTGATTGGGATGGTGGTTATAGCGATTCATATGTGGGGCCTCACTCCAGCCGTGATGACAGGAAAGTCCCCGATGGGGCGTATCAAGTCAAAGTCACGGCGTATGACGAATACAATCTGGCGAGCGGAGAGGTTTCCTTTAATCTGGCGGTCGACGCGACCCCGCCATATTTGACCCTTCAACCGGTAACAGTCGATTACACCGCGAAGAAAGCGGTTTTAAAATTCTACCTGCCGGAAAAATCGAAAGTGACCGTCAAAGTTTTCAATTCGGACAGCGACCTGCTGACCACTCTTTCAACCGAAGATAACGATGCCGGCGAGCGTCAGATCGTCTATGGCCTGGATGACGGGCAGACTGGCAGCGGTCGTTATTTTGTCGTCGCGGCGGAAGATTCGGCGAAAAATAAAGATGAGAAACAGAGTGAGACATTCTTAATTGTGCCGTCCCCGATCAAGATTGACGGACTTGGCGCGAAGCCCGCGACCTTTACGCCAAACGGCGATGGCCATACTGATATGACCCAGATAGCCTACTCCTTGAGTGGGGGAGTCCCGCCCTATAATGTGACGGTAAATATTTTGAATCCGCTTGGGACGATCTACCAGCGCCTGGCCGACAATGAACCGGAATGGCCGGGAAAGTGGCTTTTCTCCTGGCTCCCTTATGAGCCGCTCAAGCCATTGCCGCCTGACGGCCATTACCAATGTCAGATTGAGGTGACCGACTCAACTGGAGCGCGGGTTGAAGGGCTGGGAAGTATCCTGGCGGTCTCAACCAGTCCGACCGTTGATCTTGCTTTAAGCGCCCCGGTTTTTTCTCCTAATGACGATGGGACTCTTGATACGCTCGATTTTAATTATACTTTCGATTACGCCGATTATTATCAATCAATGCCCGGCCTGGTTGTTCTTCAGGTTTTATCGACCAATGGCGAGATATTATGGGAGAAAGGAATTGCCCGCAATGCCGGATCATATCTTTACCAATATGATGGGATCGACAAATATGGGCAAAAGTTAACTGCCGGCAATTATTACGTTAGGATATCAGGCGCCGACAGTCTTGGCTCGCCCGCGATTTATAAGATTTTGTCGTTCTCGATCGATTATGCCAATCCGGAACCCGCGGCTTTTTCTGTCTCGCCTGCTTACGCGAAATCGGGTACGGACGTCCTGGTCAATTTGCAATTTAGCGAAGAGTTGTCGGCCCCGCCGTCCGTTCAGTTGGAATTAAGTGGCGGCGCGGTCAGAACGGCAACTTTAATATCGACCGGCGGCGGTTCTTTCCAATACGGCTATAAGGTTAACGGGGATGAGAATGAAGGGGCTGTCGCCGTTAAGGTCAAAGCTGTTGATAAGGGGGGGAACCAGATCAGCAAAACGGCCGGTTTTATAATTGATAAGACCTCTCCGGTAATTAGCGACCTTTCGATCTCTCCCGATCCGGTCAGCGCCGCTTCGATTTGCGGCCCTTTGAGCGTTAAATTTAAGGCTGGAGAGCCGCTCCAGGCCGCGAAAGTATATGTCACCCAGACGAATGGGCCAAAACTTTTGGCCGTAACCGGAGGGGACTGGGGGACTGCCGGCAGTTTGTGCGAGGCAAAATATGAGCCTTGTGCCGGAGCGGATGGCCCGGCCGCTATTACAATAGAAGCGACCGATCTGGCCGGAAATCAGACGGTGCTTGCCCGCTCCGTCACGGTCGATACCGCCAAACCGCTATTCGACCGGATCAGCTCAACAATAATCGGCAAAGCCGATAATTACGCCAAAGCCGGTGATAGCGTCACGATTTCGTTTTACGCTTCGGAGGCCTTGCCGCTTAATCCGACGGTTAAAGTTAACGATAATAATTGTTCTTTTGTTGCTTCAGACCATGAGTTCAGTTATCGTTATGATATTGGGGAAGAGATTGAAGGCCCGGCGGTCATCACTATTAGCGGGCAGGATTATGCCGGGAATGAGGGATTTGTTCAAACGAGCTCGACTGCCGAAAGCTTTGTGGTCGACCTGCTGAATCCAACCGTCGGCATTGCCGAACCTGGAAGCGCGGATATTATTGCCAGTCCGAGCCCGTTTTATACCAACGCCGATCCGCTTGATACCGGCGACCGGCCCAATTACACCACGCTCCGCTACTCGATCAGTGAAGACGGGCATGTGACCTTAAAAGTTCATCGCGTTCCCAATGATCAAACGATCTACGCGGCGAGTGATTTCCGGGAAGAGAACCGGGCGGCGACGGTCCTGGACGATGTTCTGCAATTCCAGGGGACGCACAATCTCCAGTGGCGAGGGGAGTCGACGACGCTTGACGACAATAACGACGGCTTTGCCGACCCGGGGAAATACGCTTTTATTGTTGAAGTTCGTGATCGGGCCGGCAATCTTACCCAGCGGAAATGGGGCGGCACTGTTTGGATCAAAGTAAATGTGTTGGACATCATTCAACCCTCTATTATCGGTCTCAACCCTGATCCGTTATATTTTTCTCCAGTCGGCAACAGCTCGCTCAATTCGACAAAAATATGGTTCGACATATTTTTATCAACTACCCCGGAAGGGCATTCCGATCCGGAGCGGATCGAAGCGATGGGGCTTTCAGCGAGTAAAAGAGTCGGGACCTATGCCGTTAAAGTGCATGACATAGGCGATAATTTAATCAGGACGATTGTTAAGGATATTTCGGCCTTTGCTTCGCCGGAAGCGGTCATTTGGGATGGGCGGGTTGGGACCGGAGTGGACAAGTTAGCTGCCGGTGATCCGGCGGTCGATGGCGCATACAAAATATCTGTGGAAGTGAAAGATTTTGCCGGTAACCCAGGCAGTCCATTCTCGAAATGGGTAACGGTTGATAGTACTCCGCCAATTATTACCGACAATCAACCTGGTAACGATACTTGGGCCAATTCTAGCGGAACGCTTTACGACGTTGATTTTGCCGATAATGGGTCAAAACTCTCAAGAGTCCTTTATCAGGTCCGGCGGCCCGATAATTCGTTCTCCGGTTGGCTACCGCTGACGACAGTTACGACCGGCGCCGCCGGCTATACGGATAATTGGCCGGTTGATTGGGCGGTTTGCGGCGAAGGGGTCAATTATGTAACGGTTAAAGCCTTTGATCGGGCCGGGAATGAAGCCGTTTTGACCGATGTTTTTTACATTAAGAAAGATACGGCCTCACCGGGAACCTGCTTGCCGCCCAGTCCGCCAAGGACCCCATACAATCAATTACGGCCGCTCTGGACCTGGTCGCCGGTTAGTGACGTGACATCGGGAGTGAAGGGTTACTATATTAAGATTGGCACTTCTGCGGGTGGGGATAACGTCGTTTCCTCGACTTATGTCGGGGATGTTACTTCCTGGATGACCAATAGTAATCTTTGGCATGGCGCAACCTTCTATGCTTCGGTCCAGTCCCAGGATAACGCTGGCAATTATGGGGATTGGGGGAATGCCGGTCTCGTTACGATCGATGCCCAGCCGCCGACAATTTCCGATATTAGTGATGACGGACCGTTTAGCCCCGGCGCGAGCCAGGGTAGTGATGACTTAATAACTTTTAATTATTCGGTGAACGAGCGTTGTGACACCTATTTATACGTAGATAATATTATTATCCATAATTGGGTCGGCAGTGGGCCGCATAGTTTTACCTGGAACCCAACAACTTCCGTTTCAGAAGGGGCGCGCAGTTATAGGCTCTATGCCATCGATGATGCCGATAATACGGCAAACTCAAGTAATTATTCGTTTATGGTTGATAATACCCCTCCGACACTTTTGGTTGTTGGCCTTAACCCGGGGATAAACTTTATCCCGAAGGTCGCTTTTGCCGACGGGGTGAATAATTCAACCTCTATTGACTTTAGTGTTTCCGGCGCAACCGCGATCGATCTTGAAATTCTAGATAGCGGCGACAATCCGATCAGGAGCTTTAGTAATATCAGCAGTCCCGTTGTCTGGGATCTCAAAAACAACAGCGGCTCACTTGTTCCGGTCGGCAAATACTCGGCGAGAATAACGGCAAAAGACGCTGCGCTCAATTCAGCGTCTTGGACTTCTCCCAATAAGGCCAGAGTCAAGAGCCGCGATGAAATTATTATGGTTGATGATAATCAGGGCAATTCCGAAGATATCCGCATTTTCAATATTGCAAAAGGTTCGTGGACTTGGTCAACATCGTTTTGGTCGGCGAATGAGGATTTACATACCTCGAGCGCGGCCGGCGATTTTATGGGAAATGGCCAGCCATTGTTGGCCGTTCGTAACAGCAGTAATGAGTTGAAGGTCATAAATCCAAGAAGTCACGGCCTTGTCAGCAGTTTTAGTATTCCGAACGACCCTGGTCTGGCGGCCTGCGATTATGACGGCGATGGAGTTGACGAGGTTGCCGCTTTGGGGAACGATGGCTGGATAAGGATTTATAATTATAACGGGTCTCCGCGCAAGTCTTTCAAGGCGGCTGGGAATGTGATGGCGGCGGGGGATTTTGACGAAGATGGGAAAGATGAAATTGTAACAATACAAAACGGCGGGACATCGGTTTATTTGTTCGATCCGGGGAATATCGACGATGGAGCTTCCGGGAACAATTATTATTCCAGTTGGTCGGCGCCGCAGAATCTTGGTTATGTTGCCTGCGGCAATATGACGGGAGATGGCAAAGATGAAATAGTGATGAGCAGCCCCCAAGTTAATCATCCTGCAGGCTGGTCTAATTGTTATTATGTCTATAGCGCCTCCGGCTCACTTTTAAATACTATTATGTTTCAGGATGCTTCCCCTTATAATTACGTTACTGTCGGTGACTATGCCGGGGATGGTTATTCTGAAGTTGCCGCTATGGTTTATAACGGGAATAATTGGACGGCGATTTTTAATCCGATGGCAGCATCATGGTCATCGGCATTGCTCAAATCACAGTCTGCGGGCGGCGATTATTGCAGTTACCCGACCAGTGAAGATCTTCTCTGTTCATATGATTTTACATCCGCATATGCCATTAAGATCGATAAGATAACAACAAAAGCCGTAACCCTCGAGACCCCCTCTCTCCTCGCTCCGACCAAGGACCGCCAGGATGTCCAAAACATCCGGCCCGCTTTTGAATGGGAGCACCATAAGGCGGATACGACCGAGTATCGGGTTGAGGTGGCGAAAAACGATAGCTTTACGATCGACCACCAGACCTTTAGTAAAGCGGCCGGGACGGGTACGCAGGATAAGGCCGATAGCAATCTCTACTACTTTAACTACGCCATCCATGAATTCGACCCTGGCTTGGAACGGAACACCGACTACTTCTGGAAAGTGACGGCGCTGTCGCCGACCAATGCGGCGACCTCGGAGAGCTGGGGCTTCCGGATCCAACCGGAGTTGACCCTGGCCGGGGTGACTAACTATCCGAACCCGTTCAATCCGAACCGGGAAGAGACCAAACTCCGCTACCGGCTCTCGGCTGACGCCGATGAGGTGAGGATCAGGATTTACGACATAACCGGATCATTAGTGACCGAGCTTGATGGGACAACCAATGGCGAGGGAATGAGCGTCTGGCAGAAGTATAACGACGTTTCCTGGGATGGGCGGAATGGGCGAGGGGACATGGTCGTTAATGGAATCTATCCGTTCGAGATCACGGCGCGAATGGGTGATAAGACCGTCAGCGGCCGTGGAAAGATAGCGGTGCTCAAATGAGAAAAAATATATTTTTCTTGCTTACCGCTTACTGCTTAACGCTTTCTCCTGCGTTTGCTCTCGGCCAATCCGGGACCGACCTCGCCGTGCTTAATGCCGGTGTTGGCGCTCGTCCCTTAGCCATGGGTGGCGCTTTCACCGCGATTGCCGATAATGCCGACGCCCCCTATTGGAATCCTGCCGGCTTAGGTTTTATTAGTAGCCAGGAGATAACCAGCAGTCAAACCAGGCTTTCGACTGATGCCGATCATTACTATCTTAGTTACGTAACCCCAGCTCTGGGGGGAACGATCGGTCTTTCCTGGATCCAGGTTGGGTTGGGGAATATTGCCCAAACCTCGAGCGAGGTTGATATCCACAACGAAGTTCAGAATATTAGCTTATTCAGCTACTTTTCGAGCGCCTACCTTTTTTCCTACGGTAAAAAGCTGAACGACCATATCGCCTTTGGTCTAACTGCCAAGTATTTGAGTTCCGAGATGTTTGGGATCAGCGGGGGGAGCGGCTGGGGCTACTCTTTGACTCCCGGGATACTTATTAAGTTTGGTGGCGATGATGTAGGGACAGACGTGGGGACAGCTGATGTAGGGACAGGGCTTGTCCCTGTCCGAACCAAACGGACAGCCACAAGGGCTGTCCCTACATTCCCTGTTACCCTTGGTTTTAAGATCGACGAACTGGTCAATACCCAGCAGTGGGGGACCGGGACGGTGGAGCATGTCCCGCCCAAAGCACGGCTCGGCTTGAGTTGGCTTCCGTGGAAGGAAGGCCGGGTGGCGGTTGATGTCAGCCAAACCATTAAGTCGGGCTACTCTCCGGAGGTTGCGACCGGGTTTGAGTGGTTGCAGGGGTGTACTTCCTATCGGGCGGGATATAACGGTGGCCTGACCGCCGGCGTCGGGTTTACAGTTGGCCACGCCAGACTCGATTACGCGTATATTCAGGACGTCAATTTTTCCTCGAACAATGTTCATCGGATTTCTTTAAGCGGAAGGTGGTAACGCCCTCTAGTTCCGGGGTCGGCTGGACTTATCATCAACCTATTCATCAACCATATTTTAAACGTTATCACGCCATAATATACGAGATTGATCTGCCTTGATCCTGACTTTTTATGACTTTCATTCGGGCAGGCGTCTCGGCTTCCAATTTAACCGCGCAATTAATTGCGCGGTTAAATAAGCCGGGAAACCGTCCCGATCGAATCGGGACAGGTTTCCGTTTCTCATTGACTGCCTTTTTCATCGGTCCCAACTTGGAAACCGTCCCGATCGGATCGGCATTTCCCCCAATTAAACTGAAATTTTAGCCGATTCATGTCGAAAACAATTAGGTAGAGAGATTCGGCTGAAAAACACACTAAAAACAAGGAAAAATTCATGGGGAACCGAAGCGGTTTTATTGGCGAAGCCCGTTTGCAAGCTTACTGTAATTATGGCCGGGAGCGGCTGGCTGTCGGCAAGACTGCCGCGAGGGTTAGTTTCCCCGATCAGGCTAGTTTAAAGTACCTTCCGGCCGGTATTTATTATCATTTGATTTCAGTTATGGCCAACCATCTGGCCGGAGCGACTCTTGCCTCCCTTTCCCCTTTAACGGTCATGAGCGTCGCCATGATAAAAGACGAGCAATCCCGGATGCTTGGTCCGGCCGGCGGCGCTTACGTTGCCCGGTCGATCACCATGCAGCCGGTCAGGAACCGGGAGGCGAGCGAACGCGTTTTTACCCGGGTCAGGTCGAACAGCTGGGTCAACAAACATGAATTTTCCCGGACTGAATTCGATCAATGGTTTGATCTTTCTTTTCGACCGGAAGAGCGCGATCGCTTCCCCGGAAAAGACGAGCTTTTAAAGTTCATGATCGGTGAATTTAAGATTGAAGAACATCCCGGCAAAGAGGGGATATATCGGATCGTCAATCAGATCTCCGTGCTCAAATCGACGTCGGAAGATCTGGTTAATGGTTTGGAAATAGCGGCAACTCTGCATGAAGTTTGCCGCTCCGCCGAGCAATGTCTTGGACGGAATTGGGCCTCAACCTCGCTCTTTATCGCCGATCCGGCGACCGGGCTGGTCCGCCTGGCGGCTAGACGGAAAGGGAATGAATCGGAGTCTCATTACAGCGCCTGGACGGAACCGGCTTATCTTTTGGCGGAAGCGCGCCGCCGTTATGTGGAAGAAGACGACAAGGCCTTTGTGGTCAACTTAAATGAAGACCAGCCTTTCGTTGACAACGCCTCCAGAGAAAGCGACGCTAAAAATTTTATTGGGGACAAGGCGGAACTGCTGGTCGGCGTACTGGTCTATAAAAGCCGGGAAGACCAACAGCGTTACAAGAGCGCTCCGCAGGAAGAAAGGCGGGAGATCAGGGCGCGCAGTATTTATGGTTATTGGCATGTCTCCAACCGGGTCTTTAACGACGAAGAAGGGCAGGCGAGGTACGAAGAAAATTTTAATATCGCCAACCGGCCGCCGATCTCCCCCAATACCGACAAAGACGATCTGGTCGCCAAATTGCACACGATGGTCCTCCACCAGGTCGCGGAGAAGCTAGCCGCCCGCAAAGAAGCCAGGGGGGGATCTATTTCCGCTATTTGGAACAGCGAAGAGAAACCGGAAGAAACGTCGGATAAAATAATTCTTAGAAAAACGAAAAGCGGACAAATTGAAATTGAGAGAGAGGATCGTGACAGTTTTCATGAGTATTTTGGCGAAAGCTGGCAGGTTAGTGATCAAGAACTGTTCGATAAAGTTCGGAAACATGCTCAAGTTTTGAATTTTGGTGGATCAGAGATCCTTTTTGTTCAAATCCCTTCAGAAAAACTTTATGATGTTAGAGGGGCGATGGTTAGAGTTTACCGGGAACTGATCGTTTCGATGTACCGGGAAAACCCCGATTATTCCGGAATGTCTGACAAGGACATTGTTGCGGCGTTATCGTTGGATCAACCGGAAGAAGTCGCAAGAAAAGTTTATTTAGCCAGATATGCAACGTTTGTCTTGAAAAACGGGGAGCTCCAGGGTTTTATTTCCGGAAATGTTCAGGATGATATTCCCGGCGTTGGGACTGCTTTCGAAATTCCTGTGGCCATGATTCGACCAAGCGCGGAGAGGAAGGGAGTTGTAACCTTTGTAACTTTAAAAATGTTATTGAAGGAGTTTTGGCGGAAGTGGTATGAAATGCCGATAGGCCGAAGGGTTTTTCGAATGGCTTATGAGGGGATTCCGCTTTTTGCTTGGACTCAGAGCAAAAGAGTGGTTGGCAACATGCTGGACCTTGATAATCTTTGGCTTCCAATGGATGGGGAGAAGACGCCTAAAAAAGTGGAGTTAATAGTGCGGCATTTTTCAGAGCAACACAGCCGGCCGCTAGATGAATCCTTAGTTGCGAGGGGTGTTTATAAAGGTCGTATTGCTTTTAAGGAAAAAGAGACATTTAATCTTTATCCCAGGACATATTTTGCGAAGCTTACATCCTGGTTGACTAAAAAATGGTATGCCAATGTTAATAAAGCGCTTGATGAGCTGGGAGAACTTGATACTTTGCCGATAGTTGGTTTTTTCAGATTGGGAGTAGCGATTAAAGTTTCGCTTTATATGTGGTGGATAAATCGCAACAACAAACTCGAGGAATTAAATAATGGAGAGATACATGCCGAGCTTACTAAGTAGAATTGTTGGCTCTTCCTCATTTTGGTCCGGTTATTTTAAGTTTTATGATGCTCTGGCCAAAATGCACTCTAATACGCGATTGCGCCGAGAGGTGGCATTATCCCTGCAATTGAAGCCGGGTGGTCGATATCTTGATTTTGCTTGCGGGACCGCAAATGTTGCCTGTACCATGTTGCAGTTACAGCCTGGCATTGAAATTGTGGGAATGGACAATAACGCGGCTGGGTTGAGGATCGCCCAAAAAAAGGTGCCGAGCGCGAGCTTTGTTCAATCAAATATGGATGCGCATCTTCCTTTTTCCAGCGAAGTATTTAATGGCGTCGCGGTTGTTAATGGCCTATACCTATCGAAAAACCCACAGTTAACTCTCGAAGAGATTAAGCGGATTATGCGGCCGACAGGTTTATTGGTAGTTAGCAATCCAAGGGCCGGCAGTAATCCAAGAAATATTGTTAAAGAGGAAATCAGTTTAGCCTCGGCCAGTTTTTCTAAAGAATATGGAACATGCCGAGCATGGTTTGAGCTTCAGAAATATAAGCTTGAGCTTTATGCCGGTTTTTTTAAATTTGCCCCTTTCCAACTAGTTTTGATGGGCGGAAGCCCACATTTTGAGCCGACCAGTTATTGGCAGGATCTGGCGATAAATAAAGTGGGGTTTGAGCTGGTAGGGCTTAGAACGGATTTATACGGTGGAGATAACGATACCTTTGTCTTAAGGAAGCCATAGTTTTATTCCGCTTCATATTTCTTGAATTTTTCTTAATATAAAGTAATATTGTGACATGTTCCTAAAAAACCCATATGATCTGTCCCTACTTTTTATCGCCGCCTTAAATATGTTCCTTGGTGTTTTAGTCTTAATTCAAAACCCGAGGAAGTCGTTGAATGTGCATTTTTCATTAATTGTTTTTGCTTTGTCCTTGTGGATTTTTTTTATTTACCTGGTTCAAATTGTACCTGTTTTATTTGTTGGAAAATTATTGTTTATTTGTGCGTCTTTTATCCCCTTATTTTTTATCGCTTTTGCAAATTCTTTCGTTAGTGAGAATAAACAGAGAATGATCGGTCCGGATTTTGTTGTTTTTGGGTCGTTATGTATTTTCATCGATGTGTTAATAATAAACAATTACATTGTAAGTACCGTGATATTTCCGGATTATGGCGTGGCGTTCGGCATGCCGCCAACATACTTTTTCTTCCCATTATATTTTTTGCTTTCTTTGGGATACGGCTTTATTAAGCTGGTTAAAAATTATAAGGTATTGCCAGCCGACAAAAAAACGCAGATTCGCTACTTTTTTGCCGGAACCTTTTTGGCGGCCTGTGTAGGCGGGACTTCAAATATTATTATACCTTTGTTGACCAGGTCGCAGTCTCTTTATAGCTTGGGAGCCGCCTCGACCTTGTTTATTGTGGTCTTTACTGCCTATGCTATAACCAAGCATCACTTGATGGATATTTCCATCGTAATCAGCCGGTTTTTTGCCGAGCTCCTGACAATCGGCATTCACACCTCCTTTTATCTGTTATTGGTTTGGGGCTACCTTACCTATGTCGGTCATAATATTGGCTGGGTATTTTTAAGTCTGACCATTATTTACGGGATATTTGTCGGTCAAACGCACCACAATATTCGGATTTTCGTTCAAACGACATCCGATAAATTATTCTTGCGGGGTAAATATGATTATTATAAAGAATTGTCCGATGTTACCACCAAAGTCGGAGAAAAAATGTCTCTGGCCGAGATCCTAAAGGTTTTATACAGCACTTTTACCAATGTCATTGAGATCTCCAATCCCCGGATCTTTTTGCCGGAGTACTTTTCGGATAATGAAAAGAGCTCCAAAGCCTATGTTATTTACGACAAGACGAATTTCCAACCCTTAACCGAAGGCTCGATCGTTCCGTTTGACGCCAAGTGGCTCAAAGCGTTGATCGACAAGCGGCTCCCGCTTCACGATATCAGGGAGATCGAGGCTTTTCTGGTCATTCCCTGCTTTGTGGAGGAGCGGCTGATCGGCTTCTTCGCCCTTGGCAGTAAACTTTCCGAAGACGCCTATACGGACGAGGACCTCCGGCTCCTGCGGGCGCTGGCCAATCAGGCGGCGATGGCGCTGGATCACACCCGCTCTTACGAAAAGATCAGGGCCGACCTGGAAGTGGTCGAGCGCCAGCTCGAACGTTCCCAGCGTCTGGCTTCATTAGGGACTTTGACCGCGGGGGTGACCCATGAGATCCGCAACCCCTTGACCGTGATCCGGGGGGAAACCGAGCGCCTGGCCAACCAACCCCGGGACATTGAATACCTGGCCGGCTTCCGCGATTTGCTGATCAAGCACATCGACCGGATCTCGGGGATCGTCAACCGGATGCTCGACCTGGCCAAAGAAAAGCCGAAACAAAAAATCGCGATCGACCTGAACGAACTGATCGATGCGACCCTGCCGCTCTTGTCCTGGGGGACGATCAAAGTAACCAGGGAGCTTTTGGCCGCGCAACAGGTCAATGGCGATCCGGAGGCTCTGCAGGAAGTGTTCATTAATTTACTGCAGAACGCGATCGACTCGATGCCCCACGGCGGACAGCTGACGATCAAAACTTTCCAGGAAAACAATCGGGTGGTGGTCTTGGTCTCCGATACCGGCAAGGGGATCCCGCCGGAGATCAGAGAAAAGATCTTTGACCCGTTCTTTTCTTCCCGGCACGAAGGGGTGGGGCTGGGGTTATCGATCGCTTACAGAATAGTTCGCGAACATGACGGCGACATCTCGGTTGAGAGCGAAGTGGGAAAAGGGACGACTTTTAAGCTGGAGTTTTAACTAATTGGCAATAAAATTGCTGTTGTCGGGGAAAGCTTACAGCTTAAAGCTTAAAGCTAATCAAGGTAAGGTGGGGTGGTGGGGATGGAGAGTTTTCAAGAGCTGAAGGTTTGGCAAAAGGCGCATTTATTGGTTATCTGTGTTTATAGAGCGACAAAGGTCTTCCCTTCAGAAGAAAAGTTTGGGTTAACTTCACAAATTAGAAGATCAGCGGCTTCTGTTCCGGCAAATATTGTCGAAGGGTATAGACGAAAAAGCGACAAGGTTCTTAACAATTTTTTAAATATTGCGGCTGGTTCATTAGAAGAAACAAAATATCATCTTATTCTCGCGCGAGATCTTAATTATTTTGATGTAAAAGTTTTTGCTGAATTGTTTGGGAATTGTGAAGAAGTCGGCAGAATGATCAATGGGCTTCAGAAACGATTGATTACCTAAAGCTGTAAGCTTACAGCTTAAAGCTTTATGCTTATAGCTTTAAGCTTTCCCCTATCCCTTCTTCTTAAACTCTTCCCTCTTCTCGATATGTTTTTCGAAGGTATTCAGCACCATGCTGGTGTCTTTGCCTTCAAAATACTTATCGATCGTGGCGAGGAGTTCTTCGCTTTTGAAGGGTTTCTTGATGTAATTAATGACGAAGCCGGAGGTGGCCCGGTCCCACTTTTCCTCGTCTTCCCAGGCGGTCAGCATGGCGATGCCGATATCCTCGCCGTAGTCCTTGCGGATCTTCTCCAGGAGCTGGAGGCCGTCGATCTCCGGCATCTTGATGTCGAGGAAGACCAGGCGGATTTTGTTCCCTCCGAGACCCAGGAAGCTCCGGTGCTGGGTCAGCTTTTCCAGCGCTTCTTTAGCGGAGTAAGCGGTTACGACTTCGTATTTACCGGAATCTTTAATGGTATCGGAAATTACGTTCGCGACATCGATCTCGTCGTCCACAACCATGATTATCGGCTTTGCCATAAGATCACCTTCCTCGGAAATTTTCTCACGAAAGGGGGAGATAGTCAATCCGCTGGCGGTCTGCTACAATGGCGAGCATGAAATCCCCACTTGGCGCGGTTCTGGCCGGCTTACTAATAACTGCGGTCGCAAGTTGCTTTCTTTTTCATCAGCTAAGCGGAGCGGATGACCTTCCCTCCCTTCCGATTAAGGTCAAAAAGAGCTCGGACAAAGGGATCTATATTACCTGGTATGTCGCGCGAACCCCCAAAATGCTCGACCGTTTGCTGGCCCAGGCCGAAAGTTGCGGGCTCAACACGATCGTCGTTGACGCTAAATTCGCCTTGACCCCGCCCCTTTTGGCCCTGCTCAAGAAAAAAGAGTTAACGGCGAAAACGGTCGCGGCCCCCGATCCCTGGCTGTCGGAATTGACCGCCAAACTGCACGAGCGGGGGTTTATCGTCTCGGTCCGGCTGGTGGTTTTTAAAGACGACCACCTGGCGCTGGCCAGGCCCGACCTGGCGATCAAACTTCCCGGCGGGGACTATTACCGCGATCTTAAAGGGGGGAAATGGGGCGATCCCTATGCCGACGAGGTCCGGCTCTATAATGAGCTGGTCGCCGAGCGGGCGGCCGCTTCCGGGGTCGACGAGGTCCAGTTCGACTACATCCGCTTCCCGGCCGAAGGGAAAGCGCGATACGCTTATTTCCCTCACGAGAAAGCGGGGGTTAGCCGGGTCGATGTTGTTTGCGATTTTTTGGCCGGGGTCAAGAAGCGGCTGGCGCGGTACAATGTCTCGCTGGCGGTCGATATATTCGGGATTGCCGCCTGGCAGCAGCCTATTGACGTGCGGTTATTGGGGCAGGACCTGAAGCGGATGTCTGCCTACCTTGATGTCCTCTCGCCGATGCTCTATCCGTCGCATTTTCATGCCGGCTACGATGGCTATGCCAATCCGGGAAGCTACCCTTATCATTTCATGAGCCAGGGGGTCAGGCGCTCGCTGGCGATCCTCTCGGGCGAGGCGACCACCCTGGTCCCCTGGATCCAGGGCTTTAACCTCAACTCTCCTAATTTTGGGCCGAACTATATTTTAGAGCAGGTTAGGGCGGCCAAAGAACTGGGGGTCGACCGTTTTCTGGTCTGGAACGCCTCTAACCGCTACGAAACGACTTTTGCCGCCCTGCGGCGGAGCAGATGAAATGCCTTTGTCGGCCAGGCGGATAGGCGAACGAGGTCGACTTATCTTTACGGTAAAATAACGGAAAGATCGAACTGACCTAATATTTGTTTGTTTTTCTCTCCCTTGATAGTATTTTGGCGGTAAAAATCAAGGCCGAATTCAAAGTTTTGATTTAATCGATAACGAACAACAACTTCTTCTCCTTGAGTGTCGGTTTTTCCTCCGTAACGGTCGGAATCGGTTTGGCCATCCCAAACGGCGTCTTTTTCCAATCGACTTTCGACGTAAGATAAGCTGAAGATTTTGCCAAACCGCAAGGTCAGGCCTCCCAGATAGACCTGGTTTTCCGATGCGGCTTGCAGGTTACGCAGGTATTGGCCGAAAAGGCTGATCCCGATCCCCCCGCTTTCCGTCAGGTTAAGTCCGCCAAGAAAATTTAGTGAATTGAAACCATAACTATAGACCTTGATCTTTTCATCTTTTTCACCGGGAACTTCGGTCCGGCTGTTGGAAAGGCTTGAATAAGGAAGAAACGAACCAGCCAGGCGGTGGTAATAATTGAACTCGCTGGCCAGACGCAGATAACAATCAGTTCCAAGATTGATATGCAGACCAAGTTGCGATTGTGTTAGCCACTGGTCGGCTTTGGCCTTATCTTCGTTGATAACGTAAGCCGATTGGTTAAAAAACAAAGGAAAACCTAATTTGGCTTTTTCCCCGGGGTTGTTTAGTCTTAAGTAAGCGCCGGTTGGCCGCAGGTCATGGTCCCAGGTGGCATCGTTGACCACCCATAACTGGGAGGCTCTTTTCCCAGCTCCCAGGCTGAACCAAGGGGTCGGTTGATAGGCTAGATATGTTTCGGTCAGCCCGATCTCTGGGGAGCGGAAAACATCGGTCATGGTTACATTGTTTGAACGGGGATCTTCCCGTCCGGTTGCCAGGCCAAAGCCGGCCGAAAAATTTTCCGGGAGATCGATCGTTAGTCCCCCTTGGGCGAGAAAACGCAACCGGTGACGGCCTTCTTGATCGTTAGCCAATTCTTCGCCTTGATAGCGAAGGCGGAGCCGGCCGGTTGGGTGCAGACGGTCGGTCCAGGTTGACTTGACGGGCGGGGGCGTGATGGTTTGCGCGTGGGTTGGTTTGGCGACGGCTAAAGCGAACATGAAGGGGATGACACGAGAAAGCTTGTTCATTTTTTTCTCCTTTTAAGGGGCTCACTACTATATCAACGATAAAAGGAGATTGATTTCACTTTTGAGCGGTAACAATCTGGTAACAACTTGGTAAATGGCTGGTTACACGAAAAAAAGCGGCAGCTTAGAGCAGGATCGCCACGCTCTAAGCTGTCCGCTTCAAACTAGTTTACTGCATCACTTTGGTAAACGGAACGGTAAAAGTAATTACCGGTATTCCTCTCAAATCCGGAGAAAAGGTCATACTGCCAAGTAGTCTTTTGATCTCGTCTTCCGGGATCGTATTGGAGTCATTCTCCGGATTGTACCAGCGGCCGGATGTCGATTTAAGCGTCAATCTGCCTTCACTATCAACTTCGATCTTTAACTGAAGATTTCCCCGCCCGGCTAAAGTTTTGAGCGCTTTTTTAACGCTGACTGACGCTTGTTCTCTTTTGCGCCGGTCGCTGTAACCGACTTCTGCCGGTTCCTGGCTGGCGATCTCCGGGCCGCTTGGGACGTCGCTGGGTCCGTCCGGATGAGTCGTTGGCTGAACAGTGGCGCTGCTGCCGGTGCCGGGGATAGTAGTCCGGAAAGTTATTTCCCGGGTGTTGGCGCTGACCTTTTTGGCTTCGGTTTGGTCGATTTCCGCGCGGTTATGGTCGGGGCCGGCTTGTTTGGTCGTGATCGGGTGGCAATCGCCGAAGTAGTTGGGGCAGATATATTCGCCCGGTTTGCCTTCAATCGTGACGACGGCGTAAGTGGTCTCGCCGCCGCGATCGAGCTTGATCCACTGGCCGGTCAAGGTTGCCGGCGGTTTACCTACGGTCTTTTTTTTTCCGCCGCAGTGGCAGGTTTGTCGCTTCCGACGGAAGCTTCAACCGTTGCCGGGACGCTGGCCCCGTGGACATTAAGCGGCCTCTGGAACGAAGGGAGGGCGCTGCTGGTCGTCAGATTTCTGACCGGTGTCCCCATCGGCAGGAGCGGCGCGGAATACGGTCCCAGCCGGCTCTGGCCTTTGTAGACGCTTGATGGATAGATGATGGCGGTTATTCCTCTGACAAACTCATAAGTGAGCGAGGCAGTTACTCCACCGCGATTATCGGCAACTTGCAGGTTGACCCCCAGTGGGGCGAGGACCGGCAGACTTTCGCCGAATTCAGGGAAGTAGGAAACCTGAAGGAAAGTCCGGCTTTCGTCGGCATAATGATTGGGCGCGATGTTGCCGAGCCAAAGTTCCGGCCGGCCCCAGGGGAATAACGCGCCAATCCCGAATTGGGTTAGATCGATGGTCTGCCATTTGAAATCATTATTGCCTAAAGTTTCACGGCCGTAACCAAACTGCGCGTATGGCCGCCAACGATGGTTAGGGAAATCGGCTCTTAAACTGCCGGCTTGCGCGCCGAGCCGTTCTTGAAAATCTTCTCCGGCCAGGGTGTCGGGAGCGGATTGTTCCCCCCAAGCGAGTTGGGCGTAACCAAGGGTGACGTGGAGGTCGCGATACGGATTGAATCTGAACTGGGCTCCGGCTCTAATTGACCGGCGGGTCCCTTCATATTGGCCGCCGTAAACTTCGATGTCGTTTAAGGAGAAAACGGTCCGATCGTGTTCAACAAAGGCGCCGTAACTGGCCGATTCTCCGACAAAGCCGCTGGCGGCCAGGCCGTAAGTGGCGGTGGCGCCGTCGCCGGTTGGGAATTGGCGGGTCGAGTCTTCAGCGTGGCTCTTGCGAGCTTCCCCGAGAGCGTATATTCCCGGCTGGAAGCCGCGGAAAAAAGCGTAGCGAGCGCCAACCCCGGCGCCGGCATCCATTAACCGATTCTGGCCGAAGTCGGTGGCGAAGCTGGCCTTGAGCGGAGTGGCAACTTCCAAGCGCGGACTTTCGACGATCCCGTTAGGCCCAACCCAGCGGACCAGGACCAGCGGGGCGACGCCAAAATTGGAATAAGAGCCGAGCGCAACCGGCGCTTCGTCGCTCGGGACCGAGCCGAGCTTCAAGCGGAAAGAGGGATTGACCATCCCCGGAGTATCTTCTGTGCCGATATACCGTCGCCAAGAGGGAAGTTGATTGTCGTCCCCGACCTTCGGTTGCTGCAGAGTTAAAGGCCCCGGATTGACGATTACAACATCATCGGCGGTGGTAATAGTTATCGGCAGTTGATATTCAGTGCTTTCGTTCGGTTTTTTTGTGCCGGTGACCTCGGGCGCTTTATACCGGGTCCCTCCGACTTGTCCGAGTAAATTAATTGGTAAGGTCATTTTTACACTCTCCTAATTATTTCTTTTGTTCCGGAATGGTTACTTTTACGGTTAAGCTCTTTTTGTCGGGCGAAAGCATATTCGTTGTTACGGTCAGATCAAGCGGGGCTAAGCCTGGCAGAGGGATCTTGATCTTCCAACCGGCCCTAAATTCAAATTCACTGGTGATGGTAAACGTGGTCTCTTTGCCGGCTTGGATCGGAGTCGTCTCTTTGATCTTAGCGGTAAAAGGAACGAGCTCCACAGCTTCCTTTTTTTCAGCCGTTATAAAACCGTCGGCGCTGACCAGACGAACGGTATATTTTTTGTTGGCGGCGGTTGGCACGAATTCGAAGGTCACCGTTTCCCCGCTGACCTTGATCTTACAGTTATCGGCGACAACTATTTCACCGTCAAGGACCCGGGCGATAAAATTATCCGCGGTCACGTTTTTCACCCCGGTAAGAGTGACGGTAACCGGAGCCGCCGGGATAAACGGCGCTTTATTTGTAGCCGCAAAGGCGGGACAGAAGGAGTCATTGCTATCGAGCGTGCACAAGGCTCCAATCAGGTCATTGTTTCCATTATTAAGGGTCAGCCGTCTGGTTAGTTGGCTGTAAACGTCAGCGGCCGTAGCGTCGGCCTTGATCTTTTGGTCCAGCAGAGGGTTGATTTTTGATTTCTTTTTCGTGTCGTCCGAATCAGGAACGGAAAGCAAGGTTGCCAGCGCGGCGGATTGGCCGGTTAACGCGCTCTTCATTTCATCGGAAGAGAGCTGGCGGTCATTTAGAAAAGAAGTTTTAGTGTAATGGATGTAATCTTCGATAACCAACCGGTCCCTGATTAATTTCTTTTTAGCTTCCGACAGGCCCAGCTTGTTCAGGTCGTCGAGAACCGTTGCCAGATCTTTGGAGGTGTTCGGGTCCACTAGCGTAGCCGCCAGAAGATCATAAGCTGCTTTGGCTTCTCCGTCTCTGGTTAGCTTTTTATCCAAGGCCCCTTTAATGCCGCTTTTTTTTCTTGCCGCATCACCGGAGATCCCGAGCCGGCGTTCCAGCTCGGAAATATCGCTGGCTCCTTTTAAGGCGTTGCGGGTATCGCTGGAAACAAATGCCCCCTCATCAAGAAAAGAAGTTCTGGTGTAAGCGATAAAGTCGTCCAGAACTAATTTGTCTCGGACCATTGTTTTTTGGGCCGGGGAAAGGGTGCTAATACTCACACTTAAATCTGGCATATTTATTCTCCTTATTTACATCCCATGGCGGTTCGAATGTCGTCGTCTTTTATGTTGGCGCATGGATCGGCGGCCGGCGGCTTACCAGTTGACGTGGTTGTCGCAGTAGCTGTCGCCGTTGCTGTGGCGGTTGCCGTTGCCGTCGCTGTTGGCGCCACGGTTGGTAAGTTAATTCTGATGTAATCTGCTTGGTTGGCAACAGTGACTAGATTACTGTTCTGTTTAGCTTTTAACTCAAGTCGGCGAAGCAGTGGTTCACGGATGGAAGATGCCGCGGTGAACCCGATTGTAAAAACGGTCCCATCAGCCGCTAAGGAACGACCGAGGCCAGGGATCGTATAATTGCGATCATGGGCTTCGATGGTTTTAATTTCCCCTTTTAAGCCGTTATTGCCGATATCAAGGAGGTAATCGCTAATATTTAAAGGGAGATCTTTGCCGTTTAGAACGAGGGTGACGGTAACTGTTTGCCCGGGGGCAATATTAGTTGTTCCGCAAGGAAGATTGACATCGCAAGCGCGTAAGCCGAGAACCGGCGCTGCCGCCGCCGGGGCCGCCGGGTTTAAACCAAGCGCGGTCTTAATCATCTCGTCGGTGATCCCAAGATCGATGTGCGGGATAAGACCGAGCGGGGTGTTGTTGCCGCCGGTTTCGCAGTAACGTTTAAGGTAATCAAGGGCCTTATCGTCCTTGGATAAGATGGCGCCGTTAGGGGTGATTTTTTCGGATATCTCTTTGATCGCCTGCGCTTGCTTTTGTGGGGGGAGAAGGAGGAACTTTTCCCGATGTTCCTTGCTTTCCCGAATGACCGCTTCGGCGACGACGTTGGCCAGAAGCAATTGCCGATCATTAACGGTGAAGGTGGTGGTAAGGACCGGGTTATATGGCGCGGTTAAGATGGGGCCGTTGGAACTTTCAGCGCCGCAGACGGACTTGCCCATCAGATCGCGGCTGCTAAGAATATTGGCGTAAGCGTAATTCGGCAGCTGGCCGGAAACATGTTCTTTCGGCGGCGCCCCCTTGCAAGCCGCGACGAGCGAGGCGGCTGAAAGAGCCAGCGGAGCGATCCGGCGCGTTACCCTGTTTATTGATGTATAGCTCATCTTTTTTCTCCCCTATATATATCGTCAGATTTTGGAGGGAATTTCACTCTTATTTTTGACCGTTCTATTCCCTCTAATATATTATCGAAGAAATATAAAGGAAATTTCATCTGAAATATGCGCTTACTGACAGCCCATGGCCGTTCGAATGTCGTCGTCCTTTATTTTGGCGCAAGGATCCGTCGCGGCCGGCGTCTTGGAACTAGTATTTCCCGGAAGCGGCGTTTTGGTCTCTCCCGTCGATTTCACGGCGGCGGCCAAAATCTCCACTTTGTTGAAGTCCCAGATGGCATACAGGTTGCTTTTCGTGTCATATGCGTACAATGAGACGCTATTGTCGCTTGCCGGTCTGCCAGAGAGAGCCGAAATAGTCACGGTCACGGCGTTGTCTGCAGTTTTGGTGCCATCAAACAAAGGATAAGGGGAGGTGTCGAATTGGTCAAAAATTCTAACGTAAAAAGTGAGGTCTGACGCGACCTTTGTCCCTTCCGGAAAGGTGAAAACCAGGGGAGTGTCTTTCCCAATAGTAATCGAGGTAGGGGCTAAAGCGGGAGCGGTGCTCTTTATCCCATCAAGCTTGGTCGTTTCAATTACGACCGGTGCCGATAAGGTCGGAGCGGGCGGTGTTTGGACGGCAGTGGAGGTGGGGAGGTTAATGCATCGAGCATCGATCGGCGCGGCTGATTTTTCGCAACCGGCCTGGGCGGCCAGGAGCAGTGCCGGAGCGGCAAGCCTTCTCATTATATGAGCAATCCGAGAATGGGCCACGGGACTAGTTCTGATAACCATTAAATTTTCCTCCTGCAAAGTATTAATAAGATCTACCATGTATCTATCGGAGGGTGTTTGGGAAAATTTCAGGTTATTTGGAGAAACAGAAAAGCCCCAGGTTTCCCCAGGGCTTTTAGTTTTTTTAGCTTAAAGCTTACAGCTGTAAGCTTTTTTAAGCTTAGTACAACGAGGCCTTCAGCGTCGCCCGTTCAATCGTCTGTTGCTTGAACCCTTTTTCCCATTCGTAGAGGTCCTTGATCTTGCCGCCGGCCAGCGAGGTCTTCCCTAGGATATCGACGGTCTGGGAGCGGAGCATCGCCTGTTTCGGGTAAAGTCTGTTGCTGGTGACAAAACCCAGCATCCCGGCCGCTTTGGCCGCTTCCACGTAACGGGAAGCCCAGTGGTAAGCCGGCATATCCCAGTACGGTTTGGCGTTGACTTCAGCCAGCGGAAGCTTGTCGAACCGGACCAAAACCGCGATCCCTTCAGCTTTGCTGATCTTGTTGTTCGGGCGGAAAGAGCGGTCGGGATAACCTTTGACCAACCCTTCGCGCTGGGCGATCTCGATGTATTTCGCGGCCCAGAAATCAGATTTGACGTCTTTGAAGACCTGGCGGGCCCGGTCGTCCTTGACCTCGATCCCTTTGGCGCGGACCAGAAGCGTGGCCAGTTCGGCCCGGGTCAGCGGCCGCTCCGGTTTGAAGTTGCCGTCGGGATAACCCTGGACCAGGCCAACGGTGGCGTTGTTCTCGATCGGCATCTTGGCCCAATAGCCTTCAGGCACGTCGGCAAAGGAGGTCAGGCGGACGATCCGCAGTTCCTTGGCGCCGGAGTTGCCGTCAATATCAGTTGCGGTGACGGTCAGAAGTTTTTTCCCGTACTGGTTGACCGGGACATTCACCTGGAAACGACCGTCGGGTTCGACGACCGCGTTAATGTCGTTGACCTTGACGGTCAGGGTTTTGGCGGCATCAGTCGAAGAGAGCCCTTCGACCCGGCCGGTGACCGGGATGTTGTCATTATAGACGATGGATTTGTCAGCCGGACTGTCGAGCGAAATGACATACTCGCGTTTTTTATCCTCGCCGAGGTAGCCGAACGAGAAGTAGTGGGTCGTGTTCTCGCGGATATCGGAGTAGGGGTGGTAGGCGTAATTGAACTCAACCCCGGAATAGCGGATGCCGATCCCGGCGGTCAGGTCGCTGTTGTCGGACCCGAGGCGCAGAGCCAGGTTGTTGACCGGCCAGAACTCGAGGCCGGCGTAAAGCGCCGACGGTTTGCGGCTGCTTAAGTTAAGATCTCCGTCGACCGAAAGGTAGAGCTTGCGGGTGGCGTGGCTGAAGTAGGCTTTGCCGCTTTCGCCGATCAGGCTGAAGCGGGAGCCGAGCTTCAGCGTCGGGGCCAGGCTGTCGTCGGTTTGGCCGCCGCTGCCGTTGACCTTACTGCCGACGAGAATGTTCTGGAAAACTCCGCCGAGCGTGATCTGATTGTTGGCCGGGAAAAGAACGCCGAGGTCGGCATTAAGCGTTGTGCCGCCGACCGTGCCGACGCCGGTCCCATCGCCGCCGACGCTGACATACTTTAAGTTCGCTCCGAGCAGGACCTCTTTGTTGAAGTTTTGGTTAATGGCGCTCAAGAAGGTCCCGTAGGAGAGGGTCAGAACGTGATTCCCCCAGCCGCCGGAGCCTAAAACATTACCGGTCGAATCGGTGATTGGGATGCCGGAAACTCTGGCGCTGGCGAACCCAACGCCGATCGCCGCTTTTTGGTTGATCGGATAAGCGCCGCTTAAAACGCTGTAGCCGACATCGCCCAGGACCGAAGAGTACATCGCGTTAAGTTTGGGCCCGGTGATCACGGCGAGCCCGGCCGGATTGGCGAAAACCGCTTCGCCGTTCTCGGCAATGCCGACATAGGCGCGGCCCAGGCTCAAGGCTCTTGCCCCGACGGCGATCCCGGTCGGATCGGCGAGGTAGCTGGCGGCGTGGACAGGGGTAAGCTGTAAGCTGTAAGCTGTAAGCGCGATAAGAGCGATTATCAGTAACAGACGGTTGTTAATATTTTTCATGATGTTCTCCATTTGCTCCTCCATTACCGTTTCACCACGAGGATCTTCCCCTTAGCGAGCAGGCTCTTATTATCCTCGTTGACGACTCTCAAGATATAAGCGCCGTCGCTGACCAGGGATCCCCATTGGTCGACGCCGTTCCAGGTGATCTGGCTGGCGCCGGTCGATGTCCGGTAGACCAGCTGGGCCGCCATGTCATAGATGTAATAGCCGAGGCGGGAGGCGCCGCCGGTATTGCTGACCACGATATTGGCCTGTTCGGCCAGCGGGTTGAAGGGATTGGGATAAACCTGGGCGACATCCCCGGCCGCGGAAGCGGTGACCAGGAAGTCTTTCGGGGTCGAAACAAAGGTCGTGACGACTGCCGGGTCGGACGCTGACGGAGCGGAAACCTTAACATCGACTCCGTACATGCCGGAGGGGAGGCCCGCCGGCAGAACAACTTCGATCGAAGTGGTCGTCCAATTCAGGATAATTCCTTCAGTCAGGGCGGAGGTGGTAAGCGACGTGAATTCCACGGCGCGGCTGGAGCTGGTTAAGCTGTCGCGGAAGTTGGTCCCTTCCAGAATGATCCGAACTCCGGCTGGACCTTTGGCCCGGTCGGGATCGGTAGAGGAAGCGCCGGACCGATAAATGTTATTGATGATCGGCGCGGTGCCGGACGGAGTTGGTTCCGGTCCGGGGCCCGGCGTGCCGTTGGTTACGGTGATGTTGACGGTGCCGACGTTGGAATAAGCAATGCCGTCATGAGCCCGGTAGGTGAAGCTGTCGGTCCCGACATAACTGGCGGCGGGAGTATAGGTTACTTGGTTGCCGGAGATCGTCCCCAAACTCCCCTGGGTCGGGCTGGAAACGAGCGAATAGGTCAGGAGGTTGCCGTCCGCGTCAGTGGCGCTAAAGTTAACCGCGACCGCGGTGTTGCTGGCGGTCGAGACGGTCACATCATTAGCGGTTGGCGCGTGGTTGGTCCCGCCGGAGGCGTTGACCGTTAGAGAGACCGCGATCGTTTGCGGATTGTTGGTCGCGTTGGGGTCGGTTACGGTGATGGTCGCGCTGTAAGGAGTAGCCGAAGCGGCCAGTCCAGCGGTGGTAAACGAGACGGTGATGGTTTGAGCCGCGGCTCCCTGGGCGACCGAACCGGTTTTCGGATTGATATCAAGCCAGGTTTGGTTATCGGCCACAGTGTAATTCAAAGCGGCGGTACCGGTATTGCCGATGGTGAAAGTTTGAGCGGCGGCGTTTTCTCCTTGAGCGATTACGAGACTAATGGTTGGTTTATTAAGAGAGATAGCCGGGCTCCCCCCGCCCGGATAGGTGACTTGGGCGGCTGATCTAAGAGAGCGGTAGGCAGACTCAACGTTGGCCGTAAAGACAATCTTTATCGCGTAGTAATAAACGGCGCCGACAACGGGATCAGGCGTGCTGTTGGCTGCCGTATCGCTGTAAGTTGTACCGGAAACCAAGGCATCGTTGATCTTGGTAAAAGTTGTTCCATCGGCGCTGCGGTAGACATTGTAGCCGGCAACCGTGCCGGCTGGAGCCGAAGCGGCCGTCCAGGCGAGATCGACGCGTCCCTGGGCGCTATTGACGGTGGCTGTTGGTTGGGGGACATTGGCCAAAGCGGGAAAATCAGGCGAAAAGTTTTGGGTCGCGGTCGCGTCGGAGAGGGTGACGCTGGAAGCGCTGAACAACCCGGCGCCCGATTCGGCGGCATTAGCTTTTTCAATAATACCAATAACTATCTGGCCGTTGGTCCAGGAAGAATTGAATCCGGGATCGGCTAAATTATCTTGAAAATAAGTATAGTTGGTCGCGCTGTAGCCGCAATTTCCGGATTGGGTTTGGCTGGAATTGTCGGACATCCAGACTTTGTAAGCGGCTGGAGAGTAATTTGTTCCTTGAGGCAGAGCCTTGCCGGAAATAACATGCGACCCGCCGGCCGCGAGGACAGAAGAAGCGCCAAAAAAAGCAAAAAGGACAAGTAAAACAAGCGGACTTCGATTTTTTTTCATTATCATACCTCCGATATGCTTGGATGCCAAAAACTAATTATGCACTCGGAGGTACTATTTATGTCGCTAATTGTATCAATATTACAGGTATTAGTAAATAGACGCCCTGATCTTCGGCCGATCTTCCGGCGTGAAATCTTTCTGGAAACCTTTTTCCCAGCTGTACAGGTCTTTGACCTTGGTGCTGGCCAGAGAGGTCTTACCGAGCATGTCGACCGCCTGGGCGCGGACCATCGCCTGCTTGGGACCAAGCCTATTGTTGTCGACAAAGTTCAGCATCCCCGCTTCCTTGGCCGCCTGGATGTGTCTGGCTGCCCAGTGATGGGTAGAGACGTCCCAGTACGGTTTGGCGTTGGCTTCCGCCAGCGGGAGCTTGTCGAAGCGGACCAGGACCGCGATCCCTTCGGCTTTGCTGATCTTGTTGTTCGGGCGGAAGGTCTTGTCCGGATAACCCTTGATCAAGCCTTCGCGCTGGGCGATCTCAACATATTTAGCGCCCCAGAAATCGGGCTTGACGTCTTTGAAGACCTGGCGGGCGCGGGTGTTCGGGACTTCGATCCCTTTGGCCCGGACCAAAAGGGTGGCCAGTTCGGCGCGGGTCAGAGCGTTGTTTGGTTTGAAGTTCCCGTCCGGAAAACCCTGGACCAAACCGACGGTGGCGTTGTTTTCGATCGGCATTTTCGCCCAGTAACCTTCGGGGACGTCGGCAAAGGAGGTCAGGCGGACGAGCCGCAGTTCTTTGTTGGTGAGATCGCCATTCGGCGTCGCCGCTTCCACGACGATCAGTTTTTTGCCGTACTTATTGACCGGTGAAGTGGCGGTGAAGGTCCCGTCCGGCATGACTTGGGCGTTGACGCCGTTGACTTTGACGGTGACCTCTTTAACGGACGAGCCGACTTCGCCTTCGGTGAATTTGACCCGGCCCGAGACTTTGACGTTGTCGTCGTAAATGACCGCTTTGTCCATCGGGGAATCGACGGAGAGCTGGAGCTCCCGCTTGGTCGGATCGCCAATGTAACTGATCGAAAAATAATGGGAAGTATTCTCGGTGATGCCGCTGTACGGGTGGTAGGCATAGTCAAAAGAAACACCGGAAACCCGGATCCCGACCCCTAAAGTCAGATCGCTGTTGTCGGAACCGGCCCGCAGGGCCAGATTTTCGGTCGGCCAGAATTCGAGGCCGGCGTGCAGGACCCCTGGGACGCTGGTCCGGGTCGGATAATAATCGTAATCGATATTGGTGTAAAGTTTGCGGCTCTTGTTGGCAAAAAGCCCTTTCCCTTCTTTGTCGAGCAGGGCGACCTTGGCCCCGACCTTCAGGGTCGAAGGGATGCTGTCGTATTCGCTGCCCGCCTTGGTGATCTTGGCGCCGAGAGCGGCTGGCAGGGCGTTCTGCAGGGTTACGCCGAGGGTCGCGTACTCGCTAGCCGGGTAGAGGGCGGAAAGATCGGCGTCGAAGCCGGAGCCGGATCCGTCGATCCCGGAACCGCCGACATTATAATATTTCAGGTTGGCGCCGACCGCGACATCTTTGCCCAGGTTTAAATTGAGCTCGCTTAAATAGGTACCGTAGGAGAGGAAGAGAACGTGGCTCCCCCAGGTCAGGTTCGAAGCGGTGATCGCGCCGGTTCCGTCGCGCAAAACGATATCGGCCACGCGGGAACTGACCAAACCGACACCGATGGACGATTTTTCCCCGTACGGGAAAGCGCCGCCGATAACGGTGTAGTTGACGTCGTTGAGCAAGTTGGTGTACATGGTGGTCAGCTTGGCGGAGCTGATCCCGGCGATCCCGGCCGGGTTGGTGAAGATGGCGTCGCCGTCTTCAGCCATGCCGACGTAAGCTTTTCCCATCCCCATGGAACGGGCGCCGACGCCGATTGACATCGGATCGGCCAGGTAGCCGGTCGCGAAGGCAGGGCTGATAAGCTGTAAGCTTAAAGCTGTAAGCAGTAAGAGAACCACGCAAACACGCGACAATATCGTCGCGGTTTCCGGGAGCCACTTAATTTGACATTTGAAATTTGACATTTGGCATTTCCCCCTCGTATATATATCGTCAAGTTTTGTCATGAATTTCACTGCTTCTTGACGACGAGGATCTTGCCTTTCGCGATCAGACCCTGGTTCTCGTTATTGACGATCCGGACGAGGAAGACGCCGTCCCCGACGGTCGCGCCGTACATGTCAACCCCGTTCCAGGTGACCGGAGAGCCGGTGACGGTCTGGCGGGAGACCAGCTTGGCGGTCATGTCGAAAATGTAGACGCCGATGTTGGTGGCCGTTCCCGGATCGAACTCGATCTTGAGCGGCACGCCGGTGTTCGGGTTGAACGGCGTCGGGTAGGCGATGATCGCGCCGGGGCCTGGAGCAACCGCGGTTACCATGAAGGCGGCCGGGTTGGAATAGAACGACCGGATGATGCTCGGGTCGGAGGCCGACGGGAATTCCACCAGGACCTTGATGTCGTAAGTCCCCGTGCCCAAAGTATTGGGGACGGTCAGGACGATCCGGGTACTCTCCCAGCTGACGATCGCAGCTTCGATGATCGTGTTGGAGGCCGAAATGAACAAGACCTTGCGGGAGGTGCTGGTCTCTTTGTCCCGGAAGTTATAGCCGATGATGGTCAGTTTGGTCCCGGCTGGTCCGGCGGTTGGGTCGATTGAAGTAATGACCGGCGACTCGGTGCTTGACGGCGGGATCGGCGGAGTACTTCCAACCGACGCGTAAAGGCTGTCGATATAGTGGTAGTTTGAGGTTGTTCCTTTGGTCGTGTAGACAAAGTTACAGCCGTTGACCTTGGTCCAATCAAAGCTCGCGTTGGCGGCGGCATCACTGCCGTCTTTGTCATAAACAAGGCTTGATTTATCAAGGCTGACCTGACCGTACCCGGAAACAGCGGCCAGGGCCGCGTTGGTGACGGTCGCGGCAACAGCTGTCCCGTCGGCGTCTTTAAGGCTGACTTTAACGTCGTTGCTCGAACCGTCCCACGTGATGTAGAAGTTAATCTTGTCCGCGCTGGAAAGGTCGAGTTGGTTGGCGAGTTTCGCCCCCCAGCCGCCGCCCCAATCGGAAGTGTAGGAGTATTTGACCTTCATCCCTTTGGCCCCTTCTTTGGCCGCTTCGGATTGCGGGCCGCTGGCGTTGATATTGGCGTTATCCGGCGCGATCCCGGTCCCGAACGTGTAATAGCCGGTGTTCGTTCCCGGCGCGGTGAAATTACCGACCGAACCCCCTTCGAAATCATCGAGGTAGATCCGGCTGTTGTCGACGGTGACGGTGGAGTCGGTGCTCTTTCCGCCGACGCTGACTATGATCGCGGCCGAACCAGTTGCGACCCCGGTTGGAATTGAGGCAATGATCTGCCCGTCGGTCCAAACAGTTGGCTGGGTATTGATTCCGCCGATGGTGATCGTGCCGGACGAACCGAAGTGAGAACCATTAATGATCAGGGTTTGGCCGGCGTAGGCTGAAGCCGGTGAAATCCCGGAGATCGAAGGATCGCTGACAACGCCTGCCGGATCGATCGTGATCGACAGGGCTTTGGTCGCGGTCTTGGCGGCCGCGTCGGTCACCTGGACGGTGAAGTTCGCGGTTTGCGCGGTCGTTGGCGTTCCCGAGATCACGCCGGTTGAAGTGTTGAGCGAGAGACCGGCTGGCAGTGAGCCGACGGTTATTGCCCAGGTGTACGGAGCGGTCCCGCCCATGGCTTGCAAAGTTTGATTGTAAGCCGTAGCAACGGTCCCATTAGGGAGACTGTTGGTCGTAATGGTCGGCTGGGCCGCGCTGGTCACGGTGAAGACGATCTGATCGAACGGCGCCCAATCATAATGGGTGTTCGAAGTTTGGCTGTTGGCGGTGACCAAAAGCTGTCCGGTCGTCGCCCCGGCTGGGACGGCGACGGTCAGGGTGCTCTTGTCGGCGGCGTTGACGATGCTGCCGGCGGAAGCGGCGGTCCCGTTAAAGCTGATCGAGTTGCCGGCGGCGGTCTGGTTGAACGCCGTCCCCTCGATCGCGACGGAAGTCCCGACCGGCCCGTTGTTCGGAGTAACGCTGTAAACTTTCGGTTTCAAGCTGAAAGTATTTGAAGCGTTTTTGGCGTTAACGGTGACCCGGGCATTAGTCGTTCCAGCAACCGCGTACGTTCCGGAAATGCTGATCGGCACGCCGACCTGGATCTTGGTGTCGGACCAGTAGTAGATCTGGGCCGCGCCTAAATTATTGTAAGCGCCGCCCTGGAATTGGAGGGCGACGGTGCTGGTCCCCTGGGTCGCGCCGAAATTGGTACCGTTGAGGTTGATCGTCCCATAGACATAGCCGGAATCTTTTCCCGGTTCCCAGGTGATGCTGGTGACCTGGGGATCGGCGGCCGTGTCGTTATCATTAATTGTATACGTATGATTTGTCAGTAAACCGAGAGTGGCGTTGGTCGGAGCGGCCAGGGTCACGATGATGGTTTCCGCTCCTTCAATGATGGCATCATCAACGATCGTCGCACTGATATTCTTGGTCGTCTCGCCGGGATTGAAGGTCAGGGTCCCGCTGGCAAGGGTGTAGTCGGTCCCACTGCCGGTGGCGGTCCCGCCGGTGACGCTGTAGTTGACGGTGACGGTCTGGCCGGAGGCGGCCGAGAGGGCGACTGCCAGATTGGCCGGGGTCGTCGATTCCAAGCCGTTGGAGCTGGCGGCGGAGAAGGCCACGGTCGGCGCCGCGTCGTCATCGTTAATGGTTAGGACCGAAGTATTTGGCGTTCCCAAAGTGGCGCCGCCGGTCGGTCCGCTCAAGGCCAAATTGACCGTTTCATCAACCTCATCAAGCGGGTCATTGGCGATCGTGACATTGAAAGTTTTGACGGCCGAATCGCCGCTGGCCCAGTTCAGGGTGCCGCTGGCAGAGGTGTAATCGGAGCCGGAAGTCGCGGTCCCGTTGCTGGTGGCGTACTGGACGCTGACCACGCCGCCGCTACCACCGGTCCGGGTGACGTTTATCGCGATCGTCGCGACATTTTCCGCCACAGTATAGGTCGCCGCGCTGAATTGCAGCGCGCCGGCCGAAGGCGCCGCCGGGTAAGTGACCTGGCTGGAGCGCAGAGACCGATAAGTTGACTCAACGTTGGCCGTAAAAACAATCTTTATCGCGTAGTAATAAGCGGCGCCGACAACGGGATCAGGCGTGCTGTTGGCCGCTGTGTCGCTGAAGGTTGTACCCGAAACTAAAGCGTCATTAATTTTTGTAAAAGTCGTCCCATCGGTACTGCGGTAGACATTGTAGCCGCTGATGATACCGGCAGGAGCGGTCGCGGCTGTCCATGAGAGATCAACCCGTCCCTGGGCGCTGTTGACGGTTGCCGTTGGTTGGGGGACATTAGCCAGGGCGGGGAAGTCCGGCGAAAAATTCTGCGTGGTGGTAGCGTCTGAAAGAGTGACGCTGGACGCGGTGAATAAACCGGCGCCCGATTCGGCGCCATTGGCTTTTTCCATGATCCCGATGACTATCTGGCCGTTGGTCCAGGAGGAGTTAAAGCCTGGGTCGGCCAGGTTTTCCTGAAAATAAGTGTAATTGGTGGCGCTGTAGGCGCAGTTTCCGGACTGGGTTTGGCTGGAGTTATTAGACATCCAGACCTTATAAGTCGCCGGGGTATAATTTGTCCCCTGCGGCTGGGCTTTGCCTGAAATAATGTGTGACCCGCCGGCGGCTAACACTGCCGAGGCGCACAAGATGGTTGCGATGAATATGGCCCCTAATAATTTGATGGCTCTTTTCATTGTCATTTTCCCCCTTTACAAGGTCGGCTTCCAGCTTAAGTCGGTCATGATTTCGATCTCAAACCCTTCGCCTTTTATGCATGGCGCTGATTCCATATTGGTGGTGCCGAAGTCGTCAACGGAAGAGATCCATTGTCCCAAGCCGCCGTCCCAGGAAACGGTTTCATAGACCTGGGTAGCCGGATTAAGTCTGGCGATGTAACCGACCTTGGTCGGAGCGGTTATCAAGCCGCTGCCGGTGGTTATGTCCGCGATCCCGTTGATGTCTTCGAGAATGTCGGAAATAGTCGAATATTTGTTCTCGTAAGGAATGGAGATAATATTTTTATTGCCGATCCCGATGTTGTGGGTCAGGGCAAAAGTGAAATTGCCGTCTGATCCCCCGGCGATTTGCAGGGTGAAGTCGATCATTGCTTCGATCTCGAACCCTTCGCCTCTCACGTATGGCGCTGATTCCATGTTGGCGGTGCCGAAGTCGTCAACGGAAGAGATCCATTGTCCCAAGCCGCCGTCCCAGGAAACGGTTTCATAGACCTGGGTGGCCGGATTAAGTCTGGCGATGTAACCGACCTTGGTCGGAGCGGTTATCAAGCCGCTGCCGGTGGTTATGTCCGCGATCCCGTTGATGTCTTCGAGAATGTCGGCCAGGGTCGAGTAATTGTTTAAATACGGGAGCGAGATAATGATCTTGTTGCCGATCCCAACATTGTGAGTAATATTGGTCTTTAATATATAGGCCATATTTGAGGGGCCTGATTCCGTCGCCCCGCTGAAAGATTTTACCACGTAGTAGTAAGAATCAGAGGTTAAGAGGGCTCCGGTATCGGTTAGCTGATGGGCGCCGACCGGAATATCCCCGCCTATTTGGGTCGTGATAGTGGTTGGGCTGGTGCCGCGGTAGACGCGGTAGCCGCCGGTAGGTTCACCTGCTTGTGGAACTTCCCAGGTTAAAAGGCCGTCATTGCCTGATTTTGCCGCCTTGAGATTGAGGGGGACATCGGCCGTCCCGCCGCTTGAATTAATGGTGAACCCGTCGGTTAGGACGGCGCTCTTGCTTCCCTGGAGAACTTCAACGTTCCATGTTCCGACAGCCGCGAGGGCCGGGAGCGGCAGTTCGCAGGTGATCTCCTTAGCGGAGACGACGATCACTTTTATTGCGTCGATGTTGGTCTGGAAAATTTTGGTCAAGCGGACCGTAGCGCCGGCGGCAAAGTTATCGCCGACGATGGTGACCGAGACATTTTCACCCCGCAGGCCGTTGTTCGGGGCAATGCTCTTAATGGTAGGGGTCGGCGTTGCTTCATTAACCTTGAACCCATTGGCCAGGGTCGCGGTTTTCCCGCCGGGATTAATGACGGTCACGTTCCTGTAGGTCGTATCGGCCAAGTTGGAAATGGTGATGTTGGCGGTCACTTTGGCATCGTTGTTAAACGTTACCGAATTAACCTGAATATCTTTGATGATGCCGCTGAAAGCGACGTCGGTTAAGAGGTTGAAACCGGAACCGTTGATAACCACGTCAAGCGTTTGCCCCTGTTCGCCGGAAGCGGGGACAATCGTGCCGATGGTCGGCGCCGGGGCCGGAGCGACAATGGTAAAGGCGCCGGTCTTGGTGACGGGTGTTTGCCCGGGATTGGTAACGGTGACATCCCTGGCGCTAAGGGTCGCGTTATTGGCGATGCTGATATTGACGGTCATCTTGGTCGCGCTGTTGAATACGGTCGAATTTTTGGTGATGCCGGTGCCGCTGAAATCAACGGCGGTCTGGTCGTAAAAACCGGTCCCGGTAATCTCCACGTTGAGAGTTTGGCCTTGCTCGCCGGCGGAGGGGATGACCGTGTCGATGGTCGGCGCCTGGACCTCCTTGACGACGAAAGACCAAGAAGGCAAACTGTGGGTGACCGTACCCCATTTATCAAAAGCGTCCACGTACCAGGAGTAATTGGTCCCGATCGTGAGCGGCGCGGTAAAGGTGTAAAAAGTTTGCGTTCCGGCAACCGTATAATAGGAGTAGGTGTGGGTGATGTTGTCGAAAACGGTAATATAGTAATGGTCGACGTAATCACCGGCATCAGGGTCGCCGTTCCCTTCCCAGGATAGGGTCGGGGTTTGGGTGTAAACATCAGAGATATTGGGCGGTGAAATTTTATTGAAATCGTTGGGGGCGGAGTTTGAGCCGCCGATCGTGAAGTTCAGCTTGAACTCGTCGGCCGGATACCCTTCGCTGACCCCATCCTTGTCTCCGTCGAGGGCGTTGCCGGCGACGTCGGTGATGTTCTGGTTGGCGCTGTTCATATAGAGCGTAACTTTGATCGCGGCGCCGGGCATTAAACCGGGGGCGTTCGGCGTGATCGTCAAAGTGTTAGTGGCGTTATCGTAGCTTTCGGTGTGCGCGATGGTCGTACCGCCGACCTTGACCGTGGCGGCCGCGCCGTTGAAAACCGAGGTTTGCATCGCTTCATTGAAAACGATCTTGATGGTGGCGCCGCTGGCGACGCCGGTCGCTCCTTCAGCCGGGGTCGTGGAGCTGACTTTGGGCGGTGTCCGATCGATGATGAAGTCGGGATTAGAAGTTGGCGCGGATTCAGGGCTGTAGGCGGCGGCCGCGTCTTTAACCCGGGCGCTCCAATTGTAATTGCCGTCGGCTAAGGCGCTGATGTCAACGGCTTTAGTTCCGGAAACCGCAGTCCCGGAATAGGAGACCGCGCTGCCGGCGACCCAACTGCCAGCGCCGATCTTGAATTCTGGGGTCAGAGTGTCCGGATTGTTCGGATCGGACATTTTGACGCCTAGGGTGATGGTGTTCGCGTTGGTTCTATTGCCAAAAGCTGGGTTTTGGGTCAAATTGGTCGGAGCATTCGGGGCTTGATTGGTCTTATTAATAGTGAAAGCGCTAAGCAGTTCGTTCTGCGAGGTCCCGTTTTTGAGCCGCAAAGCATAAGTCTTGGTCGCGTTATCAAACTGGGTGGTATCGATGGTCGCGTCGATCATGGTTGAAGAAAGGACTTCATTGACCAGGATCTGGTATTCCGTTCCGTTGACCAGGAAAGCGGTGGTGGTGGAGAGGAAATGCTCACCCTTGATCGAGACAGAAACATTGGTCCCCCCCCAATTGGCTGAATTTGGCGTGATCGAGGTGACGACCGGCGGGATCGCGCCGGGATTGCCGAGGTCGGAGTTAAGATTGAAAGACAAATAACTTCCATTGCCGCTATAAGTTGTCGCGAGCTTTAAACGATCGGGGGAGATCACCAACCCGTCATATTTTGAAGTGGTGGTATAGCTGTTGACATTGAGGGCGGTCACTTGGCCGCTGGCAGTTGGCAAATAAACCTTATAGAGCTTGGTCGAAGTTTCACTGGCGTTTTGGGCTTGGATGTAATAAAGATAGGTATTATCCGGAGTGACGTCAAAGCCGTTCCAGCCGTAGTTGGCGGTGACCCCTGACGGATTCTTGATGGTCGCCTTTTCGGTCAAGTAAGGGGAGGAAGTGCTGATGGTATAGATCTTGACATCGCCGTCGGTCCCGTTGAGAGCGACGCAGAGCTTGTCGCCGGCGACCTTCAGGGAGGTTGGGACCTGCAGATCAAAGGAGGCGACCGGGTTGGCCGAGATCGTCCCGCCGGTGTTTTTATAAACAAGGAGTTCTTTTAAAGTGTCGGTTTCTTTGTTGGTGATGAAGATCAAATAATTGCCGCTGGCATCCGACTGGGAGACGGCAACGTCAAACAGCGGCCTGGTGATGTAGGACGTGTTGTAAATGTCGCCGGTGTGGGCCCAGGTCCCGTTCGTATTTTTAAAATAGTGGACCTTGCCGAGGTTCATATCGGCAACGAAGAGCATGTCCCCCTTGACCGCCATGCCGGCGAGTGAAGCGGAGCCTTCGGTGTTAATGTTGATATTCTGATAGGTGCCGGTTGGAACGCCGTTTGCCAGGGTATAAATCCTGACCTTAGATTGGGTCAAGTCGTTAATTGAAACAAATAACGAATTGCCGTCATCGGAAACTGCTAAACCGAAGACTTGGGCGGTAATGGAGATCCCGCTCAAAGAGAGGGTATTAGGGCTTGAAGACCAACCATTTGAATACTGATAGGTCTTAATTTGAGAATAGACCCCTGTTTGGGCCGGGATCGGCGCGTTGTCTACGATGTACATTGCTTGATAGATGGGATTAACGGCGCTTTTAGCCGGGATGGTGACCGCTTCCGCCGCGCAAAAACCGCCGGTCAGCAAAAGCAGGCCGAGAATAAGCGACAGGGTCCCGAACGTCTTTCTGAAATTTTTCATGTTTTTATTTCACCACCCTAATAAGATAATAAACATTAAAAGCGTAGCCGCTGTAAGAGAGCCCTTCGGTGTTGACGGCGAAAGAAATTTTGCCGTTCCATTGGATGGAGCCGGAATTATACATTGCCTGGTCTAAGGCAAATGAAGCCGGGGTGGTTTTGATGGCGGGGCCGGCATCAATTATTTCCGGGGCGCAACCAACGCCGACTTCGTTAGGGTTGGCATCAATGTCAAATTCCGGGGACTGCGACGGTTTTGTGCCGCCGTTGGAAATAAGGGAGGCAACTTCGGCTTTGGCCAGATAAAGCGGAATTATTTTGCGCGCTTCCGCCGGAATGAGATTGATTAAATAATTGCCGGCGGCGTCAACCCCAAGATTACAAATCCCGGGCCAGCAAGGATAGGTCGCCGTCGGGCTCTTATTGGGATCGTCATAGAGGGTGGGGAGAACGGTCGAATCGGAGTAAATTTCGAAGCGGACCTCGCTGGCGTTCTGCAGGCCCGGCACGACGATAGGCTTGCCGTCGGCAGTTTCAACTTTAAAAGGGACTTCAACAAACTGGGTCTTGCCGATCATGGTGGCTTCATTATATAACCATCCGCTTTGAATTAGAATCCCAATCGGCGGGTCTTGTTTGACCTCTTCAGAGACCGCGTCTGTTTGCGCGGCGGCTTCCGCCGGCAAAGCGTCCGTCCGGCCGCCGTCAAAAGTGTTAAAAGTCCCGGCGTCAAGGCCGTTTTCGAGTTGTTCCAGTCCGGGCGATCTTTCGTCCCCGCCGCCGCAAGCGGCCAGGTGAACCAGTCCGAGCGCGCCGGCAAAACCGACGGTTCTCGTCGCCGTCCGCAAGAGAGAAGAGAAATGCTCTCTCGACGTCGCGTAAGTTCCCGGTCTAATTGTCGTCATTGTTCTGCTGGCTGGTCTGGTGCTGTGAATCATTTTATTTGCCTCCTGTAAAATGGGCGAGGGGCCATATGGCCGCGCGCTCCTGTTCCTTCCTTATAATTATCGACATCCTCTGGGGGAAATTTCAGTTAATTTGGGACCGATGGTGAAAACGTGCAGAGCAGGTCCCTTTCGGTTTCGGCAACCCCGTCCTTTGCTCTGGAAAAAGTAGTGGCCAAAGCCGCCAAAGATTGGGCGATCGGTTGGGCCTGCCCGGTGATCTGTACTATTTCCCGCTTGATTTCCTCTTGCTCGGAAATTAAAGCGTCCCGGTCTCGGCGCAGCATAGTTAAGGAATCGAGCAGCGTCGCGACCGCTTCGGTTTTTTCTTTTTCCAATATTTGGGGGTCGTCCAATTTTAGTTTTCTTTTCAGCTCGTTTTCCAAAACAGCTAAAAACTCTTTCGCGTTTTGGATCTTTTTCTTTCTTTCGGGATCGAGCGTGAATTCTCCGCCGTTCTTTTCCAGGGCCGCGACCCGGTCTTTGGCCAATTGAATTCCCCGGTCCCTGACAGCGGCGGTGTCGAATAATTCCCGGGTGTTTTTGATCTGGTCGTCATAATCTTGTCTGGTTTGGGCGATTTGCGCTTCCCTGACGGAGATCGAAAAATCAAGCTCTTCAATGCTTTCCGCTTTATTATGCAAGTCTAAATTGGCTTTAGCGTAAGCGGCTTTGATCGTTTGCAGTTGGGCCTGCAATTCGGCGACCCCGTTGTTGATTAAAGCGGCAAGGTTTTCGATGGTAAAAGAAGGGGTCTTGGCAATTTCCACGGTTAGTTCGGCAATTGTCCGCGCTTGCTCCGCGGCTTGAGCGGTCGCGGTTTCAAGCTTAGCGGTCAGCTCGGCGATGGTCTTTCCCTGCGTTCGGTTGGCGGCGTATAATTCTTCGATGCTTTCGGCGGTTGAAGCTTTGATCTTTTCCAGTTTAGCTTGCCAGGCTTGTTTTTCTTCGGTCAGCTTTTGTATTTGTTCTTCGACTTTTTGCGCGTGTACGGCTTGGGTAATCCTTTTCTCTTTGGTCTCCTGTTGAAGAGCCGTAAGGGCGGAAGCTAAACGATTAATCTCCCCTTGAGCTTTAAGGAGATCGGCGTTTAAGCTTGCGGTCGCCTGTTGACCGGTTTCCAGGGAGGCAATCTTCGCCCTTGCGTCCTTGAGTTCTTGAGCGACCGTTTCAAGACTTTGCAATTTGGTCCGAATGGTCTTATTATCATTTTCTAAATTGGCTATTTCTTGGCGTTTAGTGCCGAGTGAAACTTCCAACCGACGGGTGCGATCTTTTTCTTCAGAGAGGAGTCGTTCTTTTGCCTCAATTGCCTTTTTGGTGGATTCCTGGAGAGTGGTTAATTGGCCTTCGAGCTCGCCAACCTTTTGTTGCGCCGCCAGCAATTGCCGGCCCGGATTGGGGGGGGGCGGCGGCTGGACTGGCGGGAGTGGGCCTGGCGGTGGAACTGGCGGAGACGCCGACTGACCAGCCAGAGCCTCAAGATCGATCGGCGCGACGGCGGCCCCTTTTGGTAATGTGGGGACGATCTGTAGGAGCTGGGCTTGCAAAGCTTCGATCTCTAATTTGATGTCTGCAGGAACGGTGACCGCGCCCGAAGTAACCGGATTTATAACCCGATCGGTAATCGCTCTTAGGTCCGCTCTTACCTTGGCCTTGGGGAGCTGGGCTCTAATCGCATTAATTAAATTACGGTCGATTCTAATAGCTGTTGGCATTTTTTATCCCCTTATTTATGACATTAATAGCTCCAGGATCTTGGTCCTGGCGGCTAGGCATTGCATATTGATCCATTGGTCGGAGCCGTAACGTTGTTTGATCTCTGCCAGCCGGGTGTTCTCCTGGTTGACGATCGCTTCTTCTTCCGTGGTCAATTCGCCTTCGATGTCGGCCAGGGCGCCTAACGCTCGAAGGTAAGTTCTGACCGATTTAACATCATTAATATCATAGGCCGGCGCCAGAGCGAATCTGGTCGGTGGGGTCGGCGGTTCTGGTTGGGTAGTTTTGACCTTAACTCCGCGAGCGATCGAATCTGGTGTCAGACCGCCTTGCCCATTAAAGAAAAGCGGATCAGTGGAGGGGGCGAAACGATAGCCGCCGATCTCCTGCGGGCTGCGAATAACCATAAAATCTCGTTGGCCATTCGGATAATAATAAACGGTGTTATTGGCGACGATCCCTTCCCATTCCGCCGCCGGGGTGATCGAATAAACCATGCCATTGCCCAAAATTTCCAGTTGAGAGCCGACCGGCAGGTCGGTATAAGCGTTGAGACGGTCGGCGAGCTTGGTGGCATCGGCTGGGACCGTGATGACGAACGATTCGTTGTCTTTATTGATGTCCAGTTTCAAGCCGGCGCCGATCGTGAAATTACCCAAAACCAGATCGGCAGCCGGGGTAATACTTAGCGGCCGGCCGTTATTGAACTGAACGGTTGCTCCGGGTACGAAGTCGACCCCAAACAACGTGAGCGGTTGGTTGTATTTAATGGCGCTGATCGCCTGGTTCTCGTTTAGCCAGAACTGGGAACCGAGGGCGGCGTCATTCATTCTGTCCCCGATGATTATGCTGGCGATTTCTTTGCGCCCGTTATCAAAAATAATGGTTGAGCCGGCCGGGTATTCGTCATAAACCTGCGGATCGCTCTTATCAAAAACCCGAAGAGGGGCGGAAATTTTTATTTTTTCTAGGTCACCGTTAGGGGAAAATATGAGCCGACTGCCGTCCGGAACCGGTTCGGTGAAGTGGGGCAGGGTTAAGCTGCCGTAGAAAACCGCTACGGTTAGTTTGCCGAGGTCGTAGGTTAAGCTGCTCTTAGCCTCATAATTGATCCCGCCGACATTTTTACTCTTGTTGCCTCCAAGCTTCAGCCTGATTGTGACCTTATCATCTTTAAAGCTCAAATTAGTCCGATGCGGATGAGAAAGACCGAACAGGATATGTTGGCCAAAAAGCTCGGCGCTGATCAATTTTCCTTTTTCATAAAACAGATAAGAACCGGTCTTGACGTCAAGGCCGGCGGGAAGGTGCCAGTTCTGGCCGAGTCGGGCGCCGGTCAATTCTTCCTGGTCGTCAACCCACAGCCTGGTGCCGGCGGGGAAATTGGTCCCAGCGATTAATTGGTCGGCCGCTAAACGGAACCCGGAGAGCTTGCCTTCCGGTGAAAAATAAACGGTCGTCCCGGCCGGGAAAAAGTCGCCGCGGAATTTTTTTAGTTCATTTAGTTCAACCGAGCGGAGCGTTGCGGCGTCATCGGCGTAATAGGTGGCGGTATCTTGCGCGATCCTGGTCGGGTTCTTTTCGCCCGGTAAAATCAGCTGAACGGCGGCTTTGGCGGCGGTCGGACGGAAGGTTATTCCCCCATTTTTATCGTCGACCAGGTCGGCGATAATGGCGGTCGCGTTGTCGCCTTCTTTTCCCGCGGCTTTCATGTAATCCAGGGCGGTTTCGGCCAACAGTCGCGCCCTCGCCGCTGCCGGGAGATGGGTGTTATTCCGCAGCAGGCCGCGGAGTTCGTCGAAGGGGATAAAACCGTGCAGACCGTCGGAAGACAACAGGACGGTGTCGCCCGGTCGTAAAGCGATTTGCCGATGGCTGATGTTTTCTTTTTGAGCGGCCAATCTGGCGTCGGGATCGGTCACCGTGGTTTGAGGCAGTAAACCAAGGGCGGTGGTAATAACGTTGGTTGAGCCCGAGTCGGTCCTGGTGAATTCATGATAAGCGGCGGCGTCCGCCCCATTAAAACTATATTCGGAGTTTAGCTTTCCGTTGATGTATAAGTCCGGAACGTTTTTGTCGTTCCTATAGACCGCCGTGTGGAGATGATTGTCCGGGGTGATCAGGATCAAGTCCCCCTCGCGGAGAATATATAGCCTGGCATCGCCGACCCAAGCGACTTGGGCGGTTTTTCCTTCAATAAAGAGAGTGGCGGCGGTCGCCCCCATCTTTTCTAAAGCAAGGTTTTTTGCCGCCCGGTCTTTTATCGCCTGATCGGTTAAGACCAGCGCTTCGGCCGCGTCGAACGGCTTGCGCGGCGATCGGCCGAGATAGGCTTGACGGGTTTTATGAGTGACGATATCGGCCGCGGTCTCGCCGCCGTTATGCCCTCCTATTCCGTCAACCAACCGCAGGTAAAGCGACCGTGTTTTTTTCGGGCCGTCAATGTCGATCGCGGCGGCGTCTTCGTTGTTTTCACGCCCCCCGACCGAGCAGTAACCGCCCAACCCAAAACCAATATTTAAAGGAGTATAAAGGGCCCCTTTAGTTGTCGCGGCATGAGCCGGCATTTTCGGGGTTGCCAGCCGATAGAGGCCGGCAACCAACTTATAAGCCAGGTACGGCAACAACCAAATTGGACCGGACAAAATAAGGCCGGTCCATTTGAGCATGGCTAACGCCCGGCCGGGATGCGCCGGCGCTGGTTTAACGGGGAGAGACGGCTTGACGGGGGCAGGTTGTGACAAGCCCGGGTTTTTGACGGTCGGCGGTTCCGGCTCTTCCGGAAGAAAGTTTATAATGACCGACGCTTGCGGCGGCGGGTTAATTATTGGCGGCGTGGGCGGTAAAACCGGCGCAGGGTTAAGCTCCGCCAGTATTTGGGCAGAGAGCGTTCCGAGTGTCGGATGAGAGGTTAACGGCGATAACGCGTTGGTGATCGCCGTTTCATCGCAGATAACCCCTTTTTGGACCGCGGCCAGCAACTTTTGCGCGTTTTGAAGCCGGACCGCCGCCTCAACATTTCCTCTTTTATTAGTGATAAGAGATAAGAAGGTCCTTTCCGTTTTCTGAAGTTTGGCAAAAGATGGATGGGTTGTTGTTATTCTGGAGATCATGCTGTGCCTCCGTTATCATCAAGATCATTTTGGATATAATCAAAGAGATAGGCCATGGCCGAACGCCCGGCCGCTTTAAGATCCGGGTCTGATTCAACCTTGATGAATCTTTGAAGCACGGGGATTAATAGACTTGCCACGGTCGTGTCATCGACATATTGTTCGATGTTTTGCAGCAGCAGCAGCCGGTCCGGCTTGCTGCCGCTATTTATTGTTTGGACTAATTGTGGGAGCGTCGGGATCGCGGTATTTGACAACAAAGGGTTGGTTGGAGTATTGCCGTCGATATTGGTCGGTTCCTCTCCGCTAAGCCGCGGCTTGGTTTTTTCGTCGTCATCCTGTCCCGGCCTGGTTTCTTCCTCGCTCGATTCTTCGTGGAATGAGAGCTCCGGAGCGGTGAGAAGCTCGGCCTGGATAAAGCTGTCGTCCATAAGTTGGCCGGGAAAATACTGATTGAAAAGCGCCACGATCCTATCCCGCAGCCCGGTAAAATTCTGCGGCCGTTCCGCCGGGTCGATCGAGGTGGCTTCCTGGACCAGCTCGGTGATTGCCCGCTCGACCGGTTCATCGCCCAACGGCAGGAGCCGGTATTTAGCCTTTATGTCATCCATCACGACTTGACTGCCGACCGCTTTGGCTTCGCGATAGGCCTTATAATCGGCGGCGTAGGTGAAGAGCCAGCTGATCTCGGTGATATCCCGTTTGGTTCGTCCATCGACGGCGGTGCCGGGCTGCAAGAGGTTGGGGGAGGTTTTATAAAGTTGACCGTTGTGTTCCCAGATCAAGGCGCTCCCCCTTAGCAAGCGATAAAGGATTACGCCGACCGCGTACAGGTCATGACGGACCAAGATTGGAAAGAGAGTCCCGGCGCTGGCCCGAGCTTCCCGTTCTAGTTTGGTGAGATTCGCGTATTCATGCGGATATTCCGGTGACATGTAGGTAACCGTCCCTTTCAGAATACCGGTTGCCGATTTGTCATCTTTATCGATATTGGCGAGAAGTCCGAAATCGCCGATCTTGATCATTTTGGCCAGCCCGTTTAGGATGACAAAAATATTGCTTAGCTTAAGGTCGCGATGCGTGACCCGCTCATTGGTGATCGCGATCATGGCATCGCAGATCTTGGCGAGGAAAACCAGGGCTTCCTGCGGCGCCAGGCGCCGATTAAGCTTTCGGGCGTATTCTTCCAGGTCGACTCCTTCGATCAATTCCATCACAAAATAAGGGCAGTCCGAAGTTTTTTTGCTGTTCTTTTCGAATCGGCCGAAGGCAAAAGCGTTAACGACCGCCGGGTGGTTAAGCCTTTCCTGAACATCATATTCCTCGCGGAAACTGTCAATTGCCGCGCCGGAACTAAGATGTTGGGGGAGCATAATTTTAACGGCGTAAAATTTGCGGTCTTGAGGGTTGAAAGTCAGATAAACTTCCCCCATTCCGCCGCGACCCAGGAAACAACCGCCGTCGATCAGCGGGGGAACATCCGGATCGGGCAAGCCTTTATCATTTTTTCGATCGGCCAGGGCTTTGATCTTTTGTTTCGCGGCGGCGTTAGCCGGGACGATCACATAAGGGATAATGCTCCCGCTCCTGGCTTGAGGAACCAGGTCAAAACCAAGCTCTTTTGAAGCGGTGTTTATTTCTTCGATCAGGGAGGCAATTTCAGTTTCTTTGGCCAGTTGTTCGGCCGCCGGCAAAGCTAAATATTCATTTAGGGCGTCATAAGCTAATTCCAGGGCAAGAGAATCTGGCCTATCCGTTCTCAGCCCGCTTAATCGGACCAACTCCTGCGCGACTTTATCACGGAGCGCTTGGGGGAGTTTATTTAAGAGATAATCGACTTTTTTATCGTCGCCCAGCTGATGGAGAATGCCCGCGAGGTTCTTTTCCCTTCCCTCGGCCAGTGTTTTGAGCTCTTCGACCGACGAATTGACCCGCAGTCTGCCGACGGCCCGGACCAGGCCGACGATTCCCAGGCCGATTAAGCTGACCAGCGCCGCCGGCGCCCAGACCGGCGCGGTGATCGGGAGGAATGAAAAAGCGGCGGTCATCGTCCAGGAAAAGGGGGTCATAAAGCCGGCGCCGACGCTCAAAGCGACTCCGCTTAGCGTTACCCAATTATTTAACAGGAGCGAATTGTAGCGCTTCTGAAAAGAAGTCATCTTATCATTAAGATGATTGGTTAAGGACCGCGTGGTTAGCCTGTTATTGTTAGGGCGCATGATATTGGTCGCGGTGTTGCCGCTGTTGGCCATAAAAACGATCGTCATGTCTAACGGATTTTCGGGGGATCCGGCGACGGCTGGGGAATATGCTTCCGCCGCGCGGGCGGTAATATTAATAAGCGTTCGACGGCCAAATTGTTCCAACCCGGACAAGGAGAGACCGGCTTTCTCTGTTCCCGGGTAGACGCCGCGCGAAAGACGCCGCGCGGGGAATAGTTCCCTTGCCGGCGATTGTTCGGCCTTAATTCTGTTGATCGGTCTTGTCTGCATCTTTACTCCTTATCATATGTATTATCGTTGACTTTCCGGAAAAATTTCACTTTACTGCGGCCAAACCGTGACCAACGAAGTCAGCTCCGACGTCTTGCCGTTGCTGTCCTCGACGACGACCCGAACGGTATATTTACAGGCGTCGGTCGCGGCGCAGGCAAAAGTGTGCGGCAAGCTGGCGGCACTGCCGCTTTCAATCGCGGACGGGGAGTCGCCCCAGTAGAAAGTGTATTTCACGAGGCTCGCGCCGCTGCCGGTCGGGTAGCTTAGGCCGGCGTCGGCGACCACCGCGAGCGGCGAGGGGCCCTGTCCCGGAGTGATCACCAGGTTCGGGACCGGACTGCCATGAGTGGCGATATAGATCTGGGGATAGAAGTAATATTCCATTCCGTCGATTGTGCTTTTAAGCTTAACGACCATTTGCTTTATCCCCCCGTTGTCAAACTGATGGCTGACGTCGGTCCCCGAACCAAACGGTTTGCCATCGGCAAAATCCCAGGTGATCTCCCAATTCAGCGGGTCGGCGACGGTCAGGCTCATCGGGACCGGAGTGTCTTCTTCCGCCGCCGGGGGAAACAAGATTTGGACGGCCGGCGGGGTGACTGTCTGTTTGACGATGGTGATCATCCAATTGGCCTCGGTCTTAACGGTCGGGTCGTCGATCCGGGCCATGACCAGTTTCACCGGGTAGGCCCCTTCGTTGGCGTAAACCGGTGGGGTTGGGATCGGACCGCTACCAAAGGTTCCATTCCCGAAATCCCAGGTATAGGTGTAGAGCGCTCCGTCGATTACGGCCGCCGATAAAGGGATCCCTTCGTTGACTTTACCGGAGGTTGGTCCGACAATGCCGGCCGGCGGGATGGCGACAGCCTTGTCGTAGACGTTGACTTTCCGGGAAGCGGTGGTCTTAATGTTTCCCTGGCTGTCTTTGACGGTAAAGGTAAAGAGGTATTCACCGGTGTTCGGGAAGTCAAACGAGGCGATCGTTTGGCCGGAGTAGGGAATAGTGACAAAGCCGGACGGATCGTTCGGATCGGGAGCGACCACGCTCCACTCATACTGGTTATTAGGATCGTTATCGCTTGAATAGCCGGTAATATTAGAGACGACGTCTCCCTGATGTAAGGAATATTCAAGGTTGCCGGAGATTGTCGCCTGCGGGATCGCGCCGGCGACTGGATAGATGTTGACCAGGCGGCTGGCGGAGCCGATAAGATTATCGCTGCCGTCAAGGACTTCCAGTTTGAAAGCGTACTCGCCGGTTTGGGCGAAATTAAATGAAGGGATGTCTTTGGCGTCAACGATCTGCTGGGTCAGGTCGGGCTTGGTGATCGTCCAGCGGTATTTGGCGTCGGGATTGGTCGAATCGGTCCAACCGGAAATGTTGGTGGCGGTCTCCCCCTGGGAGTAGGAATACTCCAAACTGCCGTTAATTAAGACCTGCGGTGTTCCGGCATAAGGAGTGTAGATTTCCAGCGGGACCGGCGCGGTATAATCGACGCTGTAAGCATTGCTGACAACCTTCAGATCAACCCGATAACTGCGGGAAACGGCGAAGACCGGCTCAATATTTTTCACGCCGCTATAGACAAAATCATCGACTTGGGTCGGCTGTCCCCCTTGAAGTTCAGTGTGACTGATTCTCCATTCAAGCGTGGCGGCCAGGTCTTCCGGCCAGTCGCGCAAAATGAGGGCGGAAATAGCGATCGGCTTATTAACGAAGAGGCCGTTATTATTGACCCAGCTGACGGCGACCGCTGGGGCCGGGAAGGGGTAGATTTCCAGCGCCTCGGCCCCTTCTTTGGTGACGGTGGCCAGGACTTCCTGATTGGCGTCGAGGACGGTCAATTTGATCGCGTATTTTCCGGCCTCGTCGAAAGTGTGGGAGACGGTTGGCGCCAAGCCTTCGCCGATAAGGAGCGGAGTTGAATAAGGGACGTTGTCTTTGGCGACAACTTCCCAGCGGTAAGCGGCCGCGCCGTCGATGATCAGGGCGTTAAGCGTGATCGGCCGGTGGGCGAGGCGTTCCGAATAAGGAGTGGCGACGGTGAAATCGCCGGTGACCGTCATACTGCCCGACGGCGCGACCGAGATCGTTTCGGTCTTGGCGATCTCATAAGAATTGTCGCCGCCGACCGCTTTGACTTCCAGATAGTAATTGGTGTTGGTCGCGACCTCCGGGAAAGTGAAGCTGAAAGGGTTCGGCTGTCCGCCGGTCCGGCAAGACTGGTCGGCGGCCCCGTCCTCGACCGGCGCGCCGTTGAAAAAGTGATAGAGTTTGAAAGAGCAGATTGCCGCTTCATCTTCCGGGCCGAGTTCCGGGCGGTAATCGCTCGGGATCAGGACCGGGAGGTAGCTTTGTTCCGAAAGCCCTTTGGGATAAAGGTTGCCGTCGATCTTGAGGCCCGGCGCCGGGAAAGGGTAAACGATAATGTCGCTCTTCTGGACGGTGAGCGGTTTTTCCAGTTTCTCTCCAGTGATCGTCAAGGTCGCGGTAAAAGTGCCGTCGCGCATCGGGGTGAAGGCGGCATTGTTGCCGCCGATCGTTAAATTGACCGGGTTGCCGTCCGGGTCCTTGACTTCCCAGCTGTAATTCAAGGTCCCGGCAGGGATTTCACTTGACCAGTTAGGGGAGAGGGTGATGGCCCGGCGGGCGTAGTGGCCGCTGTCTTCGTAACCGACGTTGATTCCGGCCTGATAATTTCCGGAAGCGCCGGTGGAGTCGGTGCTGATCGCGAAATCGTTGAAACTTTGCGATGTAACGATCTTGTTGTCGCCGTCGCGGACGACGAGCTTGATCGGCTTGCCCCACGCTTTATCGGCGTTTTGGGTGGTCGAGAAAACACCGTTGGCGTAAGCCAGGTCAAAGTTGCCATTGCCGGTTTCCAGCCTGACGCTGATCTTGGACGGATCGACGCATTCGGCATTGGCGATCGCGACTTTAAACTCGATCGGGGTCCCGACTGGAATACTGTACTGATTGACGCCATTGGGGATGTTCATCGAAAAACTGCCGATTCCGTCGCCGATGCTTTGGCAGGCGGACGAACCGGCCGGGTTGACGCAGCCAATGAACATTCCCAAAGGGTTAAAGTCGGCCAGGGTTAAGGGTCGGCGGGGCATGATGTTGTTCGGCAGAGGGAGGGATCCACGGGGATCCGCCTCCGGTTTAATGTTTTTTGCGGGAGAACTTGAGGTCGAATCGGCTGGAATACACATCCCGTTCTCGTATTTTCCGACTAAATTGAGGCCGTTATAAATATCCATTTATTTTCTCCCTTTCTTGATCGACGTTCTTTCCATATAATTATCGTTATCTTTTGTTGAAAATTTCAGTTAAAAATGTAAGAACTGGGCAAAGTCCGCGCTTAATCCGACATTCGTGCTCCGGTAAGAGAACTGGTCGGTCGCTTGATAGTTGAGTCCTCCCCAGAGCTGGAAAACCCCGATGGTGCCGGGATTCCATTTGAGCGCCAGATTGGCTCGGAGAGGAACCGGTCCCCAGAATGGATTTGAGCCGCTACCACCGCGCAGATAATCGGGGGTTCCTTCGGATCGGTCATTCCCGACGTTAAATAGGCCGCGGCTGATATCGAGGTCTTTGCCGTTGGCGCCGCCGCCGGGAACCCGCTCATGCTGATAGAAAACAAAGCCCAAGCCTAATTCCGCAGAGAGGGTGTTATGGCTGACCGCGGGGGTCGCTTCGGCCAGATCGCCTTTGATCTTAAGATCAAGGCCGGCGTCTTGCCGGGCCGGAAAGCGGCCGTCGGACAAGAAGTTATAATTGCTGTAGAAACCGTTGGCCTGGACCTGGACCGGCCAACGAGGGAAGAAACCGGCGGAGTTTAAGCCTAAACTTAAATAGGTCGTGTTGAGATCGGAATTATTAAAGTCTCGGCTGTGAGAAGCGGTCCCCAGCGCGTAGCGGGTGAACAATTGGACGCTCCCTTCGACGTTAGGTTGACGGTTGAAGATCGGCTTGGGAGCGGAAGAGTGTGGATCTTGCGCGCCGCTTTGCAGGAAGCGATAATTAAGGTCGAAAGTCATGGTTCGTCTTACCCAGGGTAGGTCGGGATTGGCGCGCAAACCAAGGTAAGCGGCGCCCAGGGAGCGGTTGCCCTGGCTGGAGGTCCGGTTGTCGGCAAAATAGGAGAGGCTGGGAATATATTGGTCGCGCAGGAACGGGAGGGCGAAGCGCGTGGCTAACCGGTCTTCCCTGGAGGCATAGTTGCCGCTCGTTTCTTCGAAATGGGTCGCGGCGACGGAAACATTGGGGGCCAAGACGCTGTTTTCCATTCGGCGCAAAGAAAGGGCGATCTCTTTGAGCGGCCGCCGGATTTGATCAAGATAGAAGCGAGCTTTTTCCAAATATTCGCGCATGGCCGCCTGGTTGTTTTCTTTTTGCTCCAGGGTGGCCAGTCCCAGATAGATCTTGGCAAGTAGTTCCAGCTTGGGGATGGAGCGTTGCGGCAGAGTATCGAGCGTCCGCAGAGCGTGTTCGTAATTTTGTTTGGCGGTCGGGTAATCCATGATCGGCCGGCCGAAATTATAGACCTGGCCGAGCCCGTATTGGATCTTGGCCCGGAGGAGCCGGCTGTCTTTAGTATTGTCATCTTTAACCTTTTTTAAGGCGTCATTATAACGATCTCGGGAAGCCTCGAAATTTTCCCCGATCCAGCGATAAGAATACAGATCGCCCAAGAAGACCAGGCTCTGGGCGTCTCCCCGATTGGCAACATAGGCGAGGTGGGGATCGTCGCGGCGGATCGCGCTGGTCAGCGCGGGAATTGCCAGGGCGTCTTTTTCCGCCTGGGCGAATTCTTTCCCGCCGATATTGGCTTCGACCCGCTGATAGGCGAGCCCGAGCTCGAGCCGGCGGTAACCGAGCCGGCGGCTTTCAAATAAGGTTTCAACCTGCTTGAGCAGGGCGGCCTTAACATTGGTCGCGGCGACCGCTTGCGGCCAGCTCTCTTCGACGACATAGGCTTCGCTCAAGTCCAAAATGATCCGGGCGGCCAGGTCGGGATCTTTTTCCCGCAGGGCGATCCTGATCGCTTCGCTGTTTTCCAGGGAAGCGCCGAGAAAATCAAGGAACGGCTTGGCGCCAAAGTCCCGCCGCATTTTGGCTTCGACCTGGATTAAATTAAATCTGACCCGGTAAATATCGCGATTGGCGATAACTGTTTTGACTTCGGTCGGGACCGGCAGGTCGATAGCCTCGTCAAAGCGCTGGCGCCAGAGGAGTCCTTCCGCCATGTTAAGCCAAAGGTTGGCTTTGACCCTCGGCTCCAGGTTGGGGCGGTCGATCGGGGCGAGCATTTCCCTCATTGCTTTGCGATTGCCGTTAACTTCCGTTTCTACTTTGGTGAGTTCCGGCGTTTCTCCTCCCAGGAGTTCCTGGCCGATAAAAACGATCCGTTCTTGAAGGTCTTCGTCGGTCCGATAGGCTTCGGTCAGGTCGTCCAGCGCCCGCAGGATAAGAGAAGACGCTGGCGGCTCGGAAGCGAAGATCGCTTTTGCTTTTCCTTCCAGCGCGGCGATCTGCCGGGGACTATAAGTTTCGTCGGTCCGCATTCCAGCTTCCAGCATTCCGAGCTGGGCTTTGGGATAAGCGACGGCGTCTGGCGTTACCCGCTGATAGTAGGGGAGAGAATCGGCGTAACGTCCCTGCCAGTTGAGGATATCGCCTAAACCGGAGAGGGCGAAGTAGTTGCGGCCGAAAACGCCTTTAAGGTCTTCGAGCGTCAGCAGTTCGGCAAAAGGCGCGGCGGCCGCCCCTTGCTTGACCGTGAAAAGTTCGCGCAGGGCGGGGAAGCGGGTTAGTTCGTCCGCCGACAAGTCGGTTTTTTCGCCGATCGCCAGACGATAAAAAAGACCGGCGTCGGTGAAGTTTTTCTGGGCGGCGAGAATATCGCCGACCGTTTGCAGGGCGGAAGAAAGACTGGTCCCTCGGAGGAGCGGTCGGCCGGTTTCGGCCAAACCGAAGACCCCGTTCAATTGTCCGGCCGCGGCGACCAGGATCGCTTCTTTTCGTTCGCGGTCCTGTTCTTTATCGGCTTGGGCGAGGGCGATTTTGCCGAGCCAGACCCAGGCTTCCGCCTGGATCTCGCGGAGTTTTTCGGTCACTGGCAACGCGGCGACTTCGTTTAACAAGCGACCGGCTTCGCCCGGTCTGCTTGGCGTGCCAAGGAGCGCGGTGTACCCTTTGATGGTGACGGTGTTTTTCCCGTGCCGGACCGGCTTGTCCTGCGCGGCGTTGAAATCGACGGCGATAAAAGCCTGGCGGGTCAAGTTTTCCGCCAGGGTCCGTTTGGCATCGGCAATAATTTCCGGCTCCAGGAGATCTGTTTGGCCGATGATCTTACGAATGTTGGTCTCGGCGTTTTGGAGCATGACCAGCTGGGTGAGAGCGTAATCTTTCGGCTGTCCGGTCCTGGTCTCGCCGGCCCGGAACATCTCTTCTTTGACCTGCCAAAGGTAGTTGAAGGCTTCCATCTGCTTGACCCAAAGAGGCCGATTGGCCGGAGCGGTGATGATGGTCGTGTTATAACCGTTGAGCCAACGGGTGTTGTCGGCCAGGAAGGCGCTGGCGACTCGGAGTAGCCTTAAATGGGTGTGACCGGTCACTCCGTTAATGGATAAAGCGGTGTTCCGCAGGTTGAGGTCTTTGAGAATGAACGAAGCGCGGAGGAGGCACTCCGCCGCCATCTGCTTGATCTGGACAAAAAAGAGGTCAGTTATTTCACTGACCCGGGTTGCCTGTTTGAGCAAGTTGTAGGCGGCGGTGATCCGACCGAGCGCCTGGGTTGGAGAAATCTCTTCTCCAGAGAGGGCAAGCAGAACCTGGGCTTTTTGGATTTGCGCGTTGCCGCGGGCAAAGCGGAGCCGCCGCCGCGCTTCGTACGGATGCTGGGCCCGGGAAAGATCGTTGTAAGTTTTTCCCCGGTTTATTTTGGGGTCTTCGCTGACCTGGTTGGTCAAAACCAGGTCGAATTTGCGTTTGGCCGCTTCATAGTAACCGTCGGCTTTTGTCCGGTCGGGGGCGTTGATCGCCATTTGCAGGATCATTTCTCCTTCGAGCTCCGGATCGGGGAGATTGCGGATCGTCGCGTTGCTGGGGACCCGGCTGTAATAAGCGTGGATCTCTTGATAGAGCCGATACCGGATTTCTTTTTTGGTCAAACCGGCGGGCAAATTACGGCCAAAACCGAGGGTCTTAAGCTGGTCCGGATATTTATCCGGTTCCGCTGCTAAAATAAAAGCGATCTGGGATTTTTGATAAATATCCCCCGCGCCGCTGAAGCTTTTGATCGCGGTATTGAGGTCATCCAGATAGGTTGGATCACCGATTTCACGTTTTTTCAGGAAGCGGACAAAGAGGAGATCGAACATCGTATGGGAAGCGGAAAACATTTTCGCGTCAGCGGTAACCCAGGCGCGCGCTCTGGCGCGATGATACGAGGCCAGATAACCTTGGTTGTCCTTGCTGGCCATTGCTCGGGTCAGTTCAGCGATCTGGGTCTCGTTTCTGGTTTTTAGAAAAGAAGGCGTTTCGTCGAAACGGATAAACTCGCGCGGCAGGGTTGTTTCTTGTTTTGCGGTCCTTGACTGGGGCATGACGATCCCCTGGGTAGAGTGATGGTTCATCAAGCTTAACGCGAACCAGACCCAATTTTGCGCATAATAATCGTCGTCTTCCGACGCTTGCCAGGAACCTTGTTTGTCGTCGTAGCGGGCCTGGATCCGGGTGAGGATTTTATTGGCCGAGTCGGTGTCGCCGGCCGCCCAGAAGTAGACCAGGTAAGCGGCGAGGGACTGGGGAGTTTCGCTGCCCCAGTGTTCACGGCCGTCAAGCAGGTAACTGCTGAAGATTGTGCCGCTGCCGCTGCTGCTAAGCTGCTGTCGCAAAAAAGAATATGGGCCAAAGTCAGCGGGCGTGCCGGTCCGATCGTTAAAAAACCGTCTGGCCATCGCGTCGTTCGGGTTTTCCTTAAGCCGAACTGCCATCCAATAAAGGGTCCGGAACGCGTCATCGCCGCCGAAGTAGAAATCTTTTCCGGTGTGATCATCCTTTTGCCAGCTGTAATCGTGAAGATTGAATTGGTTGTCGATCGCGATCCAGGCGGGGGTAAGATTTTTATTGCCGACAACCTTTTGTTTGGCGGGATCATAAACGGTGGCGTCCGCCGACCGCTCGATCAGTTCATAGGCCGGGGCGACCATCGAGCGCCAGTCGTGGGCTTGGTCGGCGCTGGCAAAAAGACGATCGTAATAAGAAGGCCGGAAATATGAAGTGTTGATGCCGAAAGTCGGGCTATTGTCGAAAGGATCGCGGGTCTTATCTTGGGTGTCGCCGGCGAGCAGGACCCGGCGGCCGGCGACAACTCTGGTTTCCTTGTTCCAGATGTCGTTTAAAACAGCCAGTCCTTCGCCTTGGTAATTGATCTGGCCGGCGCTTCCCCATTTTTGATGAGCCTGGATGAGAGCGGCGGCAATATCCTGGTCGGCGTCGGAAGCCGGGTCGGAATCAAAATGGGTGGCGACGACCCCGCCGGCGCGGCCGCCGCAATCGGGGGTCCAGCGCCAGGCGAAAAGATGATCGTTTTTATTGAAAGCTTGCCAGGTCCGGGTGTTGGAGTTAAAAACCTGGCGGATATTTTTTCTTTGCAGATTGGTTTGGACCCACTGCCAGACCCGGTCAAAAGTCGTCCGGTCGTTCATTTCGACCGCTCGGAGCAGGGCGTAGGAAGCTCCTTCAGAATAGGTTAATTTTTCATCGAAATTGCCATCGGCGTCGTTGTCGTTGTTATCCAAGTCAGCGATCGGACGTCCGTCCGAAGCGATTTGTTTCTTAACGGAATAATCATAAGAGGTCTTTAGTATGCCGCTAAAATCTACCATGATTGGTCTCCTTTCTGACTATATATCGTTAATTTAGGCAAATAATTTCAGTCTAAATTAGAAGGTGTAACGATCTTCAGCAATATCGGGGAAATCCATGGTCATAAAGGTTGGACGATAGAAGAGATCGTATTTGACCGTCGAGCGACGGGATTCAAAATAGGTGCTTTGGCCGAACTCATAAACCACATCGCCTTTTGGCTTGGTGCTGCTTAATGAAGACGCAACAGTCATGAAATGGTAAAGTTCCGCTCGGATGGAGTGGAGATCAAGGGTTAGACGTTCGCCGTACTGTTGTTCAAATTTAACGGAATTGTCCAAGGTTCCAAGTTGATTCATGAGCTCCGTCAGTTTGGCGGCGGCGGCAGGAAAGTCGCGTCGGCCAATCAGGGCTGTTACCGCTTTCATCTGCCGGCCTAACTGGGCGAAAACGTCGGCCCTTTTCAAGACGTCAAAAATCTGGGCGGTTTCGGCTGCGGTCAGTTGCAGTTTTTTAGTGTTCAAGTTTTGGGCGAATTGTCCCTGGCGGTTCAAGAAATCAGGCTTGACCTTGCCGCCCCGGTCAAGGCAACCGGCGGCAATCAGCGCTTCCTGGACCGGCTGTCGTTTATCGGCCGCAACTACGTAAGAATAGCGATTTATTTGACTATTGTAATCCAACATGATTTGGGCGACGTTTAAGATTTTATTAGTGATGTCGAGCTGGTGGGAATTAAGATTGTTGGCCAAGACCCGAATGACCTGTTGGATCTTATCGGTGATATGCGTTGGTAGAGGGGAGGCGACTAGCCGATCGCTGGCCTGCAGAATCGACAGCGCCTCATCGTAGCGTTTCAATTGGGTCAGAGCGCCGGCTTCCCTGATATTGAGCTGAACCTCGAAATAAATCCGGTCCTCTTCATTAAAGTCGCGATAATTCCCCCTGATTTTATTGATCAGGCTGATCGTTTCTTCTGGGTCGACCAGGTTTTTTACTTTCACGTAGACTCCGTTTTTTTGGGTCGGGATCCCGGCCAGTAAGTAGATGACCCGAATAAAATCAAATTCGACCCCAAGATACTCGTTCTCCTGGATATTGCCTTGCGGTAAAACCTCGCTTATTGTTTTTGCTTCGTCCAATTGCCGGCGGGGATCGTTGACGGCATATATGACGGTGCTGAAGTTTTTACCATCAAGAAAATTAGTCGGCTCACCCAGTTGGTTGATCGGAGCGACATAAGCGGCGTCGCGGATGTTTATTTCCAATTGTTTAATCCGCGCCCAAATATGAAGATAGGGGAACCGCTGATTGATATTGGGGAAAAATGAATCCCTGGCGGAGGCGACTAAAATATCCGCCAAACGAGAGTGATTTATTTTGCCGCTGTACGGCGTGCTATTGCGTTTAAAAATATCAAGAACCGTACTTTTATCTTGAGGGCTTAAAATATCCAGCCGTTTAGCGTCGAGATTAGGATCCGTCCCGCCCAAAGAGTTAATGATCCAGGGGTACAAATTCCAAAGCTTCAGCCAGATTTCATTGCGTTGGTCGCCGAAGGAATCAAGATCGGAAATAATGACCGTCCCGGGATATTGTTGATTAAGCGTTTGTTCCGCTTGGGCCATGGCGGAATTAAGCGCCGGGAATCGTTTCAAATCATCGATAGTCTTCTGATTGGCCGCGGTGTTTTCCGGATAATAGCGGATCCGGTCGGCCAGAAGGAGGAGAAGTTCCCCCTCAACCATCGTCGCTAAATCCAGAAAGAACGACGAATTGACCCGATCAATGGTGTTTAACTGGGCCTCGATCGGGGGGGTGGTGGAAAAGTCCTTCCAGAAAAGACCGGTCAAGGCCTGGGCCGCGATCTTGCCCAAAGTGCGGAAAGTAATGTAATTAGCAATCTCATCTTCACCGGTCAGACGGTTGGCCAACAGGAGCTCTTGCTTGGCTGATTCGACGTTGATTATCTGCTCGGCGACGTTATTAATGCTTTTTAACCGCGGCCAGGCGACCAAGGCTCCGGCCTGCTTGAGGAGGGCGATTCCGTGATGATAGTGATAAATGCCGGCCAGGGTGTTTTTGCGGGCCGTCGGGTTGATATAACCATGGTCAATATTAAAAGTAATCGCCTCATCGATTACTTTTGGCGCGGCGACAAGTTTGAGCCGATAACCATTCGGGCCATCGGGGATCGTTAGGTCTATTTTGATGCCTCCCCGCTCATTGGTGGCCGAAATGCTTTGATAAATGGCAAACGCGGTCCGGTAATAGTCTTGATTGTGGGTGAGATTGGCCAGCTTTTGATAAAGATCGGCTAAAGTGATCAACCCTTTCAAGAGAGTAAAATAGTCCGGCTTGGATGGATAAGTCGGCTGATTTTGCAGGTCTTCGATCTGGGCGATGCCGCGCCGAACCAGGGCAATCCCTTGCTGATAGTAAGCTTTATTTTCTTCCTTGGCTTGAGAATATATTTCCGCTTGAATAAAATTGAGCTCGGCCAGATTATAGAGCGGCGGCAATCTTTTTACTTTTGAGGTCGCGTCGGCCGCTTTTTGGGTTTCCAACCGGTTTTGGAAAGCCTGGGCGATCGAATTGGCTTCGGCTAAGGCCTGAAGGTTGGAATTTTCCATAACGTATTGAAGGTAGACCCCCAGCAGGGTGATCGCGTTGGCCCAATATTGCCGGCTGTCGACGAAGAAAGAAAGGAGATGCGTTTGCTTTTGCTGGTCAAGGCCGTGGATGGTCTTCAGTTCCGGGAAAGTGCTTAATAGCTGCGCCAAATTATAGGAGTCGAAGTCGGCGGCTAAGACATCCTGCTTGGGAACAGCGGCGATTGCCCGTAAAACCTGGGCTAGATCGGCGACATCCAGGCGGCCGTTTTCAATTTCAAATTTTATTTTTTCAGCGTCAAGCCTGGGGCGCCCCTCGCAGCCGACGAAGCCGATGGACGAGTCGATCTCGCCGAAGGGGAGCGTTTTGCCCGGGGTTGACGGGGCCGGACCGCTGGCTGCGGCCGTGGTCGGCGCGCCGGCGATGATTCCCTGAAGAAAAGTGTTTTTAGGGTCGTCATTGATCAAGGAGAGGCTAAACCAGATCCAATTTTGGGCGTAGTAAAAATCATTTTCCCGCTCGGTTCGCCAAAACCCGTCCGGATTGTAATTGACCATGATTTTTTCCATGATCTTATTGGCGGTTTCTTTGTCGCCGGCGACCGCAAAATAAGCCATGTAAACGGCCAGCGTCTGCAAAGATTCGCCTGCCCAGTGCGGCGTGCCGTCCAGATTGTAGCCGCTGACAAGCGTTCCGCGGGCGGCAAATTCCTTTCTTAAAAAGGCCAGGGGCCCAAAGTCGGCGGCGGTCCCGCTGGCGTCGGTCATATAGCGGCGAGCGGCGGAATCGCCGGGATCGCGTTGCGCCTGCGTCGCCAGCCAGAAGAGCGTCCGGAAAGCGTCCCCGCCCATGTAGTAATCATTGCGGCTGTGATCGTCTTTTTTCCAGCCGTGGTCCCTGATCCGCCCTTGGCTGTCGAGCGCGATCCAGTCGGGGACTAAATTGACCTTCCCCTCGACCGGGGCTCCCGTTTCGTTGTGAAAGGTGGTATCACCGGCTTTTTCGATCAGCTCATAGGCCGGGGCGGTCAGAGAGCGCCAATCATGAACCGAATCGTTCTGCGCGAATAGCGTGTTGTAATAGGTCGGCCGCAGGTAAGAAAGATTAATACCGAACGTCGGTTCACCGCTTAAGGGATCTTTGGTGTAGATCTGGGTGTCGCCGCCGAGTAAATAGCGCCGGTTATTGATGACCTTGGTTTCTTTGGTCCAGATGTCATTTAAAATAGCAACCGCCTCGGTTTTGTAATTCGGCTGTCCCCACTTTTGAGCGGCGAGGAGCAACGCGGCGGCAATGTCTTGATCGGCATCGGAGGCCGGGTCAATATCATAAGTTGTCAGAACGGCGCCGGGCCGGTCGTTAACGCCGGGCAGGTAGCGCCAAGCGAACAGATGATCGCGTTTGGCCGGGTCGAGCGGCTCAAAAGCCTTAGTGGCCGGGTTGTAGAGCTGGCTGATGTTTTGGCGCTGCAGGTTTTTTTGCGTCCAGCGCCAGACCTTGTCGAAAGTCTCGCGATCGTTCCTTTCCACGGCGCGCAGCATAACATAAGAGACCCCTTCTGAAAAAGTGATTTTTTCCCGCAGATCACCGTCTTTGTCCAGATCGGTCAGGTCGGGGTCGGCCAGCGGGCGGCCGTCCGCGGCGATTAAATTGCGGCGGTAGTAGTCATAGGAATTGCCTAGGATTTCATTAATGTTGACCATCGTCTATTAACCTCACTGTTTCTAATTCTTTTTTCATTGGCTCCGGCAGATTGATGCTGGACAAAGCGTCAATCATTAATTGCCAGCGATTGGGCGCGGTGGTCAGATCGACTTCAGGCATCAGCAGAATTTTCTTTAAGTAATCATAACGGTTGAGCTTTGGCCAGTCAATGGCCTTGTCGAAGTTGGCCTTTGCTTCCTCCAGGTTCGTCGCGGTCGCGGCCGAAACCCGTAAGATGCCGATAAGTGAAGCGAACGCGAGGTCCAAAAACGGCCGACGTTCGTTCGTGACCTGGCCGAACGCCCAGTTAAATGAACGGTCGGATGAGCTTAATTGCCCCGTTTTTTCCCAGGCGAGGACGCTTTGGAACAAGCTTTTGGCCGCGGAGTAATCACCCTTGGCCTTATGAAGGTTGATGAAAGCGAGTCCAAGCTGGGCTTTAGCTTCAAGATACTTGATCTGGTCGGAATCAGCGGCTTCCCGATAATGACGAAAAGCGCTTTTTTCGGCTTCAGCTTTCCCCCAAGCGGAGACTTCTTGATAATATGGTTCCGCTTTCTCGAACATTCCTTGAGAGAAATAGAGATCGGCCAGTTCCAGCCTGGTGCGGGCGAGGTAGCCGGGAACGGAATGTTGATGAATCTGCTGGGCGACCATTATTTCCTTGCCTTCGGGCGAGAATTCCTGAATAAGCCGCTCATAGGTCTGAATGGCCTTTGGCAGATTGCCCAGCAGGAGTTGAATTTTTGCCATTTGGAGAATAACTTCAAAATACTCTCTGACGTACTGAACGCGGGGATGGTAATTGATCCCTTCGTCGGGTTTCTTGTCGGCATCCTTTAACGCTTCTTCCGCTTGCTGCAGATAGCCGGGATCTTTGAGAAGCTCGGCCAGTTCAGCGAGTGTTTTCGCCCGATCAATCCGTCTTAAGTTGGCGTCTTTAGCGTTGATCGGTCCAAGGGTTGGGCTGATCAAGTCGAGGTTCTCAAGGTGTTCAATAAGGTCATTAATGCGTTCCAATTCTTCGTGATTGGAATAGCGGCTTTCGATAGCCGGGCAATGAGGGAGCGGCGAAAGAGGATCAGCGCGATCGGGGCTAATCCCGTTACCGGTTGTAATATTGGCCGTCAGATCAAGCGGGCGCAGGGCGGCTTGATACGCCGTTTTAGCCGCTGGGTCGGTCAAGCCCCACGGCCGAAAAGTGCGGCCTTCCAGTTGGGAGATATTCATGAAGATGGTCGCGCCTATTTTTTCCCGGCTAAAAAAGGCGACCGCTTGATTGATGTAGGTCGCTTGCTCCGCCGGCGAACCGGAACTGCCGAATTCCACGATTATCGGCTTGCCCAGGGCTTTTATCCCCGGGAGAGTTTGTTTCAGCAGTTCGAGGCCCCCTTCGTTATAAGCGGAGACCTGGACCCATTGGAATTCATCGGCTGGGGGGGGTGTTTGCCACGAAGAAGGATCGTTCGGATTGACCTGCCAGACCCAAGTGATGTTAGTGGCGCCGGCCGTAAGAGAGAGCGCGCGGATCTTTTGAAAGGCGGCTTTTGCCTGATCGGTGGAGATCTGGTGGGAGGGATCGGCGCGGAAAGAAACTAGGACCGGTCCGCCAAAATCTTTGGCCCCGGTGGCGAAGTTGGTAATGCCTTCATTATATGTCCCATCAATTATCCCTTTTATTCCCAGAAACTGACTGCGGGATTGGCTGCCGCTTCCCGGTTCAATAATAATGTTAAGGGCCCCCCCGGTTTTTTTCATTTCGACCGCTTCTTTATGCGGAAAGGGGGTGGCGGACATCATTTCCCGAAGTTTAACGAAACGCTGCGCCAGGTCGATGTGCTGGCCGGACATCTGGGCAAAACAGTAGAGGTGTTCTTTGTCCGCCGCTAAATTGGCCATTACCCCGTGGTACATGCCGGTTTGGGGCGGGACAACTATCTGGTTGGCGGTTTGCTTGGACAGATACAACCGCTGATAAGCCTGCTGTCCGCCGGCCGCGGCGGTAACCAGCGCTAATGTTCCGATAAACTTCTGGAGTCTGCTAATTTTGGTCATTGTGCGCTCCTCCCTGTTGCGGCAGAGTCGATCTTCTTAAGCTCCGCTTGGGCCAGACTAACCAGCAGCTCATCTTTCGGTTCCGGCCGGAAGATAGCATTATACGCCGCTTTAGTCGAAGTGTCTTTTTCTGTCAGGTAAAGCCGGAAGGCCCAATAAAGATTGGCGGCCAGGCCCATCTTTAAGTACTGCTCACGATTAACGACGGCCTCAAAGGCTTCCCTGGCCTCGTCTGTCCGGCCTTGAGCTAAAAGCCGATAGCCGGTGAAGAAGTAGCGGGCGTCTTCGCGGAGCGGGCGGCCAATCGGAACATCTTTCAGGTTAAACCCGAGTTTTTCCAGCTCTTTTTCCGCCAGCAGGACAAAATTCATATCGCGGTAGGTCGCCGGATCGCTGACCAACCCCTTGAGGATATCGGTCCCTTCCTGGTATTTTCCGGCTTGAATCAATTGGTAGGCCCGGAAGAAGCGAGTGCCATTTTCATCAAAAACATCATTGATGATTGTCGCCGCTTTGGCTCGGGCCGCTTCGACTGCCCCTTCGGTGGTCCCTGCGGCGTGCTTGGCTTCCGGGTTTAGCGTCTGACAATTTTTAATGAACTTATAACCGAGGTAGTTAATATAGGCGGCGTAGAGCGCCCAGAATTCATTGAAACCGAACCCTTGGCTTAGAGGATTGCCTCCCAGGACCAGGAAATTGGGGACCGTTTGCATCAGCCCGACCGCGACCGATGAAACTGAAGTCGCGATGAGGTAAGAAAGAAAACGGCTGTTTTCTTCAGGGAGAGCCCCTTTCTTTTGCAGGGCGGTCACGACAAATTGACCATATTGCCACCCTTTCCGGAAGAGTTCCGTCACTCCGCGGGTGGATTGGAAAAAGAAGGCCTGGTTCATGGCCGGGCCCTGGATAAAGGCCCAGTAAAAGAGGCTCCGTCCGGTCGCGGTGGTATTGCGGCCCAGGTAGTGCCGGGAATTTGAGTACATGGCGGCGCCGGCCATGAAATCAAAGGCGTAGGAAAACAGGAAGTAATCGTCAACAATATAGGGCTTGATCCGTCCGCCGGAGAAAAGGAAGACGGCGGGGGAGACATTCCTGGCCAGCTCCGCCCGCGGCCATTGGTACCAAAGATCGAACAGGAGATGTTCATATTTTTGCTTCCAGGAGCCGGAGATCCCCTGACCGCCAAAGAACTTGACCACTTCGCGCATTTCGTACGGCATCAAGGCGTCGGCCGCCAGCTGCATCGCGGTGTTGTATCTTTGCGCGTCTTGGCCGTGGACCTGGCCGTAGGTGTTGGGTTGTGATTCAAACCCCGTGACTTTTATATGATATTTAAGCGCCAAGCCTAAAGCTAAGGCTAACGCGAGGACTCCTTGTTCGTCTTCCGAAACCCCCGACAGCCACCCTTTTTCGCGACAGTAGAGGACCAAGGCGACATAGTGGGGCTTGTGGACCATTCGCTCCCAACCGCCGGAGCGGTTCAGGAGCTCGGCCGCGAAAGAGAGGGAGACCCCTTTAGGCAGTCCCAGCAAAACCTCGACCAATTCAAAGAGGTGGCGGTGCTGGCCGACGAACTGGGTCCCGTTTTCGATCGGTTTGCCGTTCGGTTTATCGTTAACGTCGAAATCGAAATCTTTCCCCAGCTGGAGAGAGCCGCTGCGCCCTTCCCGGTCGGGCGGAAAAGCCTCGCTGAACAGCTGACGGACCACCCCGTAGAAATATTCGTCGCGGAACTGCGCCTGATCGCCGGCCGGGAACGCCTCGTCGCGGAAAAATTGGCCGTGCTGGCGCTGACCGTGAACGACGCTGTGATAGGTGCCGTCGATCACTTCCGGTTGGCGGGTATAGAAAATCTCGATCGCCAAGCTGTCAACGGCGTTAAGGTCGCTGAAGCTGGAGCGGAGGTGCAAGTCGGTCGCGGCGGAAACCTCGCCGAGGTAGAGTTCGGTTGTTCTGATGTTGCCGTTGGCGTCTCTTTCCATGGAGCCAAGAGTATAAGCTTTGAATTTGTCCTCTTTTTTGTCATACCGGACAAAGAGGGTCTTCAGCGGCAGATCGCCAGTCATGGCAAAACGGATAAATTTGGTGTCTTTCCCGGCCCTAATCGCGGCGGTCCCCCGGTTCGGGGTCGGCCGGTAGCTAATCGGTCTGGTCAGGGAGAGCGGAACCCATTTCACTTTGCCTTTGGCCGTTCTGATCTTGGCTGAAGAAGTTGGGACGGCAAAGAAGAGTTGGCGGTCCGGTTCCGCGGCCGCCAAACTAAAAGCGGTTTCATTTTCTTTCGACCGCTTGACCGAGACTTTGGTTGTTCGGGTGAGGACCAGCTTGATTTCGCCTTCGATCTTGACGATGCGGGGCCGATATTCTTCGGTCCCGGAATAATCCGCGGTCAGGCGATGGTAAAAGGAATCGAGAGAAGTCATCTGCCGGGCGCTGTTCTGCAGAAAACCGCGGTTTTCGTTGTCGATCAATTCATCCGCCGGAATAACCTTTCTTTCCGTCCCGTTTTCGTCGATCAAGTGGAGGAAATGTTTCCCCTTCTCTTCTTCGACCCGGACGGTCAGTTCGTGTTTGTCGAGCAGTTCCCGCAAGCCGTTGTAGGCCGGGTTTAACTTGCTTGGATTGGACGAATCATAGAGATGAACCGGCAGGGAATAGATAAAATTCGGATTGTCTTTTAGCGGATCGTCGCGCCGCAGCTTGGTGAAAACCAGGCTCTGGCGGTCAGCGCTTAGCTCGGCGCCGATAACTTTGCGCGCTTCTTGAGTGGTGGCGAGGGCGAAAGGCAGTCCGGTCAGGGGGGCGACTTTTTCACTCCCGTCCGCTCCTCTGACCAGCAGGAGCCCCTTCATTTTTAGCGATCCTTGTTTGATCTCTTTAGTATGGCGGGCGTCTTTAACCGGCGACCAGGTGTGGGTTGTTTCGTCGATAAAGATCTCGTCGCTGGAGTTTACTTCTAAAACCTGGTCGACCTCCTTGGCCATTTTGATCCCGGCCCAGCGTTTGTCAAAGGGGAGCGTAGCGCAGTTGGTCGAGATGGTTTTGAGTTTTAAGCGCCGGCCTTTCTGCTTATCGTCATACGTTTCGATTGAGGTGATAAAGTTGGGCCAGAATTGTTGTTTGGCTTCGGTGTCGGGATCGAGCCGCGCGAAACGGAGCCGTTCGTAAGGCTTTTCCCCGTAATTGTCACCGTAGTTGGCGACCAGCCAGGTCGGATAACCGACCCTTTCTTCGAAAACATTGATTTTGATGCGGCGGTCGGCGATCAGTTCGGGCGGGTGCATATGATGCGGCCATTCGGTCTTGATCACTCCCAGCCGGTTATCGGACGCGTCATAGACCTCGATGTAATATTCCCCTTCTTTATTGCCGCGGATCAGGCCGTAGGCGATCGCTTTCCAATCGCCGCCGCCTTCAATGAAGGCCATCCGGTTTTCCGGGTAGGGGATATCGAACCGCTGGCCGTCAACAGTGTAGCAAAAGCCGATGGAAGAATCCTGCAGGCCCCAGGTTAAGACTTTATTGACGTCATGGTTGTGGTCGGGATTGGGATAGTCGGCGGTCCATTCGTCGTAGCCGACGACGCGGAGGATTTTGTCTTTTTCTTCGGTATATTTTAATTCGGCCTGGAGCTCTCTTTCTGTGTTGATGACGATATAGGCCTCGTCGCAAACATTGTAGTTTTGCGCGGCGGCCAGAATGAGCGCCTCCGGTTTGTCGCAAAACCAGAGGGCGTCTTTGCCGAACTTCGCCTCGAATTCGGCGTAAGGTTTATCTTTGAAATTGACCTGGGCCCAAGCTTTAAAGGCATTGATGAAGCCGGCGGGGGCGGCTTGTCCGGCGATCCAAGTCAGGTTATCGGTGGGGATAGTTTTTCCCTCCCAATCGATAATGTGGTGGGGGGGGAGGAGCTCTTGATTGCTGTAGAAGCCTCTGACTTTCAGCGGATGACCTTCGTGGGAAACTTCGACCTCGCTTTCGATCGTGGCGATGTTCGCGGGAGTATTATCGACATTTTTCATCTTGTTGGACATTGCTTGGGAAAGGCCCAGGACCGGGGCGTAATCTTCCCGCCGGACCCAAAGATAAGGTTGGTTTTCGGGCTGATCGCCTTTTTTGTGATTGTATTGCGGATTGTTGACCCGAACGTAAGTCGACGGAACATAAGCCGGTCGGAGCGTTTGCTTGCCGGCGTGGATAACCAACTGCCAGACCTGGTAGAGGGTATCGCCCAAATGGGTTTCGGCTTTTGATAGGTTGGCGGTTTTGGTTCCGAGCCGATCGTCATAATAATCCAATTTTCTTAGTACGTGGTTGTGTCCGACGGTGAAGATCTTCAGCATGTCCAGGAAAGTTGCTTTCATGTCCTGGGGGGTAACCAGGTCGTTTTGGTTGGCTTCCCGCAGATATCTTGCCATTTCCAAGAAGCGGAACCCCCGGATCCTGACGGCATCGAAGCCTTGCCGCATAAAGGGGTCGTCGCCGTCCATTTTAAAGCGGCGGTCAGCTTCCGGCCGTTTTTTGTCCTCTGTCATCATGGCGCGCAGGTGGGGGATATAGTATTCGTTTGAAGCTTCGTCAATTTTGGAAAAAAGCTGTCCCAACTCATCAAAAACAACCGCTAAGTCAGCGGCGGCGGCTTTGGCGTCGGCCGGCATCATGGCGGAATCGGTAAAGCGATCGTAAGCGGCAAAGAATTTGCCGTAGAGCTCCTTTTGCCAATCTCTAAGGGTTTGGTGGACTTCGCGGGCGGCGCGCAAATGGCGGGCTTTTTCCAGGTTAAACGGATCTTCCGCTTCGCCGCCGCAAAAGTTGACTTCGGTTCCCGGATATTCCATGGTCAGGACATTGATTAACTTGGAGAAATTGCGGTCCTGTTCGGTCATGTAGGCGATCATCCGGGCGCAGGTCGCGGTCATTCCCTTGCGCATCGCGTCCGAAATGTAGCTGTCCTCCGGATTGAACATCGATCGCTTGAAGTTAAGGGCCGAGCCGATCCCGGCGGTGCCGGAGTGCCAGTCGGCCATGAGCGCCCAGTAACCGGTGTAAACGGTCGCCAGATCAAAGAAGAGGGCGAGCGGCGAGCCGCCGTACAAAGCGGTCGGGATGATGGTGGTGAGTAAAAGCGGTAGATATTTTACCCCCAAACCGAAAGCATATTCAGTGATTAATTTGTCAATTTGGGAAAAATAATGATTGGTGGCGCGCTTAAAAGCCGCTTCAACCCCGGCAATTATTTTAGTTTCTGTTTTTATTTGGGCGGGAATATTTTTATGGTCTTTGAGATCGGCAAGGATCTCTGCGGCAGTCGTTCCCTTGACGACGTAGGTGTCGGTCCCATTGGTGAGCGTTACGCCGGTTACGCCGTCCGAAGTTCTTTTCCCCAACAGCGACAAGGTTCGTCCGTCAGCCAGCGTGACTTCGCTGGTGTTGCGGCCGTCGATCCGCTGTTCCCGCCAGTTGGCGATCGCTTCGGTCCACCTTTCGATTTTGGTCTTATTAATCGCCAAACGCCAGACAAGCCCGGCGCCGGCAAGCGGCAGGACGAAAGCGGGGACTGACGAGTAAAAGACCGCCGCGGTCATGAGGGTGAAGGCGCCGAAAAGCAGGGTCCGATACGAGAGATAATTGATGCTTCCCAGAATTTTTAAGTTAGGAAAAAGAATATTCGTAAATATTTGTTTTTTGCCGAGGGGTTCGAGCATGGCCATCCGGGTGCTTAAGACTCGGCGATAATCAAGATAGGATTTTGCCAGGGTGGCGAAAAGTCCGCCGCCGAAAACAAAATAATGGACATCCTTCAAGTGATCGTGAAACGCGGTGAAGGTGTCGGAAACGGCGTCCAAGAACATGAAGCCGTGATCAAAAGTAACGGCGCTCCCGTAAACCATATTGGCCATCAGGGATAAGGGGAGAATCCTGCGGCCAAATTCAAAAAGTTTTCCCCAAGTGGAATGGGGATTGGCCTTATGAACGGCAATTGAGGAAATGATCCCGTAAACGGTCGAACCGCCAAGCAGCAGGCCGACCCCGGCCGTCCCGGTTAAAAAGGCGCCGATCCCGGCGGCGGTGCCGGCGCCGATCAGAAAAGCGGTCTTCATCTGGGCCCGGTGAATTTGCGCGCCGTTGAAGTCGGCGGAAATGGTGGCGTAGGCGGCTTCCAGTCCGGAAGCGATATTCTCGAGCGGTTTGGCCGTGCCGACAAAGAGCTCGTCAATTTGCTCGGGATTGACTGCCCGAAGCATGTAAGGCTGGATGGCATCAAGCGAGCTAAGGTTGGCGCGTTGCGATCTTTTTAAAAGACCATTTTTGACCAATTGATCGAGCGTAGAGCGAAGATCATAGGGGTGAAGTTGCCGCAGGCCGCCCGCCAATGTTTCACGATTGACGTAGCCGAGCTGGCTGTAAAGACGGGTAACTCCTTGACTCATGATTGCTTCTCCTTTCGTCCCACATATATATCGCCGTTTTTGAGCGATAATTTCAGCTGATTTTGATCGGTTGCCGCCGGTTCCATTCCGTCGGAAAATTTGGCTGAAATTTGTTTGTCAAAAGCTCGATATTAGTATGGAGGCCGCAATGATCAACCAAATTTCCAGGCAAACCAGTAGTCCGCGTCCCAGGGCTCTGCCAAAAAGGAGCGCCCCCGCTCTGGTTGATCGGTTGGCCCAAACCGTTTTCCCAAACGTACAAATATCTGTTGAGGGCCGGCAATATGCCGGTGTGCCGAGAGAATTCACGCCTTATGTGCTAGCCGCCTCAACCCAGGGGCCCGCCGGTAGCGGCGGCCCAGGCAAATCCCGCCCGCCGGTTAATTCCTATCTTGGGCCGCTAAGGACCTTGTTGGAAAAAGCGGAAAATTCAAGGCTTGGCGTTAAGTCGGTTATTGTCAGCGTCGTCGCCGGTTGCGGCGCCGGAGCGGGCGTTTATTTTTCAGGTTTTACCGGTTATTCGCTTTTTTCACTGTCGCCCTCGCCGTCCGCGGCCGTCAGCTCGTTTTTGTTTCAATGGGGAGCGACCATTACGGTTGGCGTTCTTAGCTCGCTGTTTGTTCTTGGTTTAGCTAAGTTGAAAAATCATCTGCAATTGAGGGTTGCAGCCAAGCAAATATGCAGAACGGCTGAAAATGGAGCCGGACTGGCGAAATTGGCCTTGGCTTTGCACGCTCTTTCTTCCCGGAAAGAAGTCGGATTATCGGTCATTGGTTCGCAGTTAAAAGGGCAGTCGAGAGCTAAGCTGAAAAATTATGTGCGGGCGCTGGCCGAAGCTGAAAAATACCTGGCCGCCTTTAACTTCGATCCTAATAAGTATGCCGATCAAAAAGCGCCCCTCATTCAAGACCCCGTGTCGCGTGACGGCTTAGCGAAGGAATTAACGAGCTATTTAACGGCGCTCCCGGGAGAAAGCGAGGCGGCGGCTGTTTTGCGTGAGTGTCTGAAGAAGCTCAAGGTGGGAGAGACTAAGGGCGACTCTGACGCCGGCCGGGATATCGAGAAAAAATATAGAGAATGGGAATTGCTCTTGCCTGATATCGCGGCTGGTCGGGCGGTCCCTTTCAGCGAGATTAATCAGGTAGTCGGTGAGATCAATAAAATATTATGGACTTTGCCTAATGGTGACGGCTTGGCTGAAAAATTGTTGACGTTGAAGGCGGCCCTGCTTGAACATACAACCCGGGAAATCCGCTCCGCCCGGGCGTTTATCGACTCGAATATTGAAGAGCTCTACGCCGTCACTTCGGGCAATGGGCATTCGGACAAGAAGAGAGCGCGGGAATTGCTGGCGGAAGTGAAAAGCCACTTGTTGACCGCCCCGCCCAACCTCGGTCAAGCTCCGTATAATATTCTGCCGGAAGCTGAAAAACGGTTGTCCGCCCTTTTATCATAATCCCAGGCCATCCTTTCCCGGCAGCGGGAGTTCCAGCGCCGCCTTGGCGTCATGAAAATCTGATTTTATTGTCCGGACTCTTTTGCGGAATTGTTCCGGGTTGAAAGTGTCCTGCCAGTAGTTGCCTTCATAAGGACCGTCGACCCTGACGGTGTCGATCTTGAGGCCAAGCCGTTTGTAGACCCCGGGGAAAAAAGTACAGGCGGTCCCCAGTTTTTTCATCGTTTCTTCGTTAACGTAACGGCGAAAATTTTCCCAGCCCTCCCGGCCGAAGGCCATCCCGCCGCTGATAAAATCGGTGCCGAAAGAAAAGAGGGAAAGCTTTGCCGGCCAGATATCGAGCCGATAAGAGGCGTAAAAATTGAGCGCGCTTTCCAAGCCGAATTGCCAGAGCGGGTGGGAGAGGAGGTTGCCGCAGCTTCTGACCCCGATCGCCAAATCGGCGCCGTTGACGATGGCGCGGCTTAAGGCGGGAATGGCGGACGGCTTGACGTGCAGATCGTCGTCTCCCATGATGGCGAGGTCGGCCCCCAGGCGTTGGAAAGCATGATCAATGCCGCGGAAGCGGGCATAAGCCGGCCCGATCTGCGGGACCGAGATCGCGGTCGCCCCCGGCCGGCGCGCCGCCGAGAGGACGGCCAGGCTGTTGCTTTGAGTGCTGCTGTTGTTGACGACCAAGACGATATTTTCGGGGTTTTGAGCGAGGACAATGTTCCTGGTCCGCACGACGGTATTGTGAAAGCGGGCCTCGCCCAATCTGACGACGGAATTATAAGCCGGGATGACGTAAACGATTTTTTTTATTTTCATTAGGGAAAGTTATGCGCGGGGTGCGTTCCTTTCTGTAAAATAACAAGCTCGGTCAAAAAGGCCTCCAATTGCCGCTGATTAAGGGCGAGAATGTCCCAGAACATTTTATTGTCGTAAGTTTTAACGCAGATCGGCGGGCACCTTTTTTGAAAAGCCCCGTGGTTGAGTTCCCAGAGAACTTCCCGCCGCCGCTGACCATGCCAGATTTCCCTGAAACTTTGGGTGCTGAAATCGCCGATCCGGAAAAATGGATTACCGTTATGTTCGGTGCAGAGATGGACGCCGCCGTCGTAACCAACGCTGATCCGCCAGGGATTGGCGGTGCAGAGCCCGAATTGTTTCTGCTGACGATGATTGATGTCCCGGAACCTTTCTTCGATTGCCAGCGGCCGAAAATTCGGCAGAAATTGAGAGTCCGGAACAATATGGTACTCGAAGTTTCGAATGAATTCGTCGAATAAAGCCTGCGGGTATTGTTCTCTTTGGGTCCCGTCGTACCAGGGATAGCAGACTTCCGGACGGAAGGCGGCGGAATCGAGCTGCCCGACCTGGCGGGTCCCATCCATCATGATTTCCTGGAAAAGATCCCCAATGGTCGCCAAGCTATCGCTGGTCCTGGGGTTAACCAGGAGGCCAAGCCCGACGGCCGTCGGTGATTTTGTTTCATGTTTGACCTTGGCGATAAATTTTAAAAGCTCCAGGACTTTCGGTAAGTGGGCGGGCTTGTCCAGGTAAAGACTGATCCGCAAAAAGACGACCTCCAGCTCGGTCAGGAGAATGATCGCGTCTTCTTTAGTCAGATGAGTGCCGTTGGAGAAGACGCCAATCTGCATGCCCAACGATTTTGTGCGGCGCATCATCGGGATTATTTCCGGATGGGTGAACGGTTCGCCTCCGCCGGAAAAAATGACGCCGCGAAGGTTGGCGGCTTTAAATTCATCTAAAATGTGCGCGGCCAGTTTAACGTCCATCAAGCGGCGGCCGCGTTCTTCCGCGGTCAAAAGCCGTTGTTCCTGATAAGTGCAGCGCGGGCAACCCATGTCGCATTCCAACGACGGGGCGAATTCGGCGGTGACCGGCGTGACTTCGTAGAGCCGTCCGCTTAAAAAAGTTTTAACTTGATCGGGATGATGGATCCATTTCCCAAATCCGTACATGCCATAATTTTTTTTGGTGGCATCCTGATGTTGGAGCCGCCGCATCGCTTCAGCAATGCTTCGGTTCGTGCTTTTAGGGAGAAGCGAACGGGGGATGGTTTCGGCGAAAAGGCCGGTCGGTTTAAGGCTCATGGCTTACTTGACGGCGCTGCTTCGACCGGGAAAGAAAAATCGGTCCAGAAACGCTGGCGTGGATGGACGTAACGCGAGCCGGGAGAGACGATTAACTGGGGCGATAAGATGGTCGTCAAGTCTTCCGACAACCGGATGAATTCGAAAACGTCTTCGTTGTCGACCAGGATCGGGCGGATCCGAGGTTTGGGGAGAAGGACGCTGGGATCGCAGTAGGAGAGCTGTTCCAGATCGGCCAGGAAGCTGTTGATAAAGACGGGAATTCGCTGATAGCCGGCTTCGCGCCTTTGTCGTTTCGAGAGCGAATGGTAAGGAGCGAGCTTGATCCGGTTGTTTTCGCCCTTGACCGGCAAACTTAGCCCGTTTTTAGCTGTGTTTGCCGTCAACTCGGCGGTCATTCCTTTGGGCTGGTGCAGGGCGAGGAGGGCTAAAAATTGATCGGTCGAGATCCTGGCCCCGAGATTGCGCAGCCCGCCGCTGAAGAAGAGGGTATCCGAACCGAACCGACTGATGACGGCGGCCATTTGGCCGCTGGTCTTAAAACGGCTTAAGGCCTGGCCGTGTCCCTGGGCGGTCAGGACCAGGCGTTTGCCGTCGGCTTGAAGAAAAAGTTTTCCTTCTTTATCGATGACCGGATAACGGCCGAGATGCTCGAAAAAGAAGAGCTGGTCCGGGGAAAGGCCGGTTGGGACCAGTTCCCGGTGAAAATATTCCTTGACCTTTTCTCCTTTTTCCCCGAGCGGGGTCATGATCGCCCAGGGGATCGTGATCCCGAAGCGCTGTTGGGCGGCGAGCAGGTCTTTGGCTTTTTCGGCGAAAAAAGTTGTTTTTTGCTCGCCTAACCGGAATGTTTGCAGACCGACCGAGAACATTTGTTCGGCCGGCCGGCCGTAAAAAAAGACCCCGGAACTGCTGGCGTTGGTCAAGAGCATTAACCGCCCCCGCTTTATTTTTTCTTCGCCTTGGCCGACCAGTTTCGGGTCCGGAACCTCGTCAATGACCTGGAGCTCGCGGCCAGGGAGAAAGGCGACGGCTTCATTTTCCCGAAACGGGTCGTAGCCGATGACCCGGCGCTGAAACAGGTGAAAATCCTCCCAGTCGTCGATCCTTTTTAAGTCCTCAATTAAAGGGGGAAGCTCTTCCGGGACGATCCTGTCTAGGATGTGTGCTTGCCCGTTTTGCGCCGCGGTCAGGAGGGTCTCTTTCTCTTCAGCGGTGAGGGAGCGGGATCTTTCCACCGCTTCCGCGATCGGCGGATAATTATAATGGAGGATCTCAAGCGGAGTCAGGACCTGCCAACCGCTTGGATGATCGGGTCTGCCTGATTCCATCCCCTTAAATTGAAAAGGGACGACCTGCCGCAGGGAGCTGACCAGTCGGTCGACCAAAGAACAAATCTGGTCGGAGTTCGGTTCGACCAGTTCTTTCGCGTCCACAACCTGGTAAAAATCGGGCGCGCAGAGCCCCTGCATTTTCAAGGCCAGGTCGAGCAGGGAAATGGAGCCGTTCCGTTTTATTCCGGCCAGGTCGAAGTTTTCAAACTGCAGGCCGGTCTGATAAAAAGCGCGGCGCGGGAATTCTCCCCGATAAGCCTGATTGAACATCAGCTGAAAATATTTCCAAATAAAGGGCAGGGGTGGTTCTTTTTCCGGGGGTATTAATTGTGTTGCCCGGTTTCCTGGCGGCAGAGAGAAGGGATTGTAATTGTTGGGAAAAATTCGTTCGCCGAAAGTCTGCAGATAATGAGCGATCAGGGCGGTCGGCCAGTCGAGAGCGATAACGAAGTCCGGCCGCATTTTAGCCATTAGTTTGACCAAGCCCTGGGAAAAAAACGTCAGATTGGCCAGGGAAGCGTTCCCTTCGTAAAGGTGCGGCCCCTGAAAGAGCCGGTCGTTGCCGATCGCGTAAACAGGCACTTTCTCTCGAACGAAAAGATCGATGCTTAACGGAAAAGTTTCGCCGTTGATATCGATCGGCGGGAAACGATGTTTGTAGGCTTTTCTCCCTTCTGCCGGCAGGGTGACATGTCCGGGCATGACCGCTATCGTGTCGATCCCCCGTTGCCGCAATTCTTTGGCGACGCCGCGGGCGACATGACCAGGCCCGCCGCCGACATTCCCCAAGCCTTCGTAAGCCCAGGCGGCGATAAAACCCTTAATTGTTTTTACGCGCATATAAACTATTCCCCCATATTTCTCGCTCCGATCCAGCGGTAATTTCACTTCTTTATGATTTATTTTGAATGTGCTACAATTCCTTTATATGGCAGCCAAGAAGCCGATCTTTGCCGGTTTCGGTAAACCGGGCGAACAGGTCGAAGAAAAACAAGAAGCTTATTATCTTTCCGGGAAGGGGACCGATCTCGGTTGCGTCCTGCTGGTCCAGGAAGAGATCAAAAACCCTTCGCTTTTGGAACTGGAGATCAAGGGTTACATTAATAAAGGAGCGGCCTGGTCCCGGCTCCGGGTCGAGGTTTTCGACAAGGATAACCTGGAAATTCCCGCGACCTCGTTTGAGGAAGAATACCTGATGGCCGGCCTCTCGCCTGATTTTTTTAAGCGCCTTGATTTCCCGATCCTCGGTATTGTGAAGCGGCCGTTCAAGGTCCAGGTTATGGTCGTTGGACCGTCGGAAACTAAGTTTGAGATCCGCAATGTCCATCTCCGCTAATTATGTCCGTTTTGCTTTTTTTTGCCTGCTGCTTATTCCCGCTTGTTCCAGGCCTAATGTGACCGAGCCGGCCTTAACGCCGGTCTCCGGCGATTATGAGGGGTGCGCTTTCGGGGCTTTTGTCGACGGGTTGGATAATATTCCCGCTTTTCAAACTAATATCGGAAAAAAACTGGCGGTTGTCCACTGGTATGTCGCCTGGGAGAGTCCCTTTCCCAAAACCGAAGCCGATCAAGTCTCTGCTAACGGGAGCATCCCCATGATTACCTGGGAACCATGGTTGAACAAACCACCCGGCACCTTAGAGGCGATCTCGAGCGGGCAAAGCGATGCTTATATTCGTTCTTTTTTGCAAGCGGCGAAAGAGTGGGGGGCGCCGCTCTTCCTTCGTTTTGGTCACGAAATGAACGGCAACTGGTATCCGTGGGACGGCGCGCATAACGGAGGCGCCGCCGGACCGGAAAGATACAAAGCGGCCTGGCGGCATCTTAGGGCGATAAAAACGGAGTTAGGCGCGGATAATGTAACCATGGTCTTTTGTCCCAACAATACAAATCAGCCGGCGGAGAGCTGGAACACGATCGCGGCTTATTACCCGGGCGATGAGGAGGTCGATTGGGTGGGGCTTGACGGTTATAATTGGGGTGAGAGCGCGTGGTGTTCGTTTGATTCCCTCTTTGGCCCGGCTTATTTGGAATTGACCGCTCTTTCCGGCAAGCCGCTGATGATCGGCGAGTTTGCCTGTGCCGAAACGGGAGGGGATAAGGGAGCTTGGATCAGCGACGCCTTGGCCAAACTTAAGAGCACCTATCCCAGGGTCAAGCTAGGCAACTGGTTTAACATTAACAAAGAGCGCGACTGGCGGGTGGAATCATCGTCGGGCGCGGCCGCCGCCGCAAAAAACTCCTTGCAAGACGCGTATTTTTTGGATAAAATACAACGCTAAGTGTTTCAGCGGCCGGATTTTTGAATTAGCCTGAAATTTACCGATCGTAATGCCGACTAATGGTTAGGCGCAACCGATTGCGACGGCCTGGAAAGGTGTCGTTTTGAAAAACAAAAAGCGAAAAAGTCTCTGGGTCAGAATAAAGCAAAATAAGATTGCCTATTACTTCATCGCGCCGACCGCTTTGGCGATGATCTTCCTGCACCTTGTCCCGATCGTGCAGGGGATCTACATGTCTTTTCTCGACCTGAACCAATTCACTCTGCAGCGATATTTGCTGGCGCCGTTTGTCGGCTTTGAGAATTACGCTCAAGTCTTGATCGATCCCAACAGTCCGGTTCGGATCGGCCTTTTCGACGCGATCCGTAACACCGTGCTTTACACCATCTTGGTGACTTTGGGGACCCTTTCTACCGGAATGGTCGTTGCTTTGATGCTTAATCGGAAATTTTTCGGCCGCGGCGTGGTCCGGACCTTTTTCCTTTTCCCCTGGATCATCCCGACATACGTGACCGGTTTGCTGTGGGGGATCATGTGGCTGCGCGAAGGCGGACTGATCAATGTGATGCTGGTCGATTGGCTCCATATTTTACCAAGCAAACCATCCTGGCTGACCGGGCCCAACACTCTTTGGGCGATCGTTATCCCGACGATCTGGCGCTACTGGCCGCAGTCGATGCTGATGCTACTGGCCGGACTGCAGACAATCCCGGAAGAGCTTTACGAAGCGGCTGATATCGACGGGGCCGGCCCCTGGCGCAAATTTTGGATGATTACCTGGCCGATGCTGCGGCCCGTCTGGTTCATCCTGATCCTTTTTGGTTTGATCTATAACACCTATTCTTTTAATATCGTGATCATGATGTTCGGTTTCGGCGCCGGTTTCCCCGGCGAGTGGGGCGATCTGATGATGACCAATATTTTCCGCAACTCTTTCCAGCTCTGGAATTTCGGGACCGGGGCGGCCGCTTCGGTTATTTTGCTGATCGTTATGATCTCTATCGTCAATGTCTGGTTTAAATACTTTAAACAAGCGGAGGAAATGCGCTAATGCCTTATTATTTGAAGAAGAGGATAACCGATATCGCCATCAACATCGTGATGTTGATGTTTTTAGCGGTGACCTTGCTGCCGATCGGCTGGATGGTTTTTTCCTCCTTGAAGAGCTCGACCGATATCGCGATCGGCCGGGTCGGTCTTTCCCAATCTCTGGACGGCCGACCGCAGGTCCATTGGAGTAATTACGTCGATATGTGGAAAAACGTCAATTTCGGCCTCTACCTCAAAAACTCCCTTATTATCTGCGGCACTACTATGGTGATTGCCATGCTCTTTTCAACCTTGGCTTCTTACAGCCTGTCCCGGTTCAAATTCCCGGGTTCGGACTTATTCAGCAATACCATTTTGGCTACGCAGATGATCCCGGCCATAATGTACCTTATCCCTTTATATATAATGTTTGTTAAGATCACGGTGATGAGCGGGATCCCGGTGAAAGGGACTTATTGGGGGTTGATTTTGATCTACTCCGCTTTTTTTACCCCCTTTTCGATCTGGATCTTAAGAGGTTTTTTTGCTTCCATTCCTAAAGAACTGGAAGAATCGGCCAAGATCGACGGTTGTTCGGCCGTTCAGGTTTTTTGGTACATTGCTTTGCCGCTGGCAATTCCCGGGATCATCGCCACCGGCATTTATATTTTTCTGACCGCCTGGGACGAGCTGATGTTTGCCTGGGTCCTGACCAACGCCGATACCATGACCATCCCAGTCGGGATCCGCTTGTTCGTCGGTAATTATCAGAACCGATTTGACCTGATGATGGCGGCGGCGACCGTTGCCACCCTGCCGGTCGTCGTTTTGTTCTTTTTACTGCAAAAATATATCGTCGCCGGCTTGACCGCCGGGGCCGTTAAAGGCTAAAGAGGGAGGAAGACAATGAGAAAATTTAAACATTCCGTAATCGCTGGAAGCATAATTTTGGCCGGTCTCGGCCTGGCTTCTGTATCCTCCGGTTTTGCCGCCACGCCTAAAGATGCCGCCTGTGCCGTGGAAAAGCAAACGGTTTTCACCGGCGTTTTCCGCGAAGGGGCCCCCCGCAACATGAATTACATCAAACAGTACGAACAGCAGGTCGGAAAAAAACCGGCCATGATCATGTGGTATCAGGACTGGGAGCAAGCTTTCCCGAAAGAAGATTGTCTGAAGGTCGCCGAATACGGCGCCACCCCCCACATTGTCTGGGAACCATGGTACTGGGGCGATCACGCGAAAGTCACCCTTAATGATATTATCGACGGCAAATGGGACGAATATATCCGTGGTTGGGCTAAAGGGGCCAAAGAATACGGCAAGCCGATCCTGCTCCGGGTCGCCCACGAATACAATATTGACGGCTACCCCTGGGGGACCATCAATAACGACAAAAATCCGGAGACCTATATTAAAGCCTATCGCCACATCGTCGATATTTTCAAAAAGGAAAAAGCTTCCAACGCTAAATTTGTCTGGTGCTTCATGAACTATTCTTATCCCGACGAACAATGGAACGACTGGGAAAAAGCTTATCCCGGCGACAGCTACGTTGACTGGATCGGGATCGACGGATATAACTGGGGGACGACCCAGAGTTGGAGCGAATGGCAGGTCTTCAAATATCTCTTTCGTGAACAAGCCCGGAAAAGCCGGATGCTCTGGCCGAACAAGCCGATCATGGTCGCGGAATTCGGCAGCGCCGAGCAGGGGGGGGACAAGGCGGCCTGGATCAAGGAGATCCCTAAATATTTGGCGACCAGCATGCGCGACATCAACGCGATTGTTTGGTTCGACGTAAAAAAGGAGACCGATTGGCGGATCAATTCCAGCGCCAGGGCGCTGGCCGCTTACAAAGAGACCATGAAGAGCCCGCTTTTCTCTTCTTCCGGCGCCGCGCTGGCCGCGCTGACCATTTCTCCCGGGAAGATCGAACGCCGGCTCGCTTTCGCGCCTAAAACGAAATGCGCGCTGGTTATTGACGGCGACTTGAGCGAATGGGATAAAACTTATCCGATCGTCATGAAGGACGCCGCCTTCTTTAAGGAAGGGCTGGATTGGGGCGGACCGCAAGACCTCTCCGGTACGATCTATTTAATGTGGGACGATCAATATCTTTACCTGGCGGCGGAAGTGGCTGACAAGAACCCCCTGATGAACAGGCGGATCAATCAGGAAGTTTGGAACGGGGACGCGATCGAAATGGTCCTGGGCCTTGATTCGGCCGAGCCCAAGAGGCACTCTTTCGGCAAAGGTGATTATCAATTCGGCTTCGGTACCGGAGACGGAAAAACGACCAAGCCGCAGATCTGGAACTGGCAAAGAAACAGAAGTCCGCGAGGAGGTGAAATTTCCGTTAAAAAAGCCGCTAAATTAAATGGATACGCCCTAGAGGCGAAAGTGCCGTTAGACTTTTTCCCCAACGGATTCAAGCCGGCGGTTGGGCGAAAAATTGATTTTGATATCGCTCTGGATGACGCCGACGCGAGCGGCCAGCGCGAAAAACAATTGATCTGGAATGGAGATTTCTATTTTTATAGGGACCCCGGTGTTTGGGGGATCCTGGAATTTAAATAACTAGGAGGTTTTTTTACATGAAGCGTTCGTTAATAACCGTTAGTTTGTTATCGCTTTTCCTATTTTGCGGTGCTTTGGCGATGGGCGGTCCGTCGCCGGAAAAAAAGACCGGTGAAACAAAAACTGAACAAACCGCTAAGCCGACCGCCATGGCCGAAAAAGTTTTCCCAATCGATAATTTCGAGTCCGGCAGCCTGAAAGCTCCCCGCGATTGGTGGGTCTTTGACGTTAAGGCGGAGATCGTCTCGACGGACCTCTTAAAGGCCGGAGAAAGCCTGGATGTCGGCCTCAAATCTCTTTTCCTTTCCGGTCCCGCGACCAGCTTCTACGTCGGTGGAATGGGGACATATCTGGCCAAAGAAGGGCAGGACCTCTCCAAATATAATGCCATCCAGGTCGATATTTACGGCGCCGGCGCCGATTCCGGTTCGTTGAAGATCGAGCTCTATGATGATGATAACGGCAACTGGCAAATCGAACAGGATAAGACCCGGAACTTTGCTTCGCTCTATGATGATAAGTGGGGCTACGAGGTCAAGATCGACTGGAACGGCTGGAAGAGGGTAGCGATCCCGATGGCCGATTTTGTCGATGAAAACCCGGCCGTCGGCGATGATATCTGGAATCCCCAGCAGAACAACAACTCGGGCGGCATGCTGCAGCTGCAGTTGATTTGCATCGCGACCAAGTCGAAGGGAAAAGTCGCCTTCGATCTGGACAATCTCGCGTTGCTGACCGAATAGATAATGAAAAGATTCTTGGTCTCGATCGCGGCCGGGCTTATCTTTGTAAGCTCGGCCGCGGCCGCCATCCAGCCTTTTGCCGAGCTGTGGAACAACCTGGCTTATTACTCGACCAACATAGAACAACAGGATTTCTCTTCGCTCTTGCTTCGCTATGAAGGGAAAGTCGGCTTTAATCTGGACGACTCCCCGTTCGACCTTTACGCCGTCTATTACGGCACCGCCTCCCAAACCAGCGATTATTGGGACAATTCGCTTTTTGCCGGTTTGGGCTTCAGGTTCCGGCCGTTCTACAATTACAAGCCGGGAGACTGGACGAACGAGTGGCTGCCTGACGTGAAAATCTTCGCGGAATCGCTTTCCGCTTCTTATCAAAAGAACGCCGGCGCGGCGGAAGCGGCCGGCTTGCCGAAAAATGATACCCGCTACGGCTTCGAGCTTTGGCATGTTTGGAACCTTGATAAACCGAACCCGAACGATTATTGGGGAGAGCTTTGGACAAATCTTTCTTTCCGGACCACCAGTTTTACCGCGACCGATTTTAACGACTGGCTCTTCTACTTTCAGCCCAAGCTTGGCCGGCACCTGGGGCGGGGGATCGAGCCTTATATTAAAGCTGACGTGACCTATTCCAATAAAAACTATTATTGGCAAAACGTTGCCGATTACGGGATCGGGATCAGGTTCGAGCCGTGGCGGAACACTGCCAGCGATGATTCGATCCTGAAAAAGCTCAAGATTTTCGCGGAAGTTTTGACTGTTTCTTATCTCAAGGATAAGCCGCCCACCGCTCAGCAGACCGTTTCAACCGATATTCGCTTCGGGATTGACCTCTCGATCGGGAGATAGCGATGTTTTTAGTCGTTGGCTTAGGGAACCCCGGAGCCGAATACGCCAAGACCCGTCACAACCTCGGCTTTAGGGTCGTTGATGAGCTGGCCGGACGACTGAAGCTCTCCTTCAGGGCCAAGCATCAGGCTTTGATCGCTGAAGGCCAGGTTGGCGACCACAAAACGAGCCTCGCGCAACCCCAAACCTACATGAACAATTCCGGCCAATCGGTCAAAGAGATCGTTTCTTGGCATAAGTTGCCGAATGAAAAGCTGATCGTTATTTACGACGATGTCGATCTCGAGGTCGGCCAGGTCCGGGTCAGGGAGAGCGGGTCCGCCGGCGGGCACCATGGGATCGAATCGATCATGAGCCACCTTAATTCGGGGGCTTTTGTCCGAATTCGGATCGGGATCGGCCGGCCGAGCGCCGGCGGCGATGTCGCTAACTATGTTTTGGGCCGGATCGCGGCCGACCAGCAGGAAGCGCTCGCGCTTGCTATCCAGACCGCCGCCGATGCCGCTTTAGAGGCGATCCTCCACGGCACTGCCGCCGCGATGAACAAATTCAACCGCTAGTTATGCTACAATCCACTTATGTTGGACGACTTAGTTAAGGCGATCGCTGAAAGCGATCTTCTCCGGCGTCAAATTTCTAAGAACAAGCGATTGAACTTTTCCGGCTTAAGTGGCGGGGCCTTTGCCGCTCTTTTGGCTGTTTTAGCCCGAACATATCCCAATCTGCTGGCGGTGACCGGTTCGCTGGAAAAAGCGGAGAGCCTCCGCCAGGAGATCGACCTTTTTACCGGCCGAGGCACTCTTCTCTTTCCTCCCCCGGAACTGATGACCGCCGATAATTTTTCGGAGACCGCCGGGGAACGTTTGGCGATCCTCAATGAGTGGGCGATGCGTCGCCAAACGATCGTCGTCGCTCCGCTGCGCGCCGCGCTGGCCAATTGTCAGCCGCCGGCCAGCCTTAGGTCCATAGAGATCGGCGTTGGCGAGGAACTGGAAAGAGAAGGATTCCTGAAACGGCTGGTCGAGCTCGGCTACCGCCGTTTTGATATCGTTGGCGAGAAGGGGGAGTTTAGCGTCCGGGGCGGGATCGTTGATATTTTCCCGGTCAACCAGCCAAGCGCCCTCCGGCTTGAATTTAGCGGTGACACGGTCGAATCGATCCGCCGCTTTGATCCTTACTCCCAGCGTTCGACCGAGAAAGTTACCGCAGTCAGCCTCCTGCCGGCCAAAGAAAACCCCTCCACTCCTTTTTATAACGCGCTTCCCAAAGGGACTTTGGTTGTTCTGGTCGAGCGGCTGGAAGTCCTCCGGTCGGCTGGCGAAATTGACGGGCAGGGGGCCGCTCTTAAGGAGCTGGAGGCGCTGGTCCAGGTCGAACTTTCCAGTTTTACCGAGCCGGGAGAAGCGCCGCTTTTCCAGCCGGTCAAAAGTTATATCGATGATTTAACGGCGGTGCCGAAAGGGGCGCTGGTTGTCAGCCGCCACCCGCACCGCCTGCGCGAAGAGCCTGGCTTGCGGGTTATTGAGGGGAAATTAAGCGGCGGGTTTGCTTTCAATGGCTTGACCGTCCTTTCCGATAAAGAGCTGTTCGGCGAGGCCCAGGCGGCCAGGAAAAAATCCCGGCCGGCCAAAGAAGGGGTCGCCGATGAGCTTTTATCCGACCTGAAAGTCGGGGACTTCGTGGTCCACGAGAATTACGGGATCGGCGTTTACCGGGGAATGAAGGAGCTGGAGATCGACGGGGTTTCCCAAGAGTACCTCTTGCTCGAATTCCATGGCGACGACTTGCTTTACGTCCCGCCGCCGATGATCGGCTTGGTCGAGAAATATTCCGGCGGGGGCGACGCCAAGCCCCGGCTCTCCCGCCTGGGGAGCAAGGAGTGGCTCAAGACCCGCGGCCGGGTGAAGAAGGCGCTTCGCGACATGACCCAGGAATTGACCCAGCTTTATGCCGCCCGGGAGAAGTTTCCGGGGATCGCTTTTCCGCCCGATGACGTCTGGCAGAAAGAGCTGGAAGCGACCTTCCCTTATGAAGAGACGCCTGACCAGCTCAAAGCGATCGCCGCGGTCAAAAAAGATATGGAAGCCCACCGGCCGATGGACCGGTTGGTTTGCGGTGATGTCGGCTACGGCAAGACCGAAGTGGCGATCCGGGCGGCGGCCAAAGCGGCCAGCGCCGGCAAACAGGTGGCGATCCTGGCGCCGACCACCATCCTGGTCGAACAGCACTTTAATAATTTCAAAGAGCGGTTCAAGAACCTTCCTTTTGTGATCGAAATGCTTTCCCGTTTCCGCTCGCCGGCCGAACAGAAGGCGATTGTTAAAACAGTTGGGGAAGGGGGGGTCGATATCCTGATCGGGACTCACCGGCTTCTCTCCAAAGACCTGAAGTTTAAAGACCTGGGGCTTTTGATCGTCGACGAAGAACAGCGTTTCGGCGTCGCTCATAAGGAAAAGCTGAAACAGCTGAAAAAGACAGTCGACGTCCTAACCCTTTCGGCTACGCCGATCCCCCGCACCCTTTATTTTTCCCTGGCCGGCTTGCGGGAGATCAGTTTGATCTCGACTCCGCCGGTCGACCGTTCGCCGATCAGGACCTACATCCTGCCGTTCGCAGAAAAAGTCGTCCGGGAGGCGATCATCAGGGAGATCGACCGGGGCGGTCAGGTCTACCTGGTCCACAATACCGTCGATAAAATAATGGGATTGGCGGCCAGGATCAAGAAGCTGGTCCCCTCGGCGCGGGTGACGGTTGGCCATGGCCAGATGGACGAAAAGAAGCTCGAAAAGACGATGAAAGATTTTATGGAGCGGCAATATGACGTGCTGGTCTGTACCTCGATCATTGAATCGGGGCTCGACATCACTAACGTGAACACGATCCTGATCGATAACGCCGACCGGTTTGGTCTTTCCCAGCTTTACCAGATCAGGGGGCGGGTCGGCCGCTCGCCGGTCAGGGCTTACGCTTATCTGATGTACCATCCGGAGCGGACCCTCTCTGAATTAGCGTTAGAGAGGCTCAAAGCGATCCAGGAATTTACCGCTCTTGGCTCCGGCTACAAGTTAGCGATGCGCGACCTGGAGATCCGGGGCTCTGGGAACCTGCTTGGGGCGGAACAATCGGGCCACATTTATGAGGTCGGGTTTGACCTCTATTGCGAGTTGCTGGAAGAGGCGGTCCGGGAAGCCAAGGGAGAAAAAGTGATCGCGCCGCGCGAAGTCGAGATCGACCTGAAAGTTGAGGCTTCAATTCCGCCGGAATACGTGACCGACGACCGCCAGCGGATCGCTCTTTATCGGCGGCTGAACATGGTGACTACTCTCGAGGGGATAGAAGAGATCAAAGTGGAGTTTAAAGACCGTTTTGGGCCGCTTCCAGGGCCTCTCCAGACCCTTTTACGCTTGGTTAGGCTCAAGGTTAAGGCGTTAAATAGCGGCGTAGTCAGCGTTAAAGAGACCGGTAAATTGATCAGGGTGGAGTGGTTGTCTGGCAAGGCTAAGCTGTTTAAGGCCGGAGGCGAAGTGATCGCGCTGGCAGAAAAATGTCTTACAGCCGGGAATTAATGTACTGGTTGACCACCCGTTGATCGTTGATGATGACCAGCGGTTTCCCTTTCGGGCTTTTTATCGTTAGTTTCTCCGGGGTGACCTCAATATTGCCGATCCCGGAATCCTGGTGCGAAGTTTGCGATAGGTAATTCAGGGCGAGCATTTTCAGGATCTCCGGGTTAAGTTTATCGCCCATGAAGATCTTCGGTTCGATCACGAATTCAGTGTGCTTGGCGGCGATGACCGAAGCCTGCCCGCTTCTTTTCCAAAGCTCTTTTAGGGCGACTTCCAATTGCTCTAAGGCGCTTTTTTCTTCAGGCATTAGGCTTTTCCTCCATTGTTTAGGGCGGCTTGTTCCCGGTTGACTTGCGCGGCCAGGGTCTTGAGCTGGCCATTTCCCAGGGCAAAAATTACTTCCAACATATTGGCGCCAGGGGCCAGAGCGACCGCCGGACGGTAGGTTTCAGTCGGGATCTCCGGCTGCAGATTGATTGGTGTTTTAGTGATGGTTGGTTGGGTAGTTGAGACGGTTGCTGTTTCTCCGGTTGGAGCCGGCCGGGTCGAGAAACCATTCTGGGCTTGATTTAATCGGCTACGGACGTCATAAACCAGCCGATTAAGTTCAGTTGAAGTCAGGTTAATAAGCGGGGTCCCGCCAGATTGTCTGGGGGCCTGTTCAACTGAGCCTATTCTAGTTGGGGTGATTGGTGTCATTATTTTCTCCACGCCAGACGGCCGCTCTTAAGTTCTGATTTGATCGCCGCCGCCACATAGGGCAATTCGCCCGGTTTCAGGTTGTGTTTGTCGACGAAATATTCGATGACCGCCCGGGCCTTATCCTTCGGGTCGAGGAGTGACTGGTCGTTTTTAATGACCGGTTCGCCGTCGATCCGGAGGAGACCCAAAATGTCGATGACTTCCATCGACGATTTCAGGCCCAAAGTCTGGAGGTTCGGGCCGCTTTTTTTCTCTTCTTGTCCGTTATTTGTCATAGTTTGTTCGCTTGTCCGTTCACTTATTTATCGTTGTTGAGGGGTAAAAACTTGCATGGTTTCTCTATTATGTGGAGGGTGTATAATGATATATATGGGTAAAACAGGGGCTTACTTTGAAGAATTCGTGAAAATCGTGACCCTCCTGCGGCGAAAATGCCCTTGGGATAGGGAACAGACCTTTGAGAGCCTGAAACCGTACCTGGTCGAAGAGCTTTATGAAGTTTTAGAGGCGATCAACGAGGAGGACTTTGACCATCTTTCCGAAGAGCTGGGGGACATGCTCCTCCATATCGTGATGTTGGCGGTTTTTGCCAAACAAGACAAGAAATTCGATATTAACAAAGTCATTAAAACGATCTCCGACAAGATGGTCCGCCGCCACCCCCATGTCTTTGGGAAGGCGAAGGCGAAGAATAAGGCAGAGGTCTGGCAGAGATGGGAGAAGATTAAGAAAGAAGAAAGAGATACGGGAGACGGGACACGGAAAAGGATGATGGCTAGTATTCCGAAATCGCTACCGGCACTCTCCAGGGCGGATAAGGTGCAGAAGAAAGCGGCGCGGGTCGGCTTTGACTGGGACGATGTGGCCGGCGCCTGGGAGAAGGTAGACGAAGAAAGAGCGGAGATCGCGGAGTTGTTGGGGAAAAAGGGGAAAGAAAAGAAAAAGCTCCAGGAAGAGATCGGCGACCTTCTTTTTTCCGTCGTCAACGTTGCTCGCAAGCTGGAGATCGATCCGGAAGACGCCCTTCAGCTGGCGAACAAAAAGTTTATCCGCCGTTTTGGGGCAATTGAAAACGATCTGACCGCCCGCCGGCTGACTCTGCCGGAAATGGAGACCCTCTGGAAAAAGGTGAAGGCGACGGAAAACTCTTAGCAAACCCTTAGCCTACCGGGAAAAAATTGTGGTATAATTGTTTTATATGAAAGCTAATTGGCGGGTCATACTGACCTATTTGCTGGTTTTTTTGATCGGGGCGGCGATTATTGCTCCTCTCTTTACCCCGGAGACCAAGGTCGCGGAGCTCCCTTTTTCGACTTTTCTGGATAATGCCGACCAGGGGAAGATCAGCCGGGTCGTGGTTTCCGGCGACGTGATCACCGGTGAACTAAAAGACAAATCCAAATTCCGCACCCACGCCCTTAATTACCCCAATCTGGTCCCGATGCTTCGGGATAAGGGGGTTTCGATCAAAGTTGAATCGCCGGTTGAATCAAGCTGGGTCATGAATCTGATCATCCAGCTTTTATTCCCGATAATTTTCTTCTTCTTCCTCTGGTGGCTGATGATGCGCCAGGCGCAGGGGGCCAACAGTCAGGCGATGTCTTTTGGCCGAGCTAATGTTAAACAGCAGACCGGTAAGGTTACCGTGACCTTTGCTGATGTTGCTGGGGTGGACGAAGCCAAAGAAGAGCTCAAGGAAATCGTTGATTTTCTCAAGAATCCCGCCAAATATCAGGCATTAGGCGCCAAGATACCCAAAGGATTGCTCTTAATGGGCCCTCCTGGGACCGGTAAGACCCTTTTAGCCAGAGCCATTGCCGGAGAAGCCGGGGTTCCCTTCTTTTCGATCTCCGGTTCCGATTTTGTGGAGATGTTCGTTGGTGTCGGCGCCTCGCGGGTCCGTTCGGTCTTTGAACAGGCCAAGAAGCAGACCCCCTCGATCATTTTTATGGATGAAATTGACGCGGTTGGGCGCCATCGCGGGGCCGGCCTTGGCGGTGGCCATGATGAACGGGAACAGACCTTGAACCAGCTTCTGGTCGAGATGGACGGCTTTGATCCCAAGGCCAACACGATCGTGATTGCCGCGACTAACCGGCCGGATATCCTTGATCCCGCTTTGTTGCGCCCGGGGCGTTTTGACCGCCGGGTTGTCCTCGACAAACCAGACCTGAAGGGGCGCGAAGCGATCATGAAAATCCACGCCAAAGGGAAACCGTTGGCTAAAGATGTGGAATTATCGGTTGTCGCCAGGCGGACCCCCGGCTTTACCGGCGCCGACCTGGAAAATGTCCTGAACGAAGCGGCGATCCTGGCCGCCCGGACCGAGAAGAAAGAGGTCGGGATGGAGGAAGTTGAAGAAGCGGTCGACCGGGTAATTGCCGGGCCGGAAAAGAAGAGCAAAGTTATTAATGACGATGAAAAATCACGGGTCGCCTACCACGAAGTGGGACACGCCGTTCTTTCCCAGGTCTTAAAGAACGCCGATAAGGTCCATAAGATCTCAATTCTCCCCCGCGGAATGGCCCTTGGCTATACTCTTCAACTCCCGCTCGAAGACAAATACCTGGTGACCCGTTCCCAGGCGGTGGATGAGATCACCGTTCTGCTTGGTGGCCGGGTTGCCGAAGAGCTGATCTTTAACGAAGCGAGCTCCGGCGCCCACAACGACCTGGAACGCTCCACCGAACTCGCTAAACGGATGGTGACTGAATTCGGCATGAGCAAGCTAGGTCCCCGGACCTTTGGCCACAAGGACCGCCAGGTCTTTCTTGGCCGCGACCTTAACGAAACGAGGGATTATTCCGAGCAGACCGCCGACGCCATCGACCACGAGATCGAACAGATCGTGGCCGAATGCCACGACCGGGCGAAAAAACTGCTGACCAAGAACCGGACCAAAGTCGAAGAGATCGCCAAACTCCTGATCGTGAACGAGACCCTGGAGAGCACTCCATTGGAGGAGGCGCTCAAAGGGCTGCAGGGTGACTAAGCTTATCGAATGTGTCCCCAATTTTTCCGCCGGTAGTGACCCGGACTTGGTTGACGAAATAGTTTCCGCGATTAGGTCAGCCAAAGTTAGAGATCTCCACTCCGACCCCGATCACAATCGCTCCGTTGTCACCATGTGGGGGGAGCCGCAAGCGATTAAACAAGCCGCTTTTGAGCTGACCGAGCGGGCGATGCAGTTGCTCGATATCAGTGACCATGCCGGGGTCCATCCCTTTATCGGCGTGGTTGATGTTATCCCCTTTATTCCGCTGCGCGACTGCTCAATGGCGGAAACGGCTGCTCTGGCCAGAGAATTGGGGAACGAACTTTGGGAAAAATTGAAGCTTCCCGTTTATTTCTACGGGGAAGCGGCACAGGTTTTAGAACGTCGCGATCTGCCGATGGTCCGCAAAGGGGGCTTTCGAGCTCTTCAACAAGAGATAAATACTCCCCAACGCCGACCTGATGTTGGGACTGGTTTGCACACAAGCGCCGGCGCGGTAGCGGTTGGCGCGCGGGAGTTTCTGATCGCTTTTAACGTTAACTTAAAAACCCGGGAACTCGACCTGGCTCAATCGATCGCCAAGAACATTCGGGAGAAAAACGGCGGCTTGCCGGGCGTTCGAGCGCTTGGTTTAGAGTTAGCGAGCCGCGGCTTAACCCAGGTCTCGGTCAATATTGTCGATCATCAAAAAACCTCGCTCAAAAAGCTCTTTGACGAGATCAATAAATGGGCGAAAGAATATGAAGTCGAGATCGAAGGTTCGGAGCTGGTCGGGCTGATCCCGGCTTCCGCTTGTTTCGAGGGGATGAAGGATTATCTCCGCTTGGCTAGGTTTGATGAAAAGTTGATCCTGGACAATCGGCTCTAATCTTTCGCCTAAAAGCCTTAGGTTAGAATCCTTTGAGTGCCATCAGGTAATTGGGCGATGATTTGACCGGTTTTTTCTTTGATAATTATTGTTCGGGCGGGCAATGAGCAGCCAAATAGTTTCTGGCCTTCTATCAGTTCTATAGATTCTTTTTCCCTGGCCTCGTTAAAATAAACATAGGCATTTCTAAGTTCAAAAGTTCTCCCCCAAATATTGACCGCGACTGGGAGCGGTTCAAATTCATACTGGCTACCATGATAATGTACCATTTCGATCTTGCCGGAAGCGAGAAAATGGATAGCCATAGATTCGCTAAAATGTTCTCTGCCGATCGTTTTCCCATCTTTTTCAACGATCCGAATCGCTCTCGCGTATTGTTGGTCATGATCAAACCAGATCGGCGTCTCGGCTGGATATTCAATGCCGTAAAATATTTGAGGCTGTTTGAGCGTCGCCTGATAAAGTTTCCCATCGGTAAAGATGGCGACGCGAGTGCCGGCGGGAAGGTCAATTGTCCCGAATCGTGCGGGGCGGGAAAGCTCAGCAGAAAATAAACCTAGTTGGTCAAATTCAACTTCCATCCCTTTGCGAAGATTTAATAAGACGCAGTCCTCTGCCAGAATCCCTGTCTTTATCTTTTTAGATCCACCATGACCGGCATAATAAGTAACTTCAGAGAAAAACAGTGTTTCACCTCCAATTTTAATGGAGATTACAGGATTAGTTGGCGGAGTGGCTGATCCACTTGAACTTCGGCGGCCACTTACTACTTCTGGGCGACGCAAAACTTCGCCTCTTCCTATGCTCTTAAACCCTGGCTTCTGGACCTTGATAACGTGCCATTCACTTTTAACAAAACGTCCGGGTGCGGGAATGATTTCTTCGGAGGTCGTGACGATAACATCCGCTCCCAGATCGGCAATCTTTTCCCCTAGCGGCGGCTCAAACGGTTCGACCGAGGCAACCTCCCGCAACAGAGGCGCCAACAATTTCCGATGCGAGGTGTTCAACCCCTGGTCCACGGTAAACACCCGCTCGTAAGCGTCTAAAAGCTCACTGGAAAGAATACGTCCTTTTTCACTTTCCTTATGAATCATTGCAATGAGGGTCGATCCCGCAGACGCGCACGCCCTCAGAAATTCTAGGTCTGACTGTAAGGATGAATCCTGCGGTCTTCCCTGAATTGCTAATAACAACTCTCGCAGGATTCGATAATTTGTTGAAGCTGCCGACCCTTTTGCTGGTTCGATTTGTTGTGGCACGACTCGAACTGGAGCCATTGACGCTGGGTTTGACAGCGGAGGAGGCGTAACCGGTTTGGTTGGCGGAGGAACTTCCCTTGCTGGAACTACTTGAACCGGCTTTGGCAGCGGAGGAGCAACCGGTCTCAAGTGAGGGAAAAATTCATCTTCTTTATGGGGATCAAGTATACTTGCAATTAATTCATCGGCTTGTTGCATAGCAGCTTGATGACTAGAGTTGTCACTAGCCCGTTCAGGTTTTAGCGGTTCTCTTATGGTTGCGGGCGCAACTGCTGGGGTTACAGGCTTGGTTGGTAGAGGGACTTCCCTTGCTGGAGCTACTTGAACCGGCTTCGGCAGAGGAGGAGCAACCGGCCGAACTGGCAAAGGGGATGGTACGGGAGCCGGTTTAGCGGCCAACGGGCGTGGCGTGACCATTGGTGGAGGCGCTATTGGTCCTGGCGCTGGTTTGGTTGGTTCGGCTTTATCTAGTTTTTCGATAATTTCTTTGGCCGTCCAATGTCCCGGTCTCCCTTCTGCCGCCAAAAGCTCAAGGCCGAATCGAGCAGTTTCTTTCATTCCTTCAGGGTGGACATCCTCCATAACCGGCAAGAAAATGAATTGGGCGATATTACCGGATTCCGAAAAACTGAAAGCCTTGGGTTTTGTTTCTAAATAGACAACTAAATGGTTCAAGTCACCCTGTTCGATTTTCCCGGTAATGGCTTTATCGCACAGCGACTTGATATTAGGTGCGCTGACCCGATAATATCTTTCCTTTATGGAACCAACTTGCGGGCGGAGGCCGGTAATTTTAGTCATCTCATTATCCTTTAGGTTTTTTTACCGAAGGAGGAAAGAGCGAGTAATGATGTGAAGGTGGAATTTCTTCGGTCGAGGCCTTAACTCTTTCCACTCCCGGGGTTGGCGGTGGCGGGAGCGGGGAAAGAGCATCGAAAGAGTGATCGAGCCGCTGTTCAGATAAAGAATTCCAGGGCATTTGTTCGTTCAATTGCCGAAGCCCGTGTTGGGCGATGGCCTGTCTTTCATCGTCATATTCCTCGGCGATCTGGGTCAAGATCTCATATTTAATTGTGCGCTTAACCTCGAAACTAAAGGCGGCCGGCTTATTGCCTAGGAAGACGACTAAATGGAGCAATTCTCTGGCCGAAACATTTCCTATTTGCGTATGCTGTAATAGTTTCGAGACGTTTGGTCTAATTAATTGGTAGAGTTGCCTCGTCACTCCCGAAACAGTTGAATTGCCGATCTTGATCATGTTTAAATCCTTTCTGTTGAGCTACAAAGTTATCATCGTAATACAGCGAGAATTTCAGGGATTGTTCCCGAATAGCCCAAACTTTGCTATAATTAGACGGTAATCGAGGAGAAACAATGAGTGAAGAATTAGCTAAAGTTTATAATCCAGCCGAAGTCGAACAAAAATGGTACACCTATTGGGAAGAGAGCGGCTTCTTCAAGCCAGATCCCAAGGCTCCTAAGCCTCCCTTTTCCATCGTTATTCCGCCGCCGAATGTTACCGGCTCGCTTCATATGGGGCACGCCCTCAATAATTCTATCCAAGATCTGCTGATCCGCTATAAGAGGATGCAGGGTTATCAGGCTTTGTGGGTGCCGGGGACCGATCATGCCGGGATCGCCACGCAAAATGTGGTCGAACGCGAACTGAAAAAAGAAGGGAAGACCAAGGACGATCTGGGGCGAGAAAAATTCGTGGAACGGGTTTGGGAATGGAAGAAGGAGTATGGTGGCCGGATCACCCGTCAGCTGCGCCGTTTAGGCGCTTCCTGCGATTGGTCTCGCGAACGGTTTACAATGGATGAAGGGCTATCGAAAGCCGTCAAACGTCATTTTGTCCAGCTTTATAACGAAGGGCTAATCTACCGGGGAAAACGTATTATTAACTGGTGTCCGAGATGCGGTACGGCAATCTCCGATATCGAGGTCCAGTACGAAACGACCAAAGGCCATCTTTGGCATATCAAGTATCCATTATCTGACGGCAAAGGCTACATTATAGTCGCCACGACCCGGCCGGAGACGATGCTGGGGGATACCGCGGTCGCCGTCAGCCCGAAGGACGACCGCTACAAGCACATGTGGGGGAAAACGATCGTCTTGCCGTTGGTCGGCCGCCATATCCCGATCATTAAAGATGATTACGTTGACGCGACTTTTGGGACCGGGGCCGTTAAAGTTACGCCGGCGCATGATCCTAACGATTATGACATGGGAATGCGGCATAATTTACCCTTCATTAACCTCCTGACGCAGGACGCTAAGATTACCCTTAACGAATTCAGTCCTGAAGAGAAGAAGAAGCTGGCTGCCCTTGAGGGGCTAGACCGGTTCAAAGCCCGGGAAAAGATCATTGAGCTGCTGACCGAGCAGGATCTGCTGGTCAAGGTTGAAGAGTATGAGAATTCGGTTGGTCATTGTTATCGCTGTAACACGGTGGTTGAGCCGTACCTTTCCGACCAGTGGTTCGTAAAGGTTAAACCGCTGGCGGAAAAGGCCAATGCCGCGGTCGAAGAGGGCCGGACCAAATTTTTACCCGAGCGCTGGGAAAAGCTTTATATGCAATGGATGACCAATCCGCGCGATTGGTGTATTTCCCGCCAGTTGTGGTGGGGGCACCAGGTTCCCGCCTGGTATAAAGGCGAAGAGATCTACGTCGGCGAAGAGCCGCCCAAAGGGGAAGGGTGGAAACAGGACCCGGATGTCTTTGATACCTGGTTTTCTTCGGCCCTCTGGCCGTTCTCCGTGCTGGGCTGGCCGGATGAGACAGCCGACCTAAAGACTTTCTATCCGACCGATGTGCTGGTGACGAGCTACGACATTATCTTTTTCTGGGTTGCCAGGATGCTTATGGCCGGCCTGCATTTCATGAAAGACGTGCCGTTCCGGACCGTCTATTTCAACGCGCTGGTCAAGGATGTCCATGGCAAAAAGATGAGCAAGTCGTGGGGGAACGTGATCGACCCGCTCGAAGTGATCGATAAGGCGGGGGCCGACGCGCTCCGCTTTACCTTTATCGCGCTGATCGCGGGGCAGGGACAAGACGTCAAACTGTCGGAAGATAAGATTACTGAAGCCCGTAATTTTGCCAATAAGATCTGGAATGTCAGCCGATTCGTCTTGATGAATACCCCCTCTGTCCCTTCGGGACATCTCCCCCTTATCAAGGGGGAGACCGGCGCACTTGAACTGGCGGACCGCTGGATTATTTCCCGTTACAATTCGACGATCGAGAAGGTTTCGACGGCCATTGATTCCTTTGAGTTTGGCGAAGCGGCCAAGCTGCTTTACGATTTTATCTGGGGCGAGTTCTGCGACTGGTACGTTGAGATCTCCAAGGCCGACCTCTATTCCAAGGAGCCGGCGAGGAAAGAAAAGGCGCTTAAGGTGCTGGCTTATGTTTTGGAAGGAACTCTGCGGCTGCTCCATCCCGTTATGCCATTCATTACGGAAGAGCTCTGGCAAAAGCTGATCGAGAAAAGCAACAAACAGCCGGGAACCATCATGCTGCAGGCCTGGCCCGAGCAGGAGCCGAAACTTATCGACCCATCGGCCGATGCGGCCATGGCTTACATCAAAGCGCTGATCAACGGTATCCGGAACATCAAAGCGGAAAAAGGGGTCCAGACAAAAGATGTGGAGCTCTTGCTGGTCGTTTCAAAGGCTGAAGAAAAGACTGCTTTGCAACAGGGCGAGAGTTTTATCAAGGCGTTAACCAAAGTCTCGAAGATCACAGTCAGCGAACAGACGGAAAAGCCGAAACAGGCGGCCCTCTTCTCGGCTGGAGAAACGCAGGGCTACGTTTTATTAGCGGGCGTGATCGACCTGGCTAAAGAGATCGAGAAGTTGAACAAAGAATCGGAGCGATTAGGGCAAGAACAGGAGCGGATCGGCAAACTGCTGGCCGACGAGAAATTTACCGCTAAGGCGCCGAAGACCGCGGTGGAAGCCCAGAAAAATAAGCTAGTAGAGCTGGCGGAAAAAAAGAAGAACATCCTCGAACAGATCAAAGACCTCGGTTAGTTTTCCTCGACTTTTAAGGGTTCGGTGTTCCGCCTGATCCTCTGAATTTCCAGGGCTTTGCCGGTTTTCACATCCAGAGTTATGACAACCCCGTTAAATAATCCCGGACCTTCGGACGCCGGCTCCAACCGCTCCGGCATTTGCCGGATCAGCCGGCGCATGACTTGTTCTTTCTTCATTCCAATGATCGAATCGATCGGCCCGGTCATCCCGATGTCGGAAATAAAACCGGTCCCACCTGGCAAGATCCGCTCATCCGCGGTCTGAACGTGAGTGTGGGTGCCGACCATTGCCGAAACTTTACCGTCCAGGTAATAACCCATGGCGTATTTTTCCGAAGAGGCTTCGGCGTGGAAGTCGACCAGGACCAGGTTGGTTTGTTCTTTTAGTTTAGGCAGGACCCGGTCGGCCGCCTGGAAGGGACAATCCATGCATTGCATAAAGACCCGGCCGTTCAAATTGAGCAGACCGAGCTTCACTCCTTTAACGTCGATGATCAAATGATCTTTACCGGGAGTGCCGGGGGGGTAGTTGGCCGGGCGGGCCATTTTCTCGAAGAGTTCGATCTTTTGGGCAACCTCTTTTTTCTCCCAGACATGGTTCCCCATGGTAAAAGCGTCGACCCCGGCGGCGAGCAGGTCATAATAGATCTTTTCGGTGATGCTGAAGCCGTGGGCGCAATTTTCGCCGTTGGCAATGGTTATGTCGATGGCGAATTCTTTCTTGAGATCAGGGAGCAGGCGCTTGGCGACCACTCGCCCAAAGGCGCCTACTATATCCCCGATAAATAACAGATTGAGCTTATCTGGCGACATCCGACGCTCGAATTTCCCGGACAACCGTAACTTTAATTTCGCCCGGGTATTCCAGTTCCGCTTCGATCTTCTTGGCGATGTCGTGGGCCAGCTTGGTCGCCAGGTCGTCGTTGATCCGTTCCGGATTGACGATCACTCTGACTTCGCGTCCGGCCGAGATGGCGAAGGTCTTTTCCACTCCTTCAAAGGAGTTGGCGACGTTTTCTAGCTTCTCCAGCCGTTTGACGTAAGCTTCCAGCGTATCGCGCCGAGCGCCCGGCCGCGCGCTGCTGATGGCGTCGCAGACCTGAACGATGACCGCTTCAATGGTCCGCGGCTCAACGTCGTTGTGGTGGGCTTCGATGGCGTGCAGGACTTCCGGCGTTTCGCCCGCTTTCTGGGCGAAGGTGACGCCGAGCCGAACGTGGGTCCCTTCAACTTCCTGGTCGATCGCCTTGCCGATATCGTGAAGGAGGGCGGCCCGCTTGGCCAGTGCGACGTTGGCGCCTAATTCAGCTGCCAACATGCCGGCCAGGTGGGACATTTCGACCGAGTGTTGGAGGACGTTCTGGCCGTAAGAGGTCCGGTAATGGAGGCGACCCAGAAGCTGGATGATGACCGGGGGGAGGCCATGCACGCCGGTTTCCATGGTCGCGCGTTCACCGTGTTCCCACATCGCGTTCTTGAGCTCGGTCTTCGACTTCTCGTACATCTCTTCGACCCGGGCCGGATGGATCCGGCCGTCCGCGATCAGTTTCTGCAGGGTCAGACGGGCCGTTTCGCGGCGCAGGGGATCAAAGCTGGAGAGAATGACCGCTTCCGGCGTGTCGTCGACGATCAGGTCGACCCCGGTCTTGGTCTCAAACGCCCTGATGTTGCGGCCTTCGCGGCCGATGATCCGGCCTTTCATGTCGTCGCTCGGCAACTCGACCATCGAGGTCGTGGTCTCCACGACGTGGTCGACGGCGCAGCGCTGGATGGCGGTCGCCAGGATCTCGCGGGCGCGGCGGTCAGATTCTTTTCTGATCTCTTCCTCGTTCGCCCTGATCCGTTTGGCGGCATCGACTTCCAGCTCCCGGTCGAGCTTTTGGAGCAGTTCCTGCTTGGCCTCTTCTTTGGAAAGAGTCGAGATCTTCTCGAGTTGGACGATCAGCTGTTCTTTGGCGCTGGCCAGGGTCTCTTTCAGCGCGACCAGGTCTTCCTCGATCTTTTTGATCTGTTTCTCCTTCGTATCCAGGTTCTTTTCTTTGTTCTCCAAATGGTCTTCGCGCGACTGCAGGCGGCGTTCCAGCGAAGTTAGTTCGGCCTTTCTTTCCTTGGCTTCCTTTTCGAGCTCCGCCCGCTGCTTGATCGCTTCGTCCTTGGCTTCGAGGATCGATTCCTTACGGATCCGTTCCGCTTCTTTCTTTGCGTCCTCGGTCACCCGTTTGGCCGATTCCTCGGCGATCCGGATCTTCTGATCAGCCATCTGCCGTTTGATCAGCAGATAGGCGATCGCCAGGCCGAACACGACCACCGCGACGATCACCACGTAAAACAATGAATATACCGACATGATAAAACCCCCCTCTAGAAAATTACTCTTTATGGGCCAGCGACTTGCGAATTTCCGCCTCGATCTTAGTTGAGATCTTGCCGTTTTCCTTTAGGAACTTGACCGCTCCGTCAAAACCTTGGCCGATCTTCTCCCCGCCGTAAGAGAACCAGGAACCGCTCTTTTCCACTATATTCAGGTTGACCGCCTGATCAAGAATGTCGGCTTCCCGGAGCAAGCCTTCACCATGGATCAGCAGGAAACTGGCTTCGCGGAAAGGGGGCGCGACCTTGTTCTTGACGACCTTAACCTTGACCCGGGTGCCGATGATCTTATCCCCGTCCTTGAGCTTTTCGGCCGCCCGAACATCCAACCGGACCGAGGAGTAGAACTTGAGCGCCCGGCCCCCCGGCGTGGTCTCCGGATTGCCGAACATGACCCCGATCTTTTCGCGCAGCTGATTGATGAAGATCATCACCGTCTTCGACTTGCTGATGACCGACGTCAGTTTGCGCAGGGCTTGGGACATCAATCTGGCCTGTAACCCCATGACCGCGTCCCCCATTTCCCCTTCAACTTCAGCCTTCGGGACCAGGGCCGCGACCGAGTCGACAACGATAATGTCGATCGCCCCGGAGCGGATCAGGGTCTCGGCAATCTCCAAGGCCTGTTCGCCGTAATCCGGTTGGGAGATCAGCAGGTTGTCGATGTTGACCCCCAGTTTTTTGGCGTAGGCCGGGTCCATGGAGTGCTCGGCGTCAATAAAGGCGGCGACCCCTCCCCGGCGCTGCGCCTCGGCAATGGCGTGCAGGGAAACAGTGGTCTTACCGCCGCCTTCCGGACCGTAGATCTCGATGATCCGGCCGCGCGGGAAGCCGCCGACCCCGAGCGCCACGTCGACCGACAGGGCGCCGGTCGGAATGACCTCGACGTTCAACTTGGATGCTTCTCCCAATTTCATGATCGAACCTTTGCCGTAGTTCTTTTCGATCTGGGCAATGGCGATCCCCAGGGCCTTGGAACGTTCACTGGCTTTTTCAGCCTTTTCAGCGCTCTTGTCCGCGCTTTTTTCAATTTTTTCGCTGACCATAATAATTGACCTCCTTAACGAACTTTTGGAACATGGGCGGACCTGGCTCCCGCCCAACGAGCCACGCGGTTTTCTTTTACTAATTGAAGCCGACGGACCGAATATTTAAGCGCTTCGGTCGAGCGCCTTTGTTTCCCCGCCTAAATGCAGCCAGAGCAGCCCCAGGGCCGCTTCCGCCGCTTTATTTCTGATCTCCTCACGTTTACCGTCAAGATTGAGCTCTTTCCAATCGGTCCCGTTCTTGCTGGCCACGGCGATAAAGAGCTGGCCGACCGGGGCCGGCGGGATCGGGGCCGGTCCGGCGACTCCGGTAATGCCTAAGCCGACGTCAGTTTTGAACCTTTTCCTGATCTCTTCAGCTAGCGCGACGGCGACTTCGCGGCTAACGACGCCATGCTGGCTGATTAGAGCGGGAGAAATCCCGACCTGGGTGACTTTGATCCGTGGTGAATAGCAGACGATGCCGCCGATGAAGAAGTCGGAACTACCGGCGAGACTGGTCAGGCGGCTGGAGATTAGCCCGCCGGTCAACGACTCGGCAACCGAAACCGTCAGGCGCTGTTGGTGCAACAGTTCCGCGACCTGATGATCGGTGTTCTTGCCGAGGGCCGACAAGACTTGGCTGAAGAAGTTTAGCTTTTCAGCTGCTTGATTAGTTCGCTCTGCCATAGGTAGGCTCCTCCGGAGACGAGCGACAACGCTACGGCCAGCCAAAGAACTAATCCGGCAAGCGGGAGGTTCAGCATGATCATAAAAACCGCCAGGATCTGGACGGCGGTCTTCCATTTCGCGACCGGGCTGGCGGCAAAGATCTTTTGCCCGCGCACGCTGGCAACGATGAACTCTCTCGCGCAAATCAGAATGACCGGAACAGGATTAGTATTCCCTAGACCAGTAAGCGCTATCAGTACGGAGATAACAAGGATCTTATCCGCTAAGGGATCGAGCAATTTACCGATTTCCGAGACCTGGTAATATTTCCGGGCGATGTAACCGTCGAGCGCGTCGGAAAAAGAGAGGAAAAGGAAGGTGACGGCTGCCAGGCCGTACATGCCGACCAGCAGGAAGATCACGCAGACCGGAACCAAGGCTAACCTCAATAACGTAATTCTATTGGCTAATGATATTTGATTGAATGAATCGATATATTTTTTCAATGAAAACACCGGATATCATATCCAGATTAACCTTTTTTTCCTTTTCCGAACTCATTAGAATTTTAACATAGTAAGGAAAGAGTGACAAGCCTAAATATGTGGGCATTTTAGCTGCGGAAGAAAATCGTGCTACAATGGGGAATATGGAACCGATAAGATTGCATAAATTCCTGGCCGATAGCGGCTGTGCCTCCCGGCGAAAAGCCGAGGAACTGATCAAAGCCGGTCGGGTAAAGGTCAATGGCCAGACCATTGACCAGCAGGGGGTCAAGATCAATCCGGAGCTGGATAAAGTGACAGTCGACGACTCAATAATATCAAGTAATAGCAAGAAAATATACATATTAATGAATAAACCCCAGGGAGTTGTTTCGACCTGCGCTCCAGATGAAATGACGACTGTTTTGGACTTGTTAAAAGGGGTAAAAGGCCGGTTGTTCCCCGTTGGGCGGTTGGATCGGGATTCTGAAGGGTTACTCTTGATTACCAATGATGGGCAAGTTGCCCTGAAACTGACCCATCCCCGCTACGAGCATGAAAAAGAGTACGAGGTTGTAGTGGCTAAGCCACTTTTCCCTTCAGAGGTTGAAGCGCTCAAACAGGGGATTATGCTTGAAGGGAAGAAAACCCTGCCGGCCAAGGTCCTGGCCAAGGATAACCGGCGGCTTAAAATGATCCTCAAGGAAGGGCGGAATCGCCAGATCAGAAAAATGATTGAAGCTCTGGGGAACGAAGTTCTCTCCTTACGCCGGGTCCGGATGGGGACCTTGACCCTGGGACCGTTACAGCCGGGTGAATGGCGCTACTTAACCCCAGCCGAGATTTCCGCTCTACGCGCTTAAGGTTTCTATTATTATTCCAGCCTCGAAATCCATTGAAATTATCCCAATTTGCTACTGATAACTAAATGATTGTTAGCAACAAATAAGAAAGGGAATTTTAATGGTTAATTACATATCTCCGGTCCGGGAAAAGCACTTTATGCCCACGTTTTCCATTGCCCAGTTGAGATCGAGCAAAGTTCAAGACCTTGGCGCCGGTAACATGACGACTTTCAAAGCGACGGTCGATCAACTTGCGGCCGCTGGGATCAAGCATGTTTGTTTACAGCCGATCCATGAGGTGGCGGTGGATATTGCCAGCCTCTTCAGCCGGACCAGCATGAACGCGTTGAGCCATCGTTTACTTGATCTGTCGGAAATCCCCGAAGTTAAAGAGCTGTTGGCCTTAAGAAAAAGCGTGGCCGACACTTTGGCCCGCGCCAATAGAGTTACCCAGGGATCAACGACCAATTTAGGGTTGGTCGAAGTCGAATATCCCGCCGTTTTGGAAAAAGCTTTTGAGCGGTTCTCGCTGTCAAATCACTCGCAACGGACCAGGCAATTTAACTTTTTCTGTGAGGAACACTCCTGGTGGCTGGATAAATACGCTTATTTTAAAGGGTTAAAAGAACGGTTCGGCCACCTGCCGATGGAGCAATGGGATCGTGCCTATGCCGACCTGTCCAGCTCGAAGGCCCAAGAATTTATGGGAGTGAACAAAGACCGGATCAATTATCACAAATACGTTCAGATGGAAACTTATCGCCAGGTCCGTGAAGGGCTCGACTATGCCCGGACCAAGGGGATCGAAGAGATCGAAGTCCTGGTCGGGGTCGGGACCTCCCGCGAAAGCGCGGAAGGATTCCTGATGCCGGACATGTTCGACTTTGCCCGCCAGATCGGCTGTTTCCCGGAACCGGAAAACGGCTACCCGATCCAGCTTTGGGGCTTCCTGGCCGAAAAAGACAATGACGCCCTGCTGGAATTTAAGGTCAAAAGTTTTCAAAATCTCAACGAACTGGGGATCAATCGGATCGGTATCGATCACGCCTGCGGTTTTCTGGGCGGCTACACGACTTTTCCGGTTTACGATCCGCAGTTGTTGGCGCAAGGTCAGTACCGGGTCTTGAATGCCGCCGATCCCCGCGACGCGAAAATAGCGGAGGAGGGCGGACGCTGGGTCTTTAAACCGGAGACAGAAGAGGCGGAGCGGAAAGCCTTTGCCCAAAAAGTATTATTCGCTTTGTTGGAAAAAGTCCCCGACATGAAGTTCACGGCCGAGACCGTCGGCGATTTTCATCGCCGGGTTGCGGCGGAAGAGGCGATCCAAGCCGCTGTTGCGCGCGGCAGGGATATTACCCTGATGAGGTCTTTGCCCTGGGAAGACGTGCCGCTGGCCGCTTACGGGCCGAACGATCGCTTGAGCCTGACTCACGACATGCCGGCTTTGACCGGCTTACTGACCGCCCAGGCGGGCGATCATAACTACGGCTGGATCGACGGCCAACGGGCCGGCAAATTTTTAAATCGGTTCGGGATCTTGGCGCCGGGTTTGACTAAACCGCTAAGTGTTTCCGAATTAACAACTAAATTCATGATGGAGGTTCACCGGCGGATCATTGCTGGCTCTGGGGCCGAGACGGTTGTTATGCCGCTAGCCTCTTTGTACACCTTGAGCCCTGATCATTTAAATGCTGGCCGATGGCAATACACCAATATCCAACCGGGAACATCCGGCGAGATCGGTAACCCAATGGGAAATTGGGAACAGCGTCTGCCGGTGATCGAGGGGCTCGATCTGGTAAATATTCGGGAATCGACCGGGACGGATTTCCGACCTTTTGGGTCGGTTGGCATTTTGTCTTACCCTGACGATTTGTTCCAGGCCCAGGTCAAGGACGTCGTGGCCGAAGCAGTTGCTTACCGGGCTGCCGCCGGCAAATGGACGGTCTGGCAGCCGACCGAAAGTCAACGGCCGCTAATGGAAATTGCCGTGACTTACACCGGCACAACCGGGTCTGATGAAAAGGCCTGGGCCCGTTTCAATGTTGCCGATCTGGGTTTCGACTCCGGCTCAAACTATGTTTTCTATGATCTTGTTTCCGGGAAGGGATACAAAAAAACCGGACAGGAGTTATTGAACAATGGTTTGCATGTTGGCCTACAGGCCGAAACTCCCGATCGGCCAGGGAGCAATCGACATCATTTTGTAGTTTTTAAGGAGGAATTAGTATGACAATAGCTAGTGAAAGAGTGAGAAATTATTCTGCTAGACCGGCGCGCCGGATCCTGGCCGGTGATATCGGGGGAACAAATTTACGTTTGGCCGTAGTGAAACAAGGCCGGGTTGAAGAATCGGTCAACGTGCCGATGGCGGAATTTTCCAGTTCCAAGGCGTTGGCTAAAAGATCCGCTTTGGAAATATCGCGATTAGATGTCCATGACATTGTAATCGGCGGAATTGGATTCCCTTGCCCGATAGATGGGGCCAGTGGGGAGCCGTTGTTGTCTCCGCCGAATTTAAAATTTGGTTTTAATGGGTTTATTCAAGCGCTGTCGCAGGCTACCGGGATGAAAATCTTTGGTTTTAATGATGCTCGTTCCGCCGTGATGGGCGAAGCGATGTTTGGGAGCGGCCGGACGGAAGAGGTTGTTATCTGGCACGGGATTGGAACTGGGTATGGGTTTGCGATAGTTGACGGCGAAAGAGAAATTTTCCCGACAGCGGCTGAAGGCGGCCATTTCAAGGTTGTTAATCCGATCCTCGATTTGTCGGCCAGAGAATGCGGTTGCGGCGCCAGCGGTTGTGTTGAGGCGTATGTCAGCGGGACCGCCATGGCAAAACAGTATTTTGAATTATCAGGTCGCAAACTGACCGGAGAAGAAGTTGGCGCCGCTTTTCTCTCAAAGGACGAGATCGCGGTCAGGGTGGTCCACGAAGCGATGGCCTACCTGGCGATGAACATCTCGACCGGTCACGCTTTGACCTTAAACGGCCGCCACGTTCTGGGCGGGGGAGTGGCGCAGATCGGCCAACCGTTGCTGAAAACTTTAAAAACAATGCTGCGTACGCCGGGGGTGGTTTCCTGGCCGCAACAAAACGATCTGGCCTCGAAAGTGTTTTTAACGAAATTGGACGGCAAGGCCGGCCTGTTGGGGGCGGCTGTTTTGGCGGAACGGGAAGCCGACCGTATTCAGGCGGCAATGGATTTCGCGCTTTATGATCCCGTGCTATAATTCTTGAATCATGGGGATTATTGTCCACAAGTACGGCGGCACCTCTGTCGGCACGCCCGACAAGATCAAAAACGTCGCGCGCCGCGTTAAAAAGGCGAAAGTCGCCGGCCACGATGTCGTGGTCGTTGTCTCGGCGATGGGGGAGACCACCGACGAACTTATCGACCTGATGAACCAAGTTACCGATAACCCCGATCCCCGCGAATACGATATGCTGGTTTCGACCGGCGAACAGGTTTCGGCCTCGCTTCTGGCGATGGCGCTCCAGGCGATGGATTGTCCGGCGATCTCCCTGACCGGCGGCCAGGCGGGAGTTGTGACCGAAGATATTTACAAAAAAGCCCGCATCAAAGAGATCCATCTCGACCGGCTGAAAGACGAATTAAAAGCCGGAAAAGTTGTCGTCATTACCGGTTTTCAGGGGATTGACAGCAAGGGAGACATTATCACCATCGGGCGCGGGGGTTCGGATACTTCCGCCGTTGCCATTGCCGCCGCTCTTAAAGCCGATGTCTGCGATATCTACACCGACGTCGACGGGGTCTACACGACCGATCCGCGGATCGTCAAAGAGGCCCGGAAAATTAAATATATTTCTTATGAAGAGATGCTGGAATTGGCCAGCCTGGGGGCGCAGGTCCTGCACCCTCGTTCCGTCGAGTGTGCCAGCATCTACGACATGGTCATTCATCTCCGGTCCAGCTTAAAGGACGATGAGGGGACCTATATCATGTCGCCGGTTCGGATTGCCAAGGAGGTAGGAAAAATGGAAAAAACAGAAGCGGTCAGGGGGATAGCCCTTGACGAAAATGTCGCCAAGATTGGGATCCTCAAAATGCCGGACAAGCCGGGGATTGCCGCTAAACTTTTTGGGGCCTTGGCCAAGGAAAAAGTCAACGTCGACATGATCGTCCAGTCGATCAATTCGCAGGGGACCAGCGCCGACATGGCTTTTACCGTCGAAAAGACCGATTTGAAAAAAGGGGTTGAAGTCGCGGAGCGGGTTGCCAAAGAACTGAATGCCGAAGGGGTCGTGTCTGATTCCGACGTCTGCAAAGTTTCTCTGGTCGGGGTGGGAATGGTCAGTCAGCCGGGGACCGCCTCGAAGATGTTCAGCGCTTTGGCTGAAAATTCGATCAATATTCAAATGATTAGCACTTCGGAGATCAAGATCTCCTGTATTATTAAGGCGGAACAGGGGAAGAAAGCGGTCCAGATCCTGCATAAGGCCTTCGGTTTGGAAAAAGTTTCCTAATCAGATCATGACAGCTATTTTGACGTTATTTTATGTCGGGTTCGCCTATTTATTGGGAAGCCTTCCTTTCAGTCATTTTTTTCCTCATAAGATTAATGGGAAAGACGTCCGCAAAGAAGGTTCCGGCAATGTCGGAGCGACCAATGTTTTGGTGGTGGCCGGTCCGCTCCCCGCGATCTTTGCCTTACTTGGCGATATTGCCAAAGGTTACCTGGCGATTGCTCTGGCCCGCTATCTCGGTTTGCCGGATTGGGGGATCGCGCTGGCCGGGTTAGCGGCGATTGCCGGACATGATTTTTCCGTTTTCTTAAAGTTTGAGGGAGGGAAAGGGGTGGCGACGACCGGCGGGATCCTGCTGGCGCTCGATCCCTTCTTTGCTCTGGTGATCTTTTGTTTCTGGCTGTTCAGTTTTCTGGTCGTCCGTTATTTTATTCCGGCAACCGTTTTGATCCTTTGCCTGTTGCCCCTCATTATGTGGTTCGGCTCCTGGAGCTGGGAATACATTGTTTTCGGGTTTGGCGCGGCCCTGCTGGCGGTCTATGCTCATCGCTTCGATCTCCAGCGGTATTTTGACGGGAAAGAACCGACAATCGGCGAAGCGTTGAAAAAGTTACGGAAAAAATGATAGAATGAGCAGTTGCCATCGGGGCGTAGCTTAGTCCCGATCGGACCTGTCTACCGCGGTAGGCAGGTCGAGGCTCAAATGGGGTATGGGTGGGGATGACAGTGGAGAGTGTTTATTACGTTTATATTTTAAGAAGTTTGAAAAATAATCGATATTATATTGGTTATACGACAAATCTTCTTAATAGATTAACAGAGCATAATACCGGAGAAACCAAAGGGAATAGGTATTTTAGGCCGTTCGAATTGGTTTATCAAGAAGAGTATAAGACCTTAACTGAAGCGCGGGATCGAGAATCCTTTCTTAAAGAGCAAAAGAGTCGTAAGTTTCTGGAAAGTTTGTTTATTATCGGGGCGTAGCTTAGCTTGGTAGAGCGCACGGTTCGGGACCGTGAGGTCGGAGGTTCAAATCCTCTCGCCCCGATTCTTTAATTGTAAGCTCATTGGATTTGTAACTTGGTAGAGCGTCCCGATCCGATCGGGAAGGTCGGAGGTTCAAATCCTCTCGCCCCGATTCTTTAATTGTAAGCTCATTGGATTTGTAACTTGGTAGAGCGTCCCGATCCGATCGGGAAGGTCGGAGGTTCAAATCCTCTCGCCCCGATTCTTTTTTGGTTCCCGCCTCAATTACGTTGAAATTAACTTCTTCATTGACCGACAATATTTTATGCTTGCGGGAAGAAAACGATACTATGACAACCATTAAACAAACAGCCAGGCCATCCCAATTGGCGTCAAGAATAGCGAGGTTCCAGTTCAGGAGTATTAATGGTTGGCGTCGAACGGTCAGAAGGATATCTGAAGGGTTGGAACGACAAAATTTGCCAAGGGTGGAGGTCAAGCTGGCCTTCGATCAAGGCGACGGACGATCTGCTATCGAACAATTCTTTATCCCTGGCCAGGCGGACGAAGCGATGCTGAAGGAATATGCCAGATATATTGCGGTTATTACCAACAACAGGTTGGTAACTTCGGGCTGCAAGAATTACGAGATTGAGCCGCCAGCTCTGGCTGAACTAGTAAAACAAGTTTTTAGCTACAATATCAATTCCTACCTGAATTATCAGGGGCAGACCAATGGGCGGGTTTCCGTTGGGGACATGCTGCGGCGATATCATAATTACCAGCCTTCTTTAATGCCTGATCGTGCGCTTGAACCCAGACTGGGTCGCGAACCAGCGCATATCCTGACCCTGAATGTCGGCCAAACCAGGTTTCGGGCCGGCATTGTCCGACTAGCCGAGGGGCAATTGCCGGAAATAGTCAGTCCCTTGATCGATGAACCAACCTACCTCGCTTACAACCTGCCGGGAGGAGGCAATGTTTCCGCCCCGTTGTCTCAGATGGTTTGGAGCGCGAAATATCTGGCTGACCAATTTCCTGGCCGGGTTGACGGAGTGGGGGTCAGTGTTGCCGCGCGGACAAAGGCGCATCAATTCATTAACATTCCCTTGGGTGTTGTCCGTGATTTTGATGAAGTCGAAATGATGCTGTGGGGAATGATGCCAAACGTTTTGTCTTCGATGTTCGGCGCAGTGCCAAGCGTGATAGAAAACGATGGCGCGGCCCAAGCGACATTTTATGCCCGGGCCTTACTGAAGGCGGGAAGTCTTTTGCTCCTGCGCTTTGGAACAACGCTTTGCGCTTCAGTGACCGACGGCCAGGGCTGGCCAGTCGAAGGTTTTAATGAGCTTAATAAGGTGATTATTGACCCGGGCGATAGCTCCGGTGACCCTTATTACTGGGGAAGGGCGGGCAAATATCTTTCTTTTTCCGGGATAATTTATATCGCTAAGGCACTTGGCGTCGAGCGAATGTTTCCGGAGCTGGCCGACAAAGACATGCCCAAACGCCTGCCGGCATGGCTTGGCCAGGGGGATGAATCACAAAAAGGAATTGCCCGGCAAGTCTACGCCAGGATAGGAGCATACGCGGCTCAATACGTCAGAGAGCTGAGAGAGAACGATTATTCAATCAATAACGTTGCCTTAGTCGGTTCCCATATTAGTGGCCCGCCGGCGGAGATTGTTGCCGAACGGATCAACCATGATTTAAAAGGCAAGGCCGCTGTTTCTGTCCTGACCCCGGACAGAAAATACGCGGAGAGCGGCGCTAATTTTGGCCTAGCCCTGATAGCCGGTCGCCTGATTTAAGCTTGCTGAAACAGTAGCGTTTTTAGAATATTTAAGGTATTATTAAATCAACAATTTGAAGTCTGCCCAATTTAGTTCCAGATTCTGGTAAAAAGTTGATTTTTATGAGAAAAACGGCTCTTTTCCTAGCCGCATTTGTTATCCTCATAGTTAGTGGTACTGTCGTATTTGCCGAGACCTCAATTTGTCAAAAATTCCCAGCCGCTAAAGTTACCGGCCAAGGCCCTATCCCTTATAATTGCCGCTTGATCGATGGCCATATCTTGGCCGGCGGTCATCCCTTGAACCCCAGGAAATTTGAAAATACCGATCAACAAGTCGCGGCGATTTTTAAGTTTTTAAAAGAAGAAGGGGTAGAAAATATCATCGACTTGGAAAATTCCAGCGCGGTCCAAAAAAGATACGCCCGACTGTTGGAACAAGCGGGGCTGACGCGTCTCCATGTTCCAATGAACAACGCTAAAGTCCCAACCGCGGCGGAATGGGCGAAGATCAAAGAATTGATGAAGCAACCGGTCTACATCCATTGCCGTTGGGGAGCGGATCGGACCGGAGCGGTTATTGCCCGCTATTTGATCGAAGAGGCCGGCTACTCGACGGTGGAAGCCTGGCAGGCGGTGGTTAATGGCGGCAGTCATGCCGGACTGCTTGGTGGTTTGAAAAATAAACCGGATTACCGTAATTTAATTCTATTTATCTCGCCCAAGGCGGCCGATTACCAGGAATTTAAAGCGTATTTCTAGTGAAGCCTGAAGACCCCGAACAACCCTTCGCGGATGAACTGGATGGCGATCGCGGCGATCAGGATGGCGGAGATTTTTGCCAGGATCAGTGAGCCGTTCTTTCCCAGGAAGCGGTAAATGTCGTCGGCGAAATGCAAGACCAGCCAGATCAGGAAAAAACAGGCGCCAATCGCGCTTAAAGTTATGGCGTAGCCGTACGTCTGCAGCATGACCAGCGAAGCGGTGATCGCCCCTGGTCCGACCAGCAGGGGGCAGCCGAGCGGCACGACCCCCACGTCTTCCTTATGTTCGAAGTTTACCCTCCCACGCAGCATTATTTCAATGGCGATCCAGAAGAGGAGAATTCCGCCCGCAATTCTGAAGTCATCCAGGGTGATGCCGAACAGGTCAAAGACCGCTTTCCCGGCCAGCATAAAAGCGATCAGGGTGATAAAACCGGTCATGATTGAGGTGGCAAAGATCGAGCGCTTTTCTTTTAGGCTAAGCCCTTCGGTCAACCCCATAAAGAAGGGGAGATTCCCCGGCGAATCGGTGATGATAAAGAGGGCGATCAGCGATTTTAAAAATGGAAAAAGAAAAAGCTCCATAATTTAGCGCATGAAAGGGGGCAATTCAATGTCGTCCTTATGGCTGTCGGCCGATGGTTTCGCCAGTTGGGCCGTCTGGGTCGTCCGCGGCCTAATGAACGACATGCTTTCTTTTTCCCGGTTCTGGACCGATTTGAAGCCGGTGGCGATGACGGTTACGATGACCTCCCCTTGGAGTTTCTCGTCAATTGTGGCGCCGAAAATGATGTTGGCGTCTGGATCGCCGGCGTTATAAATAACTTCGGCCGCTTCGTTGACCTCGTAAAGGGTCAGGTCGGACCCGCCGGTGACGTTGAAAATAATTCCCTTGGCGCCGGTGATCGTTTCTTCCAGCAGTGGGGAGGCGATCGCTTTTTCAGCCGCTTCAACGGCCCGGTTCTCGCCGGTCCCATTGCCGATCCCCATCATGGCCGAACCCGCCTCGAACATGATCGTCCGGACGTCGGCGAAGTCGAGGTTAATGAGGCCGGGGACGGTAATCAGGTCGGAAATACCCTTGACCCCTTGGCGGAGGACATCGTCGGCGACTTTGAAGGCTTCGATGATCGAGACTTTTTTCTCCACTACCTGGAGGAGTTTGTCGTTGGGAATAACGATCAGGGCGTCAACTTTTTCCTTGAGCAGGGAGATTCCAGATTCGGCCTGGGAATTGCGAACAGGCCCTTCGAAACGGAAAGGCCGGGTCACGACCCCGATGGTCAAACAGCCAAGTTCTTTGGCGACTTCGGCGATGATTGGAGAGGCTCCGGTCCCTGTCCCGCCACCCATTCCGGCGCTTAAGAAGACCATGTCCGCTCCCTGCAGGGCAAGCTTGACGTCGTCGCGGCTTTCTTCGGCCGCTTTTTGTCCGATCTCGGGATTGGCGCCGGCACCCAAACCGCGGGTCAGTTTCGCGCCCAGCTGAAGTTTGTGGTCGGCGAGGGAGACGCTAAGAGCTTGCAGATCGGTGTTGGCGGCCCAGAATTCGACTCCGACCACGCCGCTGCTGATCATCCGGTTAACGGCATTGGTCCCGCCACCTCCGACCCCAAAGACTTTGATCGTCGCAAAACCTTGGCCACCCATTTTGATAATCTCCTTGTCAGGGAATGTGGTGCAATTTTAACACAAGGCGCTAAAATTGCAACGGGAGCACTTATTATTTGAACTTGATGACCGGTGTTTCCGGGAAGCGAACGTCAATGTACTCAACTTCATTCCAGCGGCCGGTGATCCGGGGGAGAAGCCGTTTGACGACGGCGATCTTGGTCTTGATCCGTTCGTCCTGGCCGAGATCGATCCGCAGGACGTCGTCGAGCATGATGTTGATCCGCCGATAACTGCCGATCGATAGGTTGATCCGGCGCGAGCCGAGCAGTTGTGATAGTTCCACGACAGTTTCGTTGATTAGGAGCGCCAGCTTAGGTGAGATCTGGGCATTGGAGATCAGTTCATTCGTCCCCAGGCCGGAGATAACCGGCAGGTCGGTAATGTTATCAAGATGGAGATTGAGCGCCGGAACGTTATTGAGGATAAAGCCGTCCCGGTCGACGATCGTAAAGCGGTTGTTAATGACCAGGATCGCGATCGGTTGCCGTTCTTCCACCACGATCAAGACGGTGGCTGGCGGCAGACGACGGATCCGGTGCTTTTTAATGACGCCGATTCGGTCGAGTTTTTTGTGGGCGGGCCGGAAGCTGGTGAAAAAAAGGTTTTGGCCGAGGGGGAGACCGCTGTACTCGCGGAGCTCCTGCGGGCTGAGCATTTTTGTCCCTTCGACGGCGATCTCCTGGATGTTCCAGATCGAAAGGGAAAGAAAATAGTAACCAATGCCGGCCAGCACGGCGATGGAAAACAGCATCACTACTAACCGGAAACGATTTCGCTTTTTCTTAGAACGCGCTTTCAAGGATTTTAACTACCAGCTGGTCAAAAGAGATGCCGGCATTCGCCGCCTCCGCCGGCAGATCGGAATGCTCGGTCATTCCGGGGAGGGAATTGACCTCGGTGACATAGGGGATATGGTCGTGCGAAACGATCATGTCGACCCGGGAGACGCCGTAACAACCGAGCGCTTGATGGGCGGCCAGGGCGAGAGCTTGCGCCCGTTTATAGAGCGGAGCGGGGAGCCGGGCCGGGATAATAAACTCGGTCATGCCGGTCGTATATTTGGCCGCGAAATCATAGAACTCGTTTTTGGGGACCAATTCCAGGATCGGCAGGGCCTGAAGGTCGGTTCCGGTCCCGATCACGCCGATGGTGATCTCTTTCCCTTTAATAAACTCTTCAACGAAGAGTTCTTTGTATTCTTTAAGCCCTTTTTCCAGGACGCTTTCCAGCTTTTCGCCGGACTTGAGGATCGAGACCCCAAAGCTTGAGCCCTCCGAAGTTGGTTTCACGACCAGTGGAAAGGGGAAGATCCGGCGGATCTTGTCGGCTTCGGCCTGGAGTTCGGCGTTCCGGTCGATCGGCAGGTAGCGCGGGGTCGGGATGTTGGCGGCGTCAAAGATCCGTTTGGCGGCCAATTTGTTCATGGCCAAGGCCGAAGCGAGCACTTTTGATCCGGTATAAGGGATCCCGGCAACTTCCAGCAGCCCTTGGACCGCGCCGTCTTCGCCGTATTGGCCGTGCAAGATGATATAAACCAGGTCGATCTTCTTTTTCTTGAGGTCGGCGATTAAATTGTCGGTCAGATCAATTTTGATAACGTTGAACCCTTGGCTTTTCAGCGATTCATAGACCCGTTTGCCGGAGCGGAGCGAGACTTCCCGTTCGCGGGAACGCCCGCCGCAGAGGACAGCGATCTTCTTTTTCTTGAGGTTTTTCATAAGACCTGCCTTCCGGGCAGGCAAGATTGATTTTATCACCGAAAAAAAGCTTAATCAATAAAGATGGTTTACAAAATAACCTTAATACCAGGCGACGAGATTGTTCCAAAAGATTGGTTATTCCGGAAGTCTTTTGTAGGCCGGGTTTGCTTTTAATAATGATTCGGTCGCCTTTGAAAATATTACGCCACGAATAATGGCTGGAATCAAATCTAATGGCACGCTTAAGATCGTGTTGCCATCGCCTAACATTGTGATTTGATTGTTTATTTTCAGATCGCCAATTACACGTACTTGAGTCGGCAGCCCCACTCTATCAAATGTGATTTTAATTGTGTTGGGAGGTATCTTCAAGTCCGCTTGTCTGGCAAGCGACTGGGCGATGATTCGAAGGCTTATTGTGGTTGTTATCGGTCGATGATGGGGTGGAAGGGTCAGCCTCACTTTAACGGGCTGATCCGGGAGGGACTTGGCAAAATCAGGAATTAAGGCAAATATTTCCGCCATTGGGATTATTAGTTCTTTAATAACGATGCCTTGGGTTTGCCCCCGGTCGTGATCTGTGCAAAGTAAAGGGACAAGCAATTCTTGGCCCGGAAGCAGTCGCTGCCAATTTATTAATTTGCCGGCTGGATCGTAACAAACGGTTTCTCCTGGCCCTAAGGCGACCCCTTCTTCATTAATAGGTTGAGCCAAGAGAAGAGTTCCCAATTTAGGAGCCCCATTATTCCAAATTCCAATAGAGTGCCCGCTTCTAAATGAAACGCGCTGGTTGTTTATAAGAAAAGCAGTGTCCCGCGCTAATGTCCCGAGATAGTCGGAAGACGTTACCGTTAAATATGTTCCGTCTTTAAAAAGTACGCTCTGATTGCCAATTAAAAGTTCTGTGTCCCGAGCTAATCTCCCGAAAAAACGAGAATTATTATCAGCGCTACTAACGGCTACTCGTAAATATGTTCCGCCCTTAAAAAGCACGCTCTGATCGTCGATTAAAAGTTCTGTGTCGCGAACTAATGTCCCGAGAAAGCTAGAATCACTAAAAGTGAATTCTGTCCCTCTTTTAAAAGCTACTTGGTGGTTGTTTAATATGAATTCCGTATCCTCAGGCAAGGTGTATCCGCCTGAAATTCCGTTATTGATGTGCCATGTCACGTTAACCCCGGCTTTTATAGTAAAAGTATTGCCGACGATCGTCAACGACAGGTCCTGGCCCAAGGTCCCTTGAATAAGCTCGCCATCGGCAATCCCTATTTCAGTCCCGTGCTTAAAGGTTACGCTCCTATTATTGTTGATAATTGTAACATCTTGGACCAATCTTCCCTTTAGGAAATTATCATTTCCAGCATTAGTGATAATCCCGTCTTGAAAGAAGTCCCCTGGCCGCTCCCTCATTTGCCGAAAAACCTGCGACAGCGAACCGGATAAAACGACGCCGCTGCCCGAGACAAATGTCTTTAGTTGATAATCTGGCCTGGAGATAGTTGAGGGGGAACAGCTTGCCGCCGCTAAAGCAATTGAGACTGGAGCCGCGTACCGTCTAAAAAATGAGCCGAATGAAGCGATTCTTTTTATTTGCATGGACATTATCATGTCTCCTTTACCGCCAAGCTACGTTTTGCTATAATATTATCGATAAAAGGAGCAAGTAATTTCACATGGTTTACAAAATAACTTTAATACCAGGTGACGGGATCGGGCCAGAAGTTTCAACCGCGGCCCGGCGCTGCGTTGACGCGACCGGCGTTAAGATCGATTGGGAGATCGCCGAGGCGGGAGCGGATGTCATCGCGAAGTATGGGACGCCGCTTCCTGATTCTACGCTCGCTTCGATCCGGAAGAATAAGATCGCTTTGAAGGGGCCGCTGACGACCCCCATCGGGACCGGCTTCCGCTCCGTTAACGTCGCGATCCGTAAAGAACTCGATCTTTACGCCTGCCTGCGGCCGACCAGGTCATATAAAGGGGTCAGGTCGCGTTACGAGGACATCGATCTGGTCATTGTCCGGGAAAACACGGAAGATCTTTACGCCGGAATTGAGTTTGAAGAAGGGAAGCCGGAGACCAAAACGTTAATTTCCGAGATCGAAAAGCTCTCTAAAAAGAAGATCCGGCCGGATTCCGGCATTTCCATCAAGCCGATCTCGGTCTTCGGCTCAAAACGGATCGTTAAATTCGCGTTTGAGTACGCCGTTAAACACGGCCGTAAAAAAGTGACCGCCATTTCCAAGGCTAACATTATGAAGTTTACCGACGGGCTCTTCTTTAAGGCGGCCCAAGAAGTTGCCAAGGAATATCCCGGTATCGAATATGAAGAACGGCTGATCGACAATATGTGCATGCAGTTGGTGCAAAAACCGGAGCTTTACGACGTGTTATGTTTGCCTAACCTTTACGGCGATATCCTTTCCGACCTTTGCGCCGGCCTGATCGGCGGTTTGGGGCTCGCTCCGGGGGCTAATCTGGGAGAAGACATCGCGGTGTTTGAAGCGATCCACGGTTCGGCTCCTAAATACGCGGGGCAAAACAAAGTTAATCCGACGGCGATGATCCTGTCCGCTGTTTTAATGCTTAATTATCTTGGTGAAACAGAAGCGGCCAATCGCTTGGACGCGGCGGTAGCCAAAGTGATTGCCGGGAAGAAGAACGTGACTTACGACCTCAAGGACGACCGGAACGACCCGTCAGCGGTTGGAACTTCACAGATGGCCGACGCGGTTATTGCCGCTTTATAAAGCCGTTTTTTGACGACCTTACGATAAACCTTCTTTTTAATTCGTTTGACCCGCCGACGTTTTTTTAGTTTTTTCTTAATAACCGGCTTTGGAAAGATGACTTTTTTCCCGGTGTACTCTTCATAGGCGGCTTGAGAGAGGGAGTTGATTAGTTTTCGGGCGTTTTTCTTCTGGCTAAAATTACTGGTGAAGATCCCCAGGATATAATTACCGGCTGGAGTGTAGACCACGCCAATATCATTTAATATTCCGGTGAGATTCCCGGTCTTATCGGCGATCGGGGTTCCCGACGGGACGCCGCGCCAGAGTCCCCAGCGGTATTTTTGGTTCCGCATGAACTTGAGCATCTCCGTGACCGAGCTCTCGCTGAACCCTTGCCGTTGCTCGATCCTGGCGACCAGGTGGGCCATGGCCAATGGTGTAGTCAGGTTCCGCCTGGGGAGCGGCGGCTCCCGCAGCATGGTGGGATCGGCAATAACAATCTCGCTTAATCCCTGGGCTTGCAGATAGCCATTGATCGCGTCGAGCCCCAGATTATCGACGACGATCTTGGTTGCGGTGTTGTCGGAGTGCATGATCATCAAAGAGATCAACCGACGGAGAGAATAATAGCGCCCGCACGGGGTCCACTGTAAAATACCGGATCCGCCCAGTCGGTCTTGCGGTCGGTAACAGACCTTGGTGTCAAGATTTAACAGACTATTCTCCGCCAAAGCGTAAGCGGCCGCCATGACTGGGACCTTGCCGACCGAGGCGGTTGGGAACTCCCGGGATCCGTTGATCGTCAGTTCTTTGCCGGTCCCAAGGTCGATGAAGGCGAGCCCGACTTTTTGCCCGTAAGGGGTCGTGAGTTTGACGAAGCGGTCATAGAGGGCTTGTTCTTTGTCCGGCGTTAGGTCGGCGCGGACAGACAGAGCAAAAACCTGACAAAATAGAACTACTAGAATGAAATATCTCGACATTAGGTGAATTATAACATAGCAAGACAACCGCGACGTTCAGTCGCGGTTATAAATAGTTTGACTGCTAAAAATCTAGAATCCATGGAAACCTGCGGCAATATCGCCGCGGTTTCCTGGCTTAATTTAACCGCGCAATTAATTGCGCGGTTAATTGGAAGCCGAGACGATATTGCCTGCCTGCCGGTAGGCAGGTCTCAGGCTTCCAAAATAACGAGTATCATTTGTTTAATCGTTAACCGAGGCGTTTAGCCTAGGTTGATTAACTTGTGTCGTTATTATTGCTATAATAATCGCCAGGAGGGGATAATTATGCCGATCGTTAGAGTTGAGATGTGGGCCGGCCGCGACAAGGAGACCAAAGCCAAACTGATCCAGGAAGTGACTAAAACGGTTTGCGACGTTACCAAGTGTCCGCCGGAGGCGGTTATCGTCGTGATCGATGAGATTCCGAAAGAAAATTGGGGCCAGAACGGCAAACAGGGAGGCTAATCGTGGAACAAAGCGAATTATTAAAGAAAATTAATGGCGATTTGATGAAAGCGATGAAGAATAAGGACGAATTCCGGCTGGCGGTCCTCCGGATGATGAAAAGTAAAGTTCTTTATGTCAATGCTCGCGGCGAGATCCCCGACGCGGAAGTCATCAAGATCCTGAATAAATACGGCAAAGAGCTGAAAGAGTCGATCGAAGAGTTCAAAAAACTTAACCGGCCGACTGAAGCGGGTAGTTCGGCCAAAGAACTGACCATTGTTCAGGAGTATCTGCCGCAAGAGCTCTCGGCCGAAGAGGTCAAAGCAGTGGTCCAGGAAACGATCGCCGAGCTTGGGGCGGCGTCGATCAAAGATATGGGGAAAGTCATGAAAGAGATTACCGCCAAGTTTCCGAGCATTGACGGCAAATTGGTCAGCCAGTTCGTGAGGGAAAGCTTAAAATGATCTGGGGACTTCTCCTGACCGGCCTTTTGGCCGGGATTTTCAGCGGACTTTTTGGGATCGGCGGGGCGACGATCGTCGTGCCGGTCCTGGTCCTTGGTTTTGGGGTCAGTCAGCACCTGGCGCAGGGGACGACTCTCGCGATGATGATCCCGCCGATCGGTTTGTTGGCGGTCTGGCATTACTGGAAGCACGGACAGGTTAATTTCTCCTGGGCGATGCTTCTTTGCGTCGGTTTTGTCTTCGGCGGTTTGATCGGCGCCTATTACGCGAACTTGATCTCGCCCGACCTGCTGCGCAAGCTATTCGGCATTATGTTCTTGGCCATCTCGCTCCGGCTGATCTTTTGGTAGTTAGAGTCGCCAGTAGATAATAATCATCAAAGCGACTATCCAGAGGAGGATGTCGATCAAAAGCGGCCAGTCGGAAAGCAGGGTTTTTTCCGGTTGTCCCCCTTCTTCTTTTTTATAGATCAAATACAGATAGCGGAATATCCCATACAGCACAAAAGGAACGCTGTAAACCAGGCTGGTGGTGCCGAATTTGGCGATCGTTTCCGGCCACAGGGTGTAGAGGGCGTAAGCGATCACGGTCGAGCCGGCAACGGCCGAGATCAGTTGGTCCAACAGGCGGGGGCTGTACTCTTCCAGGATCTTTCGGTGTTCGGTCGCCAGGTCAATGGTCATAAGCTCATGCCGTCGTTTGCCTAAAGCGATAAAAAGAGCGAGCAGAATGGTGCAGATGACCAGCCAGGGAGAGAGGACAACATTGATTACCACAACCCCGGCGATCGCCCGGAGAACAAACCCGGCGGCGATCGAGAAAACGTCTAAAATTACCATATTCTTAAGAAAAAATGAGTAGCAGAGCATTAGCAGAACATAAGCAATAACCACCCAGCCGAATGGGGTGCTAAAATAAAATGAGAGCGGGATTGAGACCAAGAGTAAGAGGGCGGCAAAATAGAAGGCCAGGAGGATCGGAACTTGGCCGCTGGCGATCGGCCGGTTCTTTTTAATTGGGTGTTTTTGGTCGGCGGCCAAATCTTTGAGGTCGTTGATCAGGTACATGGCGCTGGAAATAGCGCAAAAAATGAGGAAAGCGTCAAAGGCTTTAAATAAAGCGGTGATCTGGAAGAACTCCAGGGAGAAGATCAAGCCGGCGAAAACAAAGAAATTCTTGGTCCATTGGTTCGGTCTAAGAGATAGGAAAAGGGGGATCATGCTTTCTTTATTAAGAACAGCTTCTGCCCATACTCAACCGGTTTTCCGCTTTCAACCAGAACTTTTACGATCTTGCCGCTGACTTCGGCTTCGATCTCGTTGAAAAGTTTCATTGCTTCAATAATACAGACCACTTTTCCTGGTTGGACGCTGTCGCCAACTTCAACGAAGGCGGGTGATTCAGGCGAGGGAGTCCGGTAAAAAGTGCCGACCATTGGTGAAGTAATGGCGATCAAGCCTTCTTCTTCGGTGGCGGTTGGGGCGTGGATTGGCGCGATCTGGGCTGGGGCTTGGGGAATGGCGTGGGCAATAGGCGCCGGGGAGGCAATGACTCGTCCGCCTTCGCGGCGAACGTCATACTTGACCCCTTTTTCCTCGACGGATAAGCCGCTAATGTCTTCATCTTTGACCAGTTGGATCAATTTTTTTAAAACGTCCCAATCAATCATTGTTGTGACCTCCCGAGATATTTCCCTTCACGGGTATCGACTTTCAGGATCTCGCCGATGTTGATAAAGAACGGGACCTGAATGACCGCGCCGGTCTCCAGAGTTGCCGGCTTGCCGCCGGAGACTGTATCACCTTTGAAACCGGGGGAGGTTTCCTCGACTTTTAATTCAACGGTCGCCGGCAGGTCGATATCGAGGACCTCATCGCCATAAAATGAAACGTTGCAGACAAAGCCTTCTTTCAGGTATTTGCTTTGGTCGCCGACTTTAGAAGCCGGGACGCAAATCTGTTCGAAGGTCGCCTGGTTCATGAAATGAAAGCCTTCGGTGTCGGAGTAGAGAAATTGCATCGGTTGGTATTCAATCCGGGCCCGTTCAACCTTGTCATCAACGTTAAAGGTCCGTTCGATGATCGAACCGGTCCTAAGGTCCTTGAATTTGGCGCGCACTCTCGCCTGCTGGGCCCACTTGATGTGGTTGTATTCCAGACATTTGTAGATCTTGCCGTCTATTTCAACGGTCGCGCCGGCTCTGACTTCAGTAATAGATAATGACATAACGGAAATGAAATTATACCAAGCTTGACGGTCAATTTCAAGTAAAGTAGAATTGAAACATGAGTTTTCTCCTGATTCCGCTTTGTTACCTGCTTGGTTCGATCCCCTTTAGCTACCTGATCGCCAGGCTGTGGCGGGTCGATCTGCGCCAGGTCGGATCGGGGAATGTCGGCGCGACCAATGTCCTGCGTTCAGTCGGGCCATGGCCGGGCGCTTTAGCCTTCCTGTTGGATTTTCTTAAGGGGTGGCTGGCGGTCTATCTTGCCTTCTTGGTCGGTGGCGACCCCATTTTTGTTTTGAGCCTGGGGTTGGCGGTCATTATTGGCCATACCTATCCCATTTTTCTTGGTTTTAGGGGGGGGAAGGGAGCGGCGACCGGATTGGGAGTGTTGGCCGGGATCGCTCCGGAGATCTTTGCTCTTGCCCTTATCTTCGCTTTGGCGATCATTGCCTTGACCCGTTATGTTTCCGTCGCTTCTATTTTAACCCCCTGGTTGGTAGCGGCGTTAATGTATTATTGGCAGAAACCTATCCCGTATCTATTAATGACTCTGCTTGTCGCGGTCTTTATCTTTGTCCGACATGTACCGAACATAAAACGGTTGCGGAGCGGGACTGAACTCCGCTTGGGGAGCAAATAATGCGAGCAGTTATTGTTGGCGCCGGCGGCTGGGGAACGACGATCGCGCTCCTTCTGGCGGAGAACAAGATCCCGGTCACTATCTGGGCGCATGAACCTGAAGTCGTTAATTCGATCAATGAATTCCATGAGAATCGCCAATTTCTTCCCGGCTATCAGCTCCCCGCCTCAATTGAGGCTTCGACTGACCTAACTTGTCTGAAAAACGCCGAACTTTGTATTTTTGTCGTCCCGACCCAATTTCTGCGGCGCGTTGCCGCCCGAGCCAAAGGGTTGCTTTCCCCGACCGCCATCGTGGTTTCGGCCGGCAAAGGGATAGAAGAAAAAACCCTTAAACTGCCGGCTGAAATCATTGAGCAGGAGCTGGGGCTAAACCAGGTTTGCGTTCTATCCGGTCCCAACTTGTCTAAAGAGATCGCCAAAGGGTTGCCGGCGGCGGCGGTCGTGGCCGGCAGCGACAAAAATAAAATTTTGGCCGTGCAACAAGCGCTGATTTCCAAGCGGTTCCGGGTCTATACCAACGATGACGTGATCGGCGCCCAATTGGGCGGCGCGTTAAAGAACGTGGTCGCGATCGCGGCCGGGATCGCCGACGGGTTGCAACTGGGGGATAATGCCAAAGCGGCGATGCTGATCCGCGGGATCGCCGAGATCACCCGCTTAGGCGTCGCCATGGGGGGAAGCCGGGAGACCTTTGCCGGGCTGACCGGCATGGGGGACCTGATCACGACCTGTTCCAGCCGCTTATCCCGCAATCATTCGGTCGGCGAGAAATTAGCTGAAGGCCAGAGCCTGAACACGATCATGGCGGGGATGAAAGAAGTCGCCGAAGGGGTCCCAACCGTCATCGCGGCTTTGGCTTTGGCCAAACAGTATCGGATCGAACTGCCGATCGCCCAGCAGGTTTATGATGTCCTCTATCAGGGGAAGACCCCTTATACGGCGATCACCGAGCTGATGACCAGGGCCGCGACCGCTGAATGATTAGTGGATCAATCTCGCTTTCTGGCCGGCGCTTTTCTTTTCGAGCTCTTCTTTCGGCTTGTTCATCGACTCAATAAATTCCGGCGTGACGATATGCGGGGTCACAAAAACCAGCAGTTCGCTTTTTTCCTTGCTGGTCACGGTCTTTCGGAATAAAGAGCCGAGCAGCGGGATGTCCATTAAATAAGGGATCCCGAAATCGGTTTGAACGTCTTTTTCCTTGATCAAACCGCCGATAACGAATGTTTGTCCGTCGCGGACCACGACTTCATTTTTGGTTTCGGTCGTGTTTTCCTGCGGCAGGTCGCCGACGACCGAGCCTTCACTGACTTTCGGCGCGACCTTCATTCTGATCAGTCCGTTTTTAGAGACGTTCGGCGTCATGACCAGCGAGGTTCCGACCGACAGAAAATTAACGACCTGGGTGGTGGTGGTGTCGGAAATGACCGAGGTTTTATAACCGTACTTTGCGCCGATCAGGATCGTCGCTTCTTTATTGTTCATGGTCGTGATCTTGGGGCTGGCGACGACATTGTAGTTGGTGCCGGTGGCCAGGGCGGAAAGATAGCCCTCGACATTAACGTCGGTGTAAGCCTTGAAGACCTGGCCGTAGAGCCCTTGCGCCGGGTTATCGGTCGGCCGGCCAGCCAGGTTCTTCGTTTGCACGACGTCGTTGGCGTTATTGGCTTTGGTATATTTAACATCGAGTCCGAGGGAGCCGCCGGAGTTGACGCGGATCTCGATGATCTGGGCCTCCACCATCACCTGGATCGGCGGGATGTCCAGTTCCTTGATCAGTCGTTCAATACGAGGCAGGTAGTCGGAGCTGGTTTGAATGACCAGCGCGTTGTAAGAATCGTCGGCGGTCACGGTGCTGCCGGCCGGCAAAATGGCGGTCAGGGTGGCGGACAGATCGCTCGGCTTGGCGTTGCCGAGGTAATAGGTCCGCATGATCTTCTTGGTCGAAACAAAGATCGTGCCCGACTCTTCGAACCAATCGAGCCCCTTGGTCCGCAGGACCGCTTCCAGGCCTTCTTTCGGCTCGATGCCGGAGAAAGTGACGGTTACTTTTCCGGTGACGTCATCGGCGGCGACGATGTTGACTTTGGTCGCCTTGGCGAAGATCTGCAGGACCGATTTGACGTCCGCGTCTTTCAGGTTGAGAAAGACCTTTCCCTTGGAAATGGTGATGTTTTCCATCTCTTTGGGTGCGGCGGTGACGGAGGAAACCAGCAGCAAACCAATAATCAGAATGAACCCGGCCCTAATTTTATTTTTCATTTATTTTTCCTCCATTTTTAAGACTTTGGTCGAAGAGCCTTTTCTGATCGTGACATGGTCTTTGGCGATGGCCACGACTTGCCAGCCCATGATCGTGCCGCCGACCGGGACCGCTTGTCCCGAGATGAAGGCGACTTTCATATCGACATCCCACCAGATCCCTTCCAGTTTGGGGATCAGCGGTTTTTCCTCGCCGGCCGGAGCGGTGGGGGTGGCGGGTTTCGCCGGTTCGTCGCCGGGTCGCCGGACGTTGATCCGCAAAGCGAAAGGATCGACCAGTTTAATATCCGGCGGCGGCGGCAAGACGAGCGGCGCTTTCGTCTCCGCCGTCGGGGCGGCCGGAGCGTTGGCCGGTTTTAGGGGCGCTTGCTCCGCGGCTTCAAACCCGGTCTGCGGGACGAAATTAGTGGTTGGGAAAAATATCGGCCAATACGTTAAGGCCGCGTATCCCAGCGACGCGATCATAGCGACAATTAATATTACCGTTCTCATAGCTTTTCCCTTTTTAATAATAAGCGGTCAGGGTCATTTTTATGTCCAGGACCGGGTCTTTGGTGCCGTCGGAAGTGCAGTCTAAATTGTCAATAATGACCAACATCGGCAACTCGTTGAGAAAAACCATGAAGTCATACAAGTTCTTATATTTCCCGGTACAGGCCAGGCCGAATTTCAAGCTTCCTTTGGCCGCTTCCACGACCGGTCGGACGGTGATCAGATTGAGCTTGGATTTGGTGGTGGCCAGGGAGATGTTTCCCAGCGCTTCCAGGGCTCGTGCCTGCCTTGAAGTCGCGGTTTCGTCGTGCAAGATGCCGATCTTTTTCTGGAGGGTTTCCAAGATCCTGATCTTCCCTTCGGCGACCCGCAGTTCCAGCCTTAGCGTGCGGGCTTTGTCTTTGGACGAATTGACCTCCGTCAGGATCGGGCGGAAGAAGAAACTGTCAAAGAGATAGACCAGCAGCACGATCAGGGCGGAGACCAGCAGGTTCCTTTCTCTGGTTGATAGTTTTAGTGAGAACATTAACGCTCCTTTATGATCCCGACGATCTCGAAGTTGAACGCTTCAACATTGTAATCGTAATTTTTGATCGCCTGGACGAGCTGGACGTCGCCGAAAAGCGGCGAGGATGAAAGGGAGAGGACGAAGCGGGAAAGGATGTTTTCCGCCGAATCGTTCTGTTTGAAGGCCGTTCCCCAGAGATGGACGGTGCCGATCGTCAGGTTGATGCTGTTGACCGTGACGCTGGTCGGGATCAGCCGGCTAAGCTCCTCGAAAACCTTGGGGATCTGGGTCCGTTTTTCTTTGAAGGAAGTCATCATCAGGCGTTGTTTCTCTTCTTCAGCCGAGGCCCGCTCGATCAAATCGAATTGAGCGAGCCGGGGTTTGTAGAGATTGAGCTTGCTGTTGATCGCATTGATCTCTTGCCGCAGCATGTAGGCCTGCGACCAAAATAAAAAATAGACCGCCGCCAGTACGCCGATAAAGGCGGGAACCAGCACCGTTGGCTGGAGCAGCTTGGTGGTAATCAGTTTCCAGCGGTTCTTGACCTCTTCCGGCAGCAGATTGATCTTGTCTTTGCCGTTGCGGGCCGCGCCGATGGCGGCCGAAAGCCGGGGATTGAAATCGGTTTTAAATTTCGGGGTTTCGACCGGGATCCCCAGGCCGGTTTGCAGGAACTCGCGCAGATTAACGGTCAGGGAACTGCCGCCGGTCAGGATGATCTTGTCGACGCTGGCTTCGCCGCTTTGTCCTTTGTAGTATTCCAGGGTCCGGGAAATTTCGCCGAGGACTTTTTCCAGGGCCGGCCTGACCATCGCCTGGAGCTGGGTGATCGGAATATCCCTGACTTTGGGATAATTTTCGGCGGTCAGAGGGACCCCGTGTTCCAATTTGATCTTTTCCGCTTCTTCCGGAGAGATCTCGACTTTGCCTTCCGGAGAAACCAGGATGCCGGACATGGCGAGCGTGATGGCATCGCCGCCAACCGTTAATTCGCGGTTGAATTCGAATCGCCCTTTACGGAAAATACTGATGTTGGTGCTCCGTTTGCCGAGATAAATTATCGCCACCAGCTTGTCCGGGTCCTTTTTCAATTCTTCCTGATAAAGTTCCTGCAGAGCGATCGGCAGGACGGTAATGCCGGAGAGAACCAGTCCCGCTTTGTTGACGATCCGCTGGATATCGAGATAATGCTTATGATTGATGCAGGCGGCGACATAGTATTCTTTGGGGAGCGAATAATAATCGACCAGCGCTTCCTCGATCGGGAAGGGGAGGTCTTGGGCGAACTTCCATTTGATCGCTTCCACTAGTTCCGATTCGGAGATGCCGGCCAGGGGGAGGAGCTTGATGTAAGAATTGTCGCCGCCCGTGACGACAAACGCTTCCTTGGTCTTAATATTGTGAGTGTGGATTAATTTCCGGAGGGCGTCGGCCTTGGCGTCTTCCAGTTGGGGATGCTTGTCGAGCAGTTGGATGGGGACCTCGGTTACTCCCCAATTTTTTATGGCGAAGCCCGAATCTTTCGGCTCGATCTCAACGACCTTGACCGAGCTGACCCGGAGGTCAATCCCTAAGGCTGCTCTGTTCCATGGCATTTGGATTAATTATATCGGAACAGGGGCGATTGTCAATTCGGGTTTAATAGACTTCCAGCCAGTTGGTCACGTCGATATGGCCGCCGGTTTCTCCTTCCAAACCGATGATCGCGTCATAGTCGACCAGCGTCGTGTTGAGGGTGATGGTGCAGTTGCTCCCCAGGCTGTTTAGGAAGCCGCCGACGATGTTGCCGTTAAACTCAACGTTGTTGTTGATATTGACCGCCCCGCCGGCATAGATAAAGCCGTTGATCTCGCAGTTGTTGTTGATATTGACGAACCCGGGGGTCAAAAAGACGCTGCCGCCGCCGACCGTGACGGTCCCGGCCTCAAGGTTGTTGTTGATGGTGAAACCGATCGAGGAGTAAAACACGCATTGTTCGCCGATATCAACATTGTTTGCAATGGTCACTTCCCCCCCGCCAATTATCACGACATAGTCCTTGATTTTGACATTGTTTTGAATGTTGATCCAGCCGGTGGCGACGAGTTTGGCGTTGGCGTTGACGGTCGCGTTGTTGCCGATCGTTAAATTCCCGTGAACATAGTAAGTCCCCGAGATCGTTCCCGAAAGGGTCCGGTTTTGCGGCGTCTGGCTTTCGGCGGTGGCAATTTCCATGTCGTAATAAGTCGTGTCGAGCTGGGGAAAGCCTTCCGGGGTCGGAGTGTTCGGGGTGACCGTGCCGTTAACTTCAGTTGTCGAACCGGTGATGCTGCCGCTGGAAGAGAGATCGCCGTTGACGGTGGTGTTGGCGCCGAGGCTGACGTTGGCGTTGAAGAAAATGTCGCCGTTAATGATTACGTTGTTGCCGATATTGGTGGTGCCGTCGCCGGAGGGTGAACCGGCGAAGTAGAGCGGATAATTAATGAATCCCCCGACCGAACGGTTCAGAGCGGAGCGAATTACCCGGGAATAAGAGACCCCTTCGACGGTCAGGACCCCGGTGACCGTGACGGTAATCTGGTTGTTGGCCGCGTCAGTTATGGCGATCCGGAAAAAACCGCCGTTGAACGCCCTGGTCGCGGCCAGGGGGGGAGTCGTCCAATCGGTATCTTGGCTAAGTTGATTTAAATAATATTCCTGCCCCGCGCAGGCGATGAAAAAAGTTTTCAGCGAAAAATAGCCGCGGACCGCGAGGTTGCTTCCGGCAAAGAAGAGTGAAGTGAGCGAGACGACAAAAATCGTCAAGGCCAGGATAATGAACATTACCGCGATCAGGGTCACGCCTTTCCGTTTCATAATTGTTTTATCCTTAGCCCGACGCTTGATTCGATCACGAACTTATTTTGGCCGCTGACGATCGTCAGGCGAATCCGAATCGACTCGATCATATTGCTGCCGCTGGTTTCACTTCCGGCGTCGTCAAAATAACGGAAATTAAGCCCGCGGGGAATTAAAAGATTTTCGGCCAGGATCTCGGTGTTTCTTTTTAAAGCGGAGCCGTCCTGCCGGAAGGTGATGCTGTTGTTCTGGATGTTGCGGAACGTCACCTCGGTCGAAGTATGGACGGTCAGGTTGACGTTCCGGTTGGTCGTTTTTAGTTCCCTGGTCATTCTGGCCATCGCGCTTCGGGCGTCGAGCAAAAGTTCTTTCTGTTCGCTCATAAAGACCCAGGAATCGATGCTTTCCTGAATATAGACGGCAACCCCGGCGAAAAGGATGCCGATCAGCAGGATTACCATGATATTTTCAATGAGCGTGAACCCTTTTCTCATCAGTAGTTGCTCCTGATCGAATCGAACTCCACCGGATCGCCAAGCTTGGGATGACGGATGAAGACCGCGACCCGTTTGTAATCGGTCGGTCCGGCGACGTTCGAGTTCAAATCGCTGGAGGCGACATAAGTGATCGTGATCTGGGAACTATATTGGCTCAAATCGCCGCTGTAATTCGTTTGGGCCTGGTCGATCAGCAGATCGAACGACCGGATCAGGCACTCTTCCATTTTCCCTTCCGCCAGAGTTTGAGCGACAACATAGATCTCGATGCTGGAACCTTTCAGCCCGGTCGTGATGTAGATCGAGATCAGCGAGTACATGACGATCGCCAGCAGGGAGATCGAGAGGATCAATTCGACCAGAGTAAAACCGCGCTTCATTGGGTGAATATCCTCCCGGTGTTGGGGGTGATCCGGATCGTTTTCGTCGCTCCCTGAAAGCTAAGGGTGATGATCGCCTCGGCGGAGACTGCCGCGCCGTTTTTATCGATATAGGGGGCGCCGAGCGGATTGAATTCCAGTTTTTTCCCTCCGGCGATGTTGATCCCGCTGATGATGACCCCATTAAAGTCTTGGTTGATATTGACGGCGAAAAGTCCGCCGGACGGATCGGTGATCGTCGCATCAATCGCCCCATCGGTTTTGTAGACGGTGTAGGTGTTGTTCGGATCGGCTTCGAACGTGATCCCGTACCATTCGGTCATGATCAGCGCCAGGTTTCGAGTGTAGTTCAAGTCGCCGGCGACTTTCTTGACCGCCGCTTCAAGTTTGATCCCGGGATAGGGATTGAGGGAAAGAAAAGCATAGGCCGCGAGAAAGCCGATGACCACCATTGCCATCAGCATTTCAATCGCCGTAAACCCCTGCTTCATCGACAGGCCGCGCGCTGGGCGCTGTGGTTTCATTGGCCTAGATTTTAGCACTTCGATTTTTCAGATACAAGCCGGGAAAAAGCCGGTATTTCAGACAGACCCAAAGGGTGGCCAAACCGTAGACCAGGCTTCTTTGAAAATTGATCTCGGAGGCTTCCGGAAAGTAACGGCAGGGGACGGCGATCTCCCCCGCGCGCAAACCGAGCGCGGCGACCCCGGCGATGATTTCAGTGTCAAAAACGAAATCGTTGGAATATTTTTCCAGCGGGAGGGTTTCAATGATCTTTCGGCTGAAGGCCCGAAAGCCGGAGTGATATTCCGATAATTTGAGGTGAAAGGTCAGTTCCTCGACGAAAGAAAGAAAGCGGTTGGAAACGTACTTATAAAGAGGCATGCCGCCGGCCAGGGTCCCGTCTTTCCCATCCAGGAGGCGGGAACCCATCATCATCTCTTTTTCTCCCCGCAAGAGCGGCGCGGCCATGGCCGGGATCTTGGCGGCGTCGTATTGCCAGTCGGGATGGAGCATGATCACGACGTCCGCTCCCCGGGCCATTGCCTCGCGGTAAAGCATTTTCTGGTTGCCGCCGTAGCCGAGATTGCGCGGCGTTTTCAGGACGACGATCCCGAGGCGGTTGGCGATCTCGATCGTCTTATCGGTCGAGCAGTCGTCTCCCAGCAGGACCTCGGAGACGGACCCGTGGGGAATATCCTGAAAAGTCTTGGCCAGCGTTTTTTCGGCGTTATAAGCCGGCATGACGACAATGACCTTCATAGGTTGATCTTTTCCCTAATGATGTAGAGAGGGCGCTGCTTGCTTTCGTCGTAGATCCGGCCGAGATATTCGCCGATCACGCCGAGAAAGATCAGTTGGATCCCGCCGAGGAAGAGGAGGGTCCCCAGGACCGAGGCCCACCCTTCGATCGCCCGGCTGGTGAAAAAGCGGATGTAAATGGTGTAGAGGAGATAGAAGAAACTGCCCGCGGCGACAAACAGGCCGAGATAAGTCGCGAGCCGAAGCGGCAGGGCGGAAAAAGAAGTGATCCCGTCCAGGGCGAAAGCGGCCATCCGTCGAAAAGTATATTTACTTTGACCGGCGAAGCGCTGGTCGGCCTGATAGCCGACAAATTCCCGGCGGAAGCCGACCCAGTTGACTAACCCCCGGAGAAAACGGGCCCGTTCTTTAAGTTCTTTGAGTGGTTCGACGACGCGGCGGTCAAGCAGACGGAAGTCGGCTGCCCCGGTCCGCAGTTCAAGGCCGGTGGTCCGGCTCATCAGCCAGTAAAAAAAGCGGGCGGTAAGTTTTTTGCCGAGGCCGGTTTTGGCGTTATCCTGGCGGATCGTGTTGACGATCTCGGCTCCGGCCCGCCATTTTTCGACTAATTTGGGGATAAGTTCCGGCGGGTGCTGGAGATCGGCGTCCATCATGATTACCGCCTGTCCGGAGGCGCAGTCGAGCCCGGCGGACAGGGCGGCCATCTGGCCGAAATTGCGGGAAAGAGCGAGGCTTTTTATCCGCCGGTCCAAAGCGGCGAACTGCTTGATCAGTTCCAGCGAGCGGTCCTCACTCCCATCGTCAACAAAAATGATCTCGTATTTATCGGTCAGTTGGGATAGGGTTTGGTTCAAACGCGGCAGTAATTCGGGGAGGTTCTGCTCCTCGTTATTGACCGGGAGGATGACTGAGAGTGTCATTTCTGCCATTGCCGGCAATTATACCAAAGATCGCGGCGAAAATACCGGTTAGGGTCAGCAGGAGCCCCAGCCATTCCGGCCAGCCCGGGCGAAAGGTTAATTTGACTTCTGGTCGTTCGGGGTAGACCAGCATGAACGAAGGGGAGACGAGGTAGATCTTTTTCGCTCCAGTGACCTGCCAGTTGGGATGATAAGAAACTTTGATTAGGTGGGGGTAACCCGGATGGCTGGTCGTGAAAACAATCTCTTCCGGGGCGAACTTTTCGGTGATCATAACTTTTTTTAGCGGCTGGTAATGACCGGCCCCTTCGAGCGAGGCGGTCCGGGCGAGGAGCGGACCGTTGATCCCGCTGGAGATAAACCATTCAAAGAAGGCTTGTTTCCAACGGCGGGGTCGGATCGCCAGCGGTTGCTCATCGAGCGGTACGACGTAACGGCCGGAACTGGTCGTGATCCGGTAAAGGTTGTAATCGCCGAAAGTTTTTTCCAGCCGGAGCTCTTTGAGCTTGGCCGCTTGAGCTTTGGCCTCCGGGCTTCTGGCTAGGTATTCCACGACGTTGAAAAGTTCTAACCGGGGGAGGGCGGCGGCCAGGTTCAGCCGGCCGTAAGTGTATTGCGGAAAGGGGGCGGAACAGTTTTTTGAATATAAAGATTGCAGATAAAAGATGAACGGAGAACTGACCGACGATTGCATATAGAGCCCTTCCAGCGTTTCCCGGCCGGCGAAAAAGGGGAGCGATTCAAAAGCCCTTTCGGTCCCGAAGTCGTTGTGCAGAAGGGAGTGTTCGTACGCGACCCGCCCCGGGCCGCTCTGCCGAAGATAGGCGTTGATCTGCTGGAAGAGCGGCCAGCTCTTTTTTCCTTCAAAACCGGAGTAGTTCCAGCCGATCCACCCCTTTATATATGTAACGTTGGCGCTGGTAAAAATGATCGTCGCCAGAAGGACGATCGCCGGGAGGAGTTCCGGCTGTTTGAGCCGTTCTTTAAGCGGCAACAACAAAGTCGCGCCAAAAGTCGCGAACAGAATTTGCAACACTGGTATGAATCTGATGTCGAGCAGTCCGATCCGGGGGCCTAAAAAGTAGAAAACGAGGCCAATTCCGAAGCAATAGGCGAAATAAGCGGTCCGCCGGTCGCGGCGATTGAAAAATAGGGCGGCCAAACTTAAGGCTAGTCCCGGCCACAAGACCGGCGGGACAACCTCCAGCGGCGATTTGATCTGCCAGGCGGTGACGTATTCGGTCACGTACGGCAAAGTAAAGAAGAACGGGACCAGCCAGAACGCGCTTAGCAGGAGGCCGAGGCCAAAAACCCGGAAAAGATACCAGAGGTTGCGGCGGAAGCTAGTCCGGTCCCAGAGAAAGTAGCTGCCGATGATAACGGAGAAGATCACCGCGTAGCCGTGGCAAAGGGCCATCAGGGCGATCAGACAACCATTGACGACCATTCGCTTGTTGTTTTCGATCCCGGAGTAAAGCGAGCCGAAAAAAAAGAAAAGGAGCGAGATTCCCAAGCTGTAAGAAAATTCCCCGGCCAGCGTGCTGGGGATATTGGCTCCCCACATGCTGTTCGCTTCCATAAAAAGAAAGGGGAGCGTCAGGATCGCGCCGCAGACCGGGATTGGGAAAGGATATTTTAGCCGGCGAAAAAAATAATAGACGGCCAGCGGCAACAGAAAGGTCCCCAGAACGGTGACCAGCTTAAAAGCGATTGGCAGAGTTACGAGATAACCAAGCAGGACGATCAGCAGAAAAGGGAATGGGAAGTAATGGTAGAAAAGGGGGAAACCGGCATAGTTGCCCGGGAGCCAACCCATGATCTTGCCGTGAGGCAGGAGGTAGTCCCGTAAATAGACGGCGGCGTAATAATGAGAACCGGTGTCGCCGCCGGCGGTGATTGTGGCCGAAAAAAGAAGCCGGGGGTCAAAGAACGCCAGGAGGAAAATATAAATTAAGCAAAATGTAGCCAGGTCGATTAAGTTTAACCGCGCAATTAATTGCGCGATTTTATCTTTTGTAAATTTGAGCCGCAAGAAAAAACGCCCCCAATCCAACCAGAATGATGATCAACCAAAAACGATCGAAACCAAAGATCGCGTTACCGGCTTCGATGCGGACCGTGCCGGGGATGATGATCGTTTGTTCCGCCGTCCGCGCGATCGCGAAAAGCTGGTAGCTGCTGCCGGGCAAAGCGGAAAAATTGGTCAGTTTGATCTTGATGGCTCGGTTGGCGTTCGGCGCGAGTTTCAACTTCGTCGGCTTGAAATCGGCGGTGAGCTCCGCCGGTAAAAAAAGCTCAAGGTTAACGTCGAGCGGCTGGTCGAACTGGTTTTTGAGGGCAAGCGTTATTTCGCCGGCCGCAACTAGGGCGACCGGACGGGCCGCCCCCCAGAGCGGCGGCGGATTATTTTCGTTTTCGAGGAGAGTGGCCGAGAGGGCGGAGAAAGGATAGTGGTTGGCATCCTGGTAGTGCATGGTCAGGAGGAGCGGGCCGACGGTTTGATCGAGCGGGAGGGTGATAGTCGCTTCGTATTTAGCCGATGGTTCGACCACCGCCGCTTTCCAAAGGGGAAGGCGTTTTCCCAAGACGCGTAATTCACCCCAGACGTTATAAGCGCTTTCATCCCCCTTATTTATAGAGGAAACGGAGATAAAAAGCTGTTGTTTTTTTAGGACCGGGCGGAGTTCCGTTTGCAGGCTGATGTAACGGGCTGAAGCCGGCAGGGTGAGGAGGATGGCGCCGAGCAGGAAAAACGCCAACCGGCGGGTCATTTTTTTTCGCCGTCGACAACGATCTTGCCGAAATCAGCGACCAGGTGATAGGTATTGGCCAGTGACTTGAGCAGGGCCAGCCGGTTGCTCTTGATCCGTTCATCCTGGTGCATGACCAGGATCTGGTCAAAAAAGAGATCGACCGCCGGGGTCAGTTTGGCGAGAGCCAGCAAAGCGCCTCCCCATTTACCGTCGCGGACCGCTTCCGCCGCTTCCCAGTTGATCTTAAGATGAAGGTCGTGGAGCTCTTTTTCTTCTTTTTCCACCAGGTCTTCGGCGATGACCGTATCCCGTTTTGAATCTTTGGCGATCCGGCTGATCCGGTCGGCGGAGCGGACGATATCGAGAAACCATGGCTCGCCGGCCGCTTTCATGACCGCCTGGGCGATCGCGGAGCAGCCGCTCATGTCGGTGCAGTCGGCCAGGACCGCGTCGGCCACGTCGTAGCGGATCCCCTGGTCGATCAGGGTCGGCCGGAGGCGGGAGAAAATGAATTCAAGGAGCTGTTTCTTGATCTTAGGAAAATCCTGATAGCCGATCTCGCCTTGAGAAAATAAATATTCCTGGAAGATCTTTTCGTAAAGCTTATAGCCCTGTTCGATCGCTTCATCGAGCGCCAGGCTTAGTTTGTTTTCCAGCAGGATCCGGATGATTCCCAACGCCGCCCGGCGCAGGCCGTAGGGATCTTCGGAGCCGGTCGGGATCGCGCCGACGCTAAAATAACCGACCAAAGAATCGAGCCGGTCGGCCAGCGCCACCACCGCTCCTTCCATGGTCGCCGGCAGCTGATCGTCGGCAAACCGGGGGAGGTAGTGTTCAAAGATCCCCTGGGCGACGACCTTGTCTTCGCCGTCGATCAGGGCGTAAACTTTGCCCATCGTCCCCTGCAGTTCGGGAAATTCGTAGACCATTTTGGTCGTCAGGTCGGCCTTGCAGAGCTGGGCGATCCGTTTGACCTTGGCGAGCGCTTCCGGCCTCAACCCCAGATGGCGGCCGAGATGTTCAGCCAGTTTTTCCAGCCGTTCCGTCTTGTCGGCGATCGAGCCGAGCTTTTCGAAGAAGGCGACGCCGGCCAGGTCGGGGATCCTTAACTTCAAGGGGAGCTTTTTGTCTTCCTCAAAGAAGAAGCGGGCGTCCGATAATCTGGCGGTCAGGACCTTCTGGTTCCCTTCGACCACCCCTTTGTTTTTACAGCCGTTGGTGACGACGATGAATTTAGCGGCCAGTTTTCCGGTGTTATCCAGGAGCGGGAAATATTTTTGGTTCTTTTTCATGGAGGTGATCAGGACTTCCTGCGGGACCTCCAGGAATTTGGGGTCAAAAGAGCCGACGTAAGCGATCGGGTCCTCGACGAGGAAGTTAACTTCCGACAGAAGCGCTTCATCGATAAGGACTTCCAGCTTGCTGGCGGCGGCTGCCAGCTCGACCTCTTTTTTGATCTTGAGCCGGCGTTCGTTTTGGTCGACGGCCACGCCGAGTTTGGCTAGCTGCTGTTTATAAGAATGTAGGGACAACCCTTGTGCCTTGCCTGCCGGTAGGCAGGGTTGTCCTTTGGTGCGGACAGGGACAAGCCCTGTCCCTACATAACGATGACCAATAGTTTTGTTTCCAGACTTTATCCCGGCCAGTTCGAACTTGATGACCTTGGGGCCGTAGAGTGCGACGATCCAATGGATCGGGCGGATAAATTTAAAATCGAGATCTCCCCAGCGCATGGCCAGCGGCTGGTAAAGGCCGGTAATTATTTCCGGGAGGAGGGCGGGGAGGATCTTGGCGGTCTTTTCCCCTTTCTTTTCGATCTTGGCGAACAGGTAGTTTTTGTTGCCGACCGGTTTGACGACGATATCTTTAAGTTCGACCCCCTGGCTTTTGGCAAACCCGGTCGCGGCTGGCCTGGGGTTTCCCGCCTGGTCGAAAGCAATGTCGGCGGGCGGGCCTTTGACCTCTTCGGCGAGATCGGCCTGGCCGTCGGCCAGCGCTTCAACGTACAGGACGAGGCGGCGATTGGTGCCGAGGGTTATGACCTGGCCGAAGGCGAGGCGTTCCCGGCGGAGTTTTTCTTCCGCTTTGGTTTTCAGGTCGCTCAAAAAGCCCGGCATGAAACGGGCCGGGACCTCTTCGCAACCAAGCTCCAGCAGTAAGTTAAGCTTTTTCGACATATAACCTCGCGCAGTTGCGCGCCATCTTCCTGATCTTCAGGATATAACCCATTCGCTCGCTGACCGAGATCGCTCCCCGGGCGTCGAGCAGGTTGAAGGCGTGGGAACATTTCAAGACGTAATCATAAGCCGGGATGTAGAGTTTCTGGTCGATCATCGCCCAGGCTTCTTTTTCGTAAAGCTGGAACAACTGCAGAAGACCATCGATATTGGCGACCTCGAAGTTGTATTTTGATTGCTGTTTCTCCTGGGGGAGGTAAATGTCGCCGTATTTAACCGTGTCGTTCCATTTGATGTCGTAAACGCTGTTCACTTTTTGGATGAACATGGCGAGCCGTTCCAGCCCGTAAGTGATCTCGCTGGCGACCGGTTTGCAGGGGAAGCCGCCGCATTCCTGAAAATAGGTGAACTGGGAGACTTCCATCCCTTCCGCCCAGACTTCCCAGCCGGTCCCCCAGGCGCCGAGGGTCGGCGATTCCCAGTTGTCTTCGACGAAGCGGACATCGTGTTTGGCCGGTTCGACCCCGATCGCCCGTAAAGAATCGAGGTACAGGTCCTGGATATTAAGCGGTGACGGTTTCATGATCACCTGGTATTGGAAGTAATGGAAAAGACGATTGGGGTTTTCGCCGTAACGGCCGTCGGTCGGGCGGCGGACCGGGTCAATGTAAGCGACTTTCCACTCTTTTGGTCCCAGGACGCCGAAAAAAGTGGCGGGGGACATGGTCGCGGCCCCTTTTTCCAGATCGTACGGCTGGCGGATAACACAACCCTGGTCGGCCCAATATTTATTGAGATTTTCGATAATTTCTTGAAAAGTGAGCTGTTTCACGATACAATTATAACATGCCTTTTTATGATTACAAATGCGGTAATTGCGGGAAAAAATTCGAGGTCCAGAAAGGGATGAACGACGCGTCCATCCCGCGTTGTCCGGATTGCAAAGGGCTGGCCGAGCGGGTCTTCAGCGCGCCGGCTTTAGCGACCGGGAACGGCAGTTCCTGCGGCAGCTGCGGGACCGGCAGTTGTTCCTCCGGTTGCGGGTGTCACTAATGATCGACGCGATCAAAAAAGTTGTTGCCGGCCATAACCTGACCCGCGAAGAAGCGGGGGTAGCGATGGACACTATAATGAGGGGCGACGCGACCCCGTCCCAGATCGCCGCTTTTATCACCGCTCTCCACACCAAAAAAGAAAGTATTGACGAGATCACCGGTTTCGCCGAAAAGATGAGAGAGCATTCTCTGAAGATTTTTCCTCACGCCCATAATTTAGTCGATACCTGCGGGACCGGCGGCGACCATGCCGGGACCTTTAACATTTCAACCATTTCCGCCCTGATCGCGGCCGGGGCCGGGGTGGCGATCGCCAAGCACGGCAATCGCTCGATCACCAGCCGCTGCGGTTCGGCCGATCTGCTGGAAGCGCTTGGCGTTAAGGTTGATCTCGACCCGAAAAAAGTTGAAGAATGCGTGAACCAGGTCGGCATCGGTTTTATTTTTGCCCCCAATTTCCACAAAGCGATGCGGTTTGCCGCGCCGACCCGCAAAGAGATCGGCATCAGCACCGTTTTTAATATCCTTGGCCCGCTCTCTAATCCGGCGAACGCCCAAGCCCAGCTCCTGGGAGTATTTCACGAGGAGCTGACCGAGATCATGGCGGCGGTCCTAAAAAACCTTGGCGTCAAACGCGCCCTGGTCGTCTATGGTAATGACGGCCTGGACGAGATCTCGATCTGCGAAAAGACCAGAGTGACCGAACTCAACGCCGGGGAGCTTAAAACTTATTATATTAAGCCGGAAGATTTTGGTATACTGCGGGTTGGGAGCGAAGAACTGCGGGGCGGCGACCCGGCGGCCAATGCCGAGATCGCTATCAGGCTCCTGAACAACGAAGAAAAAGGGGCGAAACGAGACGTTGTCCTTTTGAATGCCGGGGCGGCGATTTACGTCGGCGGTCTGGCCAAAGACCTGAAAGAGGGTTGTAAAAAAGCGGCCGAGTCGCTCGCTTCCGGAGCGGCCAGACAAAAGTTGGAACAGTTAATTCATTTTACCAGATAGGAAACCGCGACGATATTGTCGCGGTTGTAATGGAGTGGCAGATGCACCTCAAAACCGAAAAACTAGTCAAAAAATACGGCGCGAAAATCGCGGTCAACCAGATCTCGATCGAAGTCAATCAGGGCGAGGTTGTCGGTCTGCTCGGGCCGAACGGCGCAGGGAAAACGACCACTTTTTACATGGTTGTCGGGCTGGTCCGGCCCAACGATGGGCGGGTCTTTCTTGGCGATCACGACATCACCTATTACCCGATGCACCAGCGCTCCAAGATGGGGATCGGCTATTTGCCCCAGGAGCAGTCGATTTTCCGCAAGCTAACCGTGGAAGAAAATATCTTTATCCTCTGGGAGCTGATGCCGGAGATCCCGAAGAAAGAATATGAACCCCGCTTGGTCCAGCTCTTGGACGAACTGGGGATCACTCACCTGCGCAAACAGAAAGCCTATTCTCTTTCCGGCGGCGAGCAGCGCCGGGCGGAAATTGCCCGGGCCCTTTCGACCAATCCGCAGTTCTTACTCCTCGACGAGCCGTTTACTGGGATCGACCCGAAAACGATCACCGACTTACAAGAGATCATCAACAAGCTGAAACAAAAAGGGATCGGGATTCTGATCACCGACCATAATGTCCGCGAGACCCTGGCGATCACCGACCGGGCCTATATCGTCCACAAAGGAGAAGTCCTCGTTTCCGGCAATTCCAAAGCGGTAGCGGCCAATCCCGAGGCGAAAAAATTATACCTCGGCGACGAGTTTAAACTGTAGGGCCCATGATCAAAATCATCGACCGTTATATTTTCAAGGAATTATTCGAGCCGTTCTTTTTTGGGCTCGGCGCTTTTACCGCGATCCTCTCGGCCTCCATGATTCTTTTCGATCTGGTCAGAGCGGTTGTTCTGAAGGGAATGCCGCTGATCGTCGCGCTTCAGCTTTTTGCTTTTAAATTGCCCGCCATCATTATCATCATTTTTCCGATGGCGACCTTGCTCGGCGCGATCCTGGCTTTTTCCCGGTTGTCGCACGATTCCGAAGTCATCGCTTTCCGGGCGTCGGGCGTTTCTCTTTACCGGTTGATCGTGCCGGTCGCCGCGCTCGGGCTATTGGTCGCTTTTACCAACATCGCTTTTTCCGAGATCGTGGTCCCGGAGGCGAACAAAGCGGCCAAGAACCTGGTCCTTTCGACCGCCGTTCAGACCAAGCCGAAGTTCCAAAAGAACGTCTTTGTCCCCGAATTGGAAAAGGGGGAACTACGCCGCATTTTCTACGCCGAATCGATCCAGGGGGGGGCAATGGCGGGGGTGATCGTCCAGGAGTTTTCCGGCGGCAAGCTGGTCCAGCTGATCAATGCCGACCAGGCAATGTGGCAGGCGGCTAAAAGCCAGTGGCTGTTCAAAAAAGGGACCGTCTATCTGCTCGAAGGGGGAGAGTACAAGCATTTGATCAAGTTCGACGAACAGCTGATCTCGATCAAATATACGCCGGCCGACTTTTTTACCGAAGAGCGGAACCCCGATGACATGACCATGGCCCAGATGAGGGATTATATCGGCTTGAAACAGAAAATGGGGACCGACGTCACCAGCTTGACGATCCAGCTTTACATGAAGATGTCGATCCCTTTTGCCTCGCTGGTCTTCGCTTTGCTTGGCGCGCCGCTCGGCATCTCTCCCCGACGGGCCTCCGGCTCGGTCGGTCTCGGCTTGTCGATCATTGTTATCTTTTTCTACTACATCGCGACCTTTCTCTCCATGTCGCTGGGTGAGATGAAGCTCTTTACGCCGCTGGTTGCCGCCTGGGCGCCGAACGTCGTGACCGGCGGCGCCGCCTGGTATATCCTGAAAAAAGCTTCGGAGAAATAATGAGCTTTATCGCGCAGATCATCATTTTGCTGGTTTTAGTCGGCGGGGTGGTCGCTTACATCGGGAACTTGGTTGGCAAGTCGATCGGCAAGCGCCGCTTGACGATCTTCAACCTCCGTCCCCGCCACACCGCCATGGCGATCACCGTCGTTTCCGGGAGCTTGATCGCGCTGGTCACTTTTCTGATCGTGATCACCATTTCCCAGGATGCCCGGACCGCTATCCTGGGGCTGGAAAAGCTTAAAGCCCAGGTCGATCAAAAAAACGTTGAGGTCAAGACCGCCAACCAGGCGCTGGTCCAGCTCAATAAAGAGTTGGCAGAAAAGCAAGAACAGCAGAAAGTGCTGGAGGAGAAGCTGACCAAGGCGAGGAACGAGACCGCTTCTTTGCAGTTGGCGCGGGAGAAGCTGGCTAAGGAGATCAAGACGACGCGGCAGGGGCAGGTCTTGTTCAAGAACGGGGATGTCATCAGTTTGTCGTTGATCCAGGCTGGTTCCGACCGGCAGAAGCTGACTGAAGGATTGCAGCGGATTGTTGCCTCCGCCGATCTAAGCCTGCGGGCGATGGGGATCAAAACGTCGGGTGGAGTAGTCTCGGTCGCGTCCGATGATTTTGATGCCGCCGTTGACGAATTGGCCGGTAAGACTGATTTTTATATCGTGAAACTGATCGCCGGCCGGAATGTTCTTTGGGGCGAGAAAGTCCCGGCCGGTTTTGATTTTGAACTGAACAGGAAGATTTACTCCGCCGGCGAAGAGATCGGCCAGCGGGAGATCCCGGCCAATCTGACCGATGAACAGACCCAGCAGGAGATCATGATCCTCCTGAAAACTGTCCATGTCGCGGCCCGGAGCGCCGGGATCATGCCGGACGCTAACGGTTCGATCGGCAGTATCCCGTATTCGCAGATCTTCGAGCTGGCGAAAAAGATCAAAGTTGGCAAAAAGAACGTCGTCCTGAAAGTGGTCGCGAAAAAAGATATTTATACCATCGGTCCGCTGGAGATCGAGATTAAGGCGGGTGGCAAATGATCGTGGCGATCGATCCGGGCAAAGACAAATGCGGCCTGGCGGTCATGGCCAACGACGGCGCGGTTAAAGAACGCCGGGTGGTGCCGCGGGGCGAGATCGTTGAGGCGGTTATTGCCGCTTACCGGAAGGATGCTCCCTTCGCCGTCGTGATCGGGAAAAGCGCTAATGGCAAAGCCCTCCAAAAAGAGCTGACCCTTAAGGGGATCGTGACGACGGCGGTCCCGGAAAAAAACACGACCCGGGAAGCCAGGGCCCGATACTGGCTGGAAAATCCGCCGCGCGGCTTCTGGCGTCTGGTCCCGGTCAGTTTGCGTTTCCCGCCGGTCCCGGTCGATGACTTTGCCGCGGTGATCATCGGCGAGCGTTACCTGGCTAAGGCGTAAGGAGCAGGATATTTTCCAGGTGGGGGGTGTGGGGGAACATATCGAGCGGCTGACAGCGTTTGATCCGATAACCAAACTCCTTGAAAGCCTCAACGTCGATTTTCTGCGTCCGCGGGTTGCAGGAAACATAGACCAATTTTTCCGGTTTCAATTCACCTAATTTCCTAATCACCTTTTTGTGCAGCCCCGGCCTTGGCGGATCAACGACCACGGCTTCAACTCGCCCTTCAAAAGAGGGGAGAACCTCTTCCGCCCGTCCGGCGGTCGCCGAGTAATTGCCGATCCCGTTCAAGCGGGCGTTCTCGAGCGAAAGGGCGGTCGCGGCGGCGTCTTCCTCAAAGCCGATCACTGTTTTGGCTTGTTTAGCGAGAGAGAGCCCAATGCTGCCGGTCCCCGAATATAGATCGAGCAGCGTTTCCCCGCCTCGTAAATCAAGGAACTCCGCCACGGTCAAGATCAGCTTTTCCGCCTGTTCCGGGTTGGTTTGAAAAAACGACTGGACCGGGATCTTGAAGCGGAGGCCGTTCAATTCGTCGAAATAATGGTCCTGGCCGCGCGTCGCCTGGATCTCGCCGACGGAAAGATCGGCCGGGGAGCGGTTCAGGCTCCAGGTGATCCCCTGAACTTCAGCCTGCAATTCCGGCCAGAGCTTGTCCAACGGGAAAGGGCCGCTCTCATTGGTCAGGAAGTTCAAGATCGTATTGGGGACTTTTTTCCCTTCCCGGATAATGACGTGGCGCATCGGCCCCTCCGGGTGGGTCAGTAGCTTGTGTTTGGCCGTGAATTCTTTTATTTTGCCGATCAGCCGATTACATTTTTCAGAGAGGAGAAGGCACTCCTTGAGATCGAGGACCTCGCTTTTTCCCCGACGGAGGCCGAGGGTGAAATTAGGGCCAAAGGCAAAATCCATCCGGTTGCGGAAATAAAACTGTTTTGGTGAGGGGATTATCGGTTCGCTCTCCCCAAAAAGCTGTTTGATCAACGCTTCCTTGTGCTTGAGCTGGGCGGGATAGCTCAAACCCTGCCAGGGACAGCCGCCGCAATAGCCGGCGTAAGGACAGGGGGGCTCGATCCGGTCGGGTGAGGGTTCGAGGACTTCGATGATCTCGGCCAGCTTTTTGCTTCGATTGGTGACGTTGACCGCCAGCCGGTCGCCGGGATAAGCGAACGGGACGGTCAGAAGCGAGGTTTTATTTTCCCGCCGGCCGAGCCCTTTCCCTTTTTCGTCAAAAGCGGTAATGGTTACGATCTCATACATATAAATTATTATAGCTTACCTGGAAAACTTTAGTGAAATAATTGCCGGTTTTTATCGATAAAGATAAGAGATGAGCATTATCGAATCGCACAAAATGGGCTTGCGGATCATCAACGCTGCTTTGCGGCCGAAAACGCCGGACCCTAAGGCCATTCGCGCGGCGCTCCGCTGCGTTTCCGACCCGATCAAACATCTCGCGGGATCGGAAGCGAATAGATTTGCCGAATTTGTCACCCGTGACACAAGCGGCGCGGTCCGGGTTTTAAGAGATCGGGCCGGAGCGCTCGTCTCCCGCTATACTAAAGAATTCGCGCAGGAAGAATTCCGCGTCAATCCGCCGCATCTGATCGCCGACCAAACCGGGAAATTATTGGTCGCTAAAAAAGTCGCGCCCGAGCAGTTCATCCTCTGGCAGGATGAAGGGCCGGTGCCGCTCCATCCGGCCAACGAAATCTCCGGCTCCCTGTTAATGTCGGCCCTCGGCGCGCCGAGTTACGACTCCATGACCAGAGGGAGAGAATACGAATATTTCGGCTATCTGCCGGGCATTGATCTGGCTTCGGCCAAAGAAAACGGTTTGCTGGGCGAAATTGAAAAGCAACCGGAGCTGCGCGAAAAAATATTTTTCGGCGTCGGGATCGCGCTGGCGCACGCTTACATCATTGGCGCCAGAGATCGGTTCGGCGGGATAAGGTTTGACTTTACGACGCTGGAATCGGCGACGGCGGCCGAAGTTAGGAACGGACAAAGGGTCGTTTGCCAAAATATCGATCTTTCTTCCTCGCTTGACCAGCGGGTGTTTGACCGGGGGTTCGCCGGTTTTTGGAACGCGTTTTCTCGTTTTACCCCCGACTCATTTAAGAGAGAGGGGCGCTTTTTCACGTTAAACGACGTTATCCTTCATGGCTTTTTGTCGGGCTATGGAACGGCCAAAACTTATTTTCGCCAAAATGAGGGGCGTTCGTCTGATTTGATCAGGAACAATGCCGGAAATAAAGCGGCGCTGATCTTTGCCAACTTGGCACTGCCGATCAATGAGATTGAAAAAGCGGTCAAAAAATATCAAACCTGAAATTTCTTCCTCCCCCCGGCGATGAAATAGGGGGTTTATTCCCTTAATTATGAAAACAGTCAGGGCAAGCCAATTAATACTCCCTTATTTTCGGCCGCGCTTGATCGAAGGGTCAAGTGACGGTCCGGTTATACGCCTGCCAGTTAAGCCGGCGAAATTACCGAACTGGTTTAAACTGCTAACTGCGACCCTGGATGGAAAAGACTTCGCGGTAATGAACCGATGTTACGCTCATTGCCGGAGCCAACTCACTTCATCATTGAAGGAAAAGTGCACGGAGACCGAAAGGGCCTTGATCGACCGGGCCTTTGATCTCGCTTGGCGGGCCCATTACGGACAATTCCGTAAAAGCGGAGAGCCGTATATTATCCACGGTATGGAAACTGCCAAGATTGTCCGGCGGTGGGGGTTGGGGGCGGAAGAGGTTGCGGCGGCGCTTTGCCATGACGTGATCGAAGACGGCTGGTTAAACGGCCGGAAAATCAATAAAGAATATGTCGCCGGTCTTTTAGGCGAGCGGGTTGCTCATTTAGTCGATGGCATTACTGAACTGGGGAAGGAGCCGGACTATGTCGGTAAGAAACCGTCCAAGGAATATATCATGCGTAAATTGCTTGATGCCGCTTCCCTTGACCTGGCGGTTTTGATCATCAAATTTGCCGATCGACTGCACAACATGCGGACGCTGGCTTACACAAAGAACGAATCGGCCAGAAAAAAAGCGGCCGAGACCCTTTATGTTTACAGCCGGATCGCCGATATTTTGGGGATGTGGACCTTGAAACGGAACTTTGAGGATTTGGCCTTTAAATATCTGGAGCCGAAAATTCACCAAACGATCAAAGAGCACCGGGACATGATCATCAAAGAAAGTGAAGCTAAGATCAACGGTATACTGGCTGACTTGGAAGAGAAGCTGGCCCCGGTCCAAGGACGGATCAAACGGGAGGTCAGGGGGATTTTTGAACTTTATCAAAGATTCGGCCTGCGCGGCAAGAAATTGACCGATATCGCCGCCGACGATATCTGGCGGGTCTGCGTTATTGTGCCTGATGAGCCGCTGTTAGCCGGACTTTCCAATTGTTATTTGGCGGAGGGAATGGTCCACCAGCATTATCGTCCGGCGCAGAATCAAAAGATCGAGGACCATGTTTACGAGGCTTGTCCCAATGGACATCGCTTTCTTCACACTTATGTTCAAGTTCCCGGAGGCCAGCTATTGATCCAAGTCAGGGAGAGAACGATGTACCGGGAATATCGCGGCGGGGTCTTGGCGAGCGTACGGAAAGACCGGGACTGGCACAGTTTGAACCGGCGCTGGCTGGAAGCGCTACGGAAGCATCTGGGGCGTGAATTCAGCTTAAACGAAGCTGATCTATATAAGATTATTGCCGCCGAAAGCGCGCCGATCACCGTTTACACCCCGAACCGGGGACGTCCATTCGAATTTCCCAAGGGGGCGACCGCCGTGGATTTTGCCTGGCAATTCAGGCCGGAGGGGGCGCTTCGGGCCGTCAGCGCCGAGATCAACGGTCATAAAGAGCGGCCGTTGTCCGATTCGTTAAAAGACGGGGACAGAGTTTATATTGAAACCAGTCCGGAAGCGCGTCCCAACCTGAACTGGCTGGAATTTGTCAGAACACCGGCGGCCAAAGCGGGCATAAAGAGTTACTTCCAAGCGCTGAATGATAGGGAAAAGATGGGCTTAGCGCTGGAATATTTGCATGAGAAACTTAAATCTTATTTCTTGCCGGTCAAGGCCTTTGTTTCTTCCAGTTATTTCGGGGTTTTCTTGGCCAGGAACGGCTATCATTCCTGGCGGGAATATTTACGCCGGGTCGGTTCGGGAGAGATCGAAACCAGCGGTTTAGTTTTAGCCGACTTTGTGGCAGAGTATCAGACCTTGATCCGGGACCACTCTTCCAAGCTTGATCCGATCGGCTTCAAGCTCATCGGCCGGGATGAACCCGGTTTGATCGGGAAAATAACCGGTAAACTTTTTTCTCTTGGAATGAATATTTCCTGCAGTTTTTCCCGGACAGAGATCATTAACGGCCAAGAAATGGGGGTCGTTACTTTAGTCGTGAAAGGGGTCGGCGGCGACGCCGGCAAAGTCCAAACGATGCAAATCGCGGCCATTCTTCGCTTTACCGACGGGATAACTAGTTTTGTGCAGTTGGGGGAGTTGGAAATTGAAGAGCTTGAAACGGCCTTGAGAAATGTTTAACTTTTAGCTTCCGCCCAATTCCTGCCGCTGCCGACATCGACCTTCACCGGCACTGCTAATTTAACCGCGCTTTCCATTTCCCGGGTCACGATCCGGGCGGCTTGTTCTACTTCATCTTTGGCGCATTCAAAAACCAATTCGTCGTGAACTTGCATGATCATGCGGCATTTTACATTTTGCATTTTTAATTTTTCATTTACTTTGACCATTGCCAGCTTGATCATATCAGCCGCGCTCCCCTGAACCGGGGTGTTGATCGCCATCCGTTCCGTGGCCGAACGGAGCCCGGCGTTGGGGCTGTTGATGTCTTGGACCGGTCGCTTGCGCCCCAGCATGGTGGTGACGTAACCGTTCTCCCTGGCTTCTTTGATCGTTTTATCGATAAAGGCTTTGACCCCTTGGTGTTTAGCGAAGTAACGTTCAATAATGGCCGCCGCTTCGGTCCGTTTAATCTTCAATTGTTTGGCCAGGCCGAAATCGGAGATCCCGTAAATAATGCCGAAGTTGACCGTTTTGGCGTCGGAGCGGGAGATGCCGAGCTCGTCGGCCGTCCGCTGGTGGATATCGGTCTCTTGGTTGAAGGCTTCAAGCAGGACCGGGTCCGAGCTTAAGTGGGCGAGGACCCGAAGCTCGATCTGGGAATAGTCGGCCGCCAGGATCAGCTGGTCGGCTTTTTCCGGGACGAAGACGGAGCGGAGCCTTTTTCCCCAGTCGCCGCGGGCCGGGATGTTCTGGAGATTTGGTTCAGAGCTGGAGAGCCGTCCGGTGGCGGTGATCGTCTGGTTGAATGAGCTGTGGATCCGGCCGGTCTTGGCATTGATCAGGGTTGGCAGAACGTCGATGTAGGTGTTCTTCAATTTGGTCAGTTGGCGGAAGTCGATCAGTTTCTCGGCGATCTCGCACTTGCGGGCGGCCAGCTCTTCTAAAACTTCGAAGTCGGTTGAGGGCCCTGTTTTCCCTTTCTTGATTACCGGGAGCAGCAACTTGGTGAAGAGGATCTGGGCCAGCTGTTTGGTGGAGTTTATGTTAAAAACTTCTCCGGCGATCGCGTGAATATTACGTTCCAAATCTTTTAACTCAAGATCGATTTCCTTGCCTTGTTCGGCTAAAAGTTTGGTGTCGACTTTAACCCCGGTCTCTTCCATTTCGATCAGGATGGCGAGGAGGGGCATTTCCACCTCATTAAAGAGGCTTTCCAGTTGTCCCTTAAGGGCGAGCTTAAAGATCTCGTAGAGGCCGAAAGTCGCTTCCGCATCGCTGGCGGCGTAATCGGTCGCCAGGTCGATCGGCACGTCGTTGAAGCTTCCGGCGTCCTTGCCGATCAATTCCAGTAGTTCGATCATTTCCCGGCCGAGGAACTGTTTGGCCAAAGCTTTCAGCCCGTACTTGCCGCTGGTCGGATCGATCAGATAAGCGGCGACCATTGTGTCAAAGAGGGGATTGGCGACTTCGACTCCGTGGTTGTTCATGACCTCAATGTCGTATTTCAAATTATGGCCGATCTTTAAGGCCGCTGACGAAAAAAGTGTTTTCAGCTTTTCCAGGGTCGGCTGCAGCGGCAGTTGGGTTTGGTTTTTGTGTTGGAGAGGGACATAGTAAGCGCTTTTGCTTTCGCAAGAGAAGGAGATTCCGACCAGCTCCGCCTCAAAAGTGTCCAGACTGGTCGTTTCGACGTCAAAAGCAAAAGCTTCGGCCCGGCCTAAAACCCCGATCATTTGGTCAAGCGCGGCCTCGTCTTTGACACAGGTGAAATTCAGTTTGGCGATCTCTTCCCGTTTTTGTTCGATCGCCTTTTCCTGGTATTCGATCAGGCCCTGGCTGTACTTTTTATAGAGACTGCCAAATTCAAACTTTTTGAAGACCGGGAGGATCTTCGTCCAATCGATCGGGGCGCGGCGGCTATGCTCGAAATCGATCTGGATCGGAGCGTTAGTGACGATCGTTCCCAATCGGCGGCTAAGGTCGGCCAGGTGGCGGTTGTTCTTGAGGTTCTCTTTGAGGGCCGGCTTTTTTATCTTCTCGAGATTCTCGTAAACTCCTTCCAAAGTTCCGTATTCTTTTAATAACTCGATGGCTGTTTTTTCTCCAACCTTGGGGACGCCGGGGATATTGTCCGAGGTATCGCCTTTCAATGCTTTGTAGTCGATCAGCTGTTCCGGTTTTAAACCGTCATATCGTTCGCCTACCTCTTTTGGTCCGTAGAGGAGGGTGTCGGTGATCCCTTTCCTAGTAGCGAGGACTTTGATCTTGTCATTGACCAATTGGAGAGGATCAAGGTCCCCGGTCAGGATCGTGACGTCATAACCTTCCTTGCCGGCTTCAACCGCCAGGGTCCCGATAATGTCGTCCCCTTCGTAACCGGCCAGTTCGTAAATGGGGATCCCGAAAGCCGCGGCGACCTCTTTAACGTAGGGCATTTGTTCATGCAGGGTCGGCGGGGCTTTTTGGCGGGTCGCTTTATATTCCTTATATTCAGTGTGCCGGAAGGTCGGTTCCGGCCGGTCAAAAGCGATGGCGACGAAATCGGGCTGACCGTCGAGAACCTTGATCAGCATGGTGGTAAAACCGTAAATGGCGTTGGTCGTGATCCCGCTCCCTGTTCTCATCGTGTCAGGGAGGGCGTAAAAAGCCCGGTAGGCGAGGGAGTTGCCATCGATTAGGATGATGTGCTTGGTTGTCATCTCTTTATTATATGGGGGGAGGGGGCTGGGCGCAAGGTTAAAAGTTTAATTGGCCACCCAAACTGATAATGTAGGCCGGATTATGTCCCAAGTAAGCGGTGTGGATCAAGGCCGGCATGGTGAGCTCAAGATTTAAATTTAAATTACGGACCTTAAAATCCATTCCCAGACCGGCGTTTAAGTCGGCTGAAACATCGCTTCCCCCAAATTGGAAATAAGTTGTCCCTTTTTTCCAGAAACAATTTGAACCATAAAGGCCGGTGCCGATAAGCAGATAGGGCTTGACCGGCCCGAAATAATCACGATAAAAAAGATGGCTCACATTAAAAAAGGCGCCGGTTTGTACTAGAGTGGAGACCAACACTTCTTTGAAAACATTTTGATCGGCGATAAAACCGAATTCCAGCGCGGCGGTATAATAATCGGTGAAATCGTATTGGTAACTAACTTTCAGAACGGTCCCTGATTCGGAGGACGCGCTATTCCAATATTTAAAATTATTAATGATCCCGTAACTTGTTTCGAGGCTAAAATGACCAGGATCCGCTAGGGCGCAACCAATAAAAAGTACAGTAATGCTAATAATTAGAACGGCTATTTTTCTCATCTATAACACCGCCTGTTTCTTTCTGAAGGAATTATATAATGGCGGGGAAAAGAAAACAAGGCAAATTCCCTGAAATTTCAAGGAAAGCCCCCCGATAACCATTTGGAGCCAAACAAACCCTTTATGAGGAGGAAAGAGCTATGTTAAAAGATTTTCGTTGTAAATTCTGCCATCGGTTATTGGCCAAAGTAGGGGATGGAAGCCGGGTTGAGATCAAATGCCCGAAATGCAAGACGATGAACCTCTACCAGGATGAAACCGTTATCGTTTACGAGATTCCCGAAAATAACGTCACCAAGAAGATCCTCGAACGCGGCATTGTTAAGTACGACCTGATACAGGAATAGCTTACAGTTACAGCTTAAAGCTGTAAGCAAGTAGAGATAATCAGATAAGAGAAGAGGAAGCTGGCCAAACCAGCCTTCCTCTTTTTTTTATCTTAGAGCTTTAAGCTGTAAGCTTAAAGCTTTCCCTATCTTTTTGGATTGAATCCCGCCAACCCGATAAATTTCGCTTTATCTCCAAGAATTTCTTCAATCCTTAGCAACTGATTGTACTTGGCGACCCGTTCAGAACGGGCCGGGGCGCCGGTCTTGATTTGACCGGAGTTAGTCGCGACTGCCAGGTCGGCGATCGTTGAATCTTCGGTTTCGCCGCTCCGGTGGGAGGTCATGTAGGTGTAACCGGCGTTCTTGGCGATCTCCATGGTATAAAGAGTCTCGGAGAGGGTCCCGATCTGGTTGAGCTTGATCAGGATCGAGTTAGCGGTTTTGGCCTTGATCCCTTTTTTGAGGAAGGTCGGGTTGGTGACGAAGAGATCGTCGCCGACCAGTTGGATCTTGCCGCCGAGCTTTTCGGTGAGGAGCTTCCAACCGTCCCAATCGGCTTCGGCACAGCCGTCTTCGATCGAGATGATCGGGTACTTGTTGCACCATTCAACGTACATATTGACCATCTCTTCGGAGGAGAGGGCGCGCCCTTCGCTCTTGAGCTGGTACTTGCCATCCTTAAAGAATTCGGTGGAGGCGGGGTCGAGCGAGAGATAAACGTCTTTACCCGCGACATAACCGGCTTTTTCGATCGCTTCCATGATCACTTGAAGGGCTTCTTCGTTCTTGGTCAGTTTCGGTGCAAAGCCCCCTTCGTCGCCGACGGTCGTCGCCAGGCCGCGATCTTTCAGGACTTTCTTTAAGCTCTGGTAAACTTCAGCTCCGACCCGGAGGGCATCGGAGAACGAGCTGACCCCGGCCGGGGAGATCATGAATTCCTGGAGTTCAATGTTCCAACCGGCATGGGCGCCGCCGTTCATGACGTTCATGTTGGGAACGGGGAGAATGGTTGCTTTATCGCCGCCGATATATTGGAAGAGCGGCACGCCGTAAGAGGCGGCGGCGGCTCTGGCGACCGCCAGTGAGACGCCGAGCAGGGCGTTGGCGCCGAGGTTGCTCTTGAATTCGGTCCCGTCGAGCTCGAGCATCAGGTTATCGATCTTTAGCTGTTGGTGGACCGGCATTCCGAGCAGTTTCGGAGCGATCTTTTCGTTGACGTTTTTGACGGCGGTGTAGACCCCTTTGCCGCCGTAGCGTTTGTCGTCTTTGTCGCGGAGCTCGAGCGCTTCATTGGAGCCGGTCGAAGCGCCGGAGGGGACGGCCGCCCGGCCGAGGGTTCCGTCCTTGAGGATAACGTCGACTTCGACCGTTGGGTTCCCGCGGGAATCCATGATCTGCCGTCCGACGATCTTTTCGATCTTGGCTTTGGAACTTGCTCTTTCACCGATGAAAAAATACTCTTCCGCTAGTCTGACCATGATATAAACTCCTTCTGAATAAAATTTGGCAAAAAAATGGAGCGGGAGACGAGGCTCGAACTCGCGACCCCGACCTTGGCAAGGTCGTGCTCTACCAACTGAGCTACTCCCGCCCGTTTGAGCAAGTCTATTTTAACATATCAAGTGATAAAATTCAAAACAGCCGTTTAACCGGCGAATTAATTCGCCGGTTAAACATTATGATATAATTAAAAACATGGAAAATACCCCGGTCTATTTATGCATCCTCGATGGCTTCGCCCTTGGCGAGAAAAGCGCCAAGAACGCGATTTACGACGCTATTGAGCAGGGGAAGGCCCCTTTCATTAAAGAGCTGTTCGAAAAACACCCTTATGCCAAATTGGAATGTTCCGGTCTGGCTGTTGGCCTCCCGGTCGGGACGATGGGGAACTCCGAAGTTAACCACCTCAACATGGGGGCGGGGCGGATAGTTTACCAGTCGATCGAGCGGATCAACGTGGCGATCCAGGACGGTTCCTTTTTTACCAACGATGCACTAATGGCGGCCGTCACTAACGCTAAACAACAAGGCGGGGCCCTTCATTTGATGGGGTTACTGCAGGGTCATAGCGGGACGGTCCACGCCAGCATCAAACACCTCTTTGCCCTTTTGGAACTAGCTAAAAAAGAAGCCCTGCGGACGGTCTACATTCATCTCTTTACTGACGGTCGCGATACCAACCCGAAAGCGGCCGGGGAGATCTACCTCAAAATGTTGGAAGACAAGATCGCCGAGCTTGGGCTGACCTCCGTAGCTAAGATCGCGACCGTGATGGGGCGTGAACTGGCAATGGACCGGGATACCGCCTGGGACAAGACCTTGCTGGCGATGAAATGCCTGGTGAACGGGGTTGGGGAGTTTAAAGCGGTGACCGCTAGGGAAGCGATTGATTCCTCCTACTCGCGAGGCGAAACCGACGAATTTATTCGGCCGACGGTAATTAGCGGCTATACCGGGATGGGACCGGTCGATTCGATCATTTATTTCAACTTTCGCCAGGACCGGACGATCCAACTGACGGTCGGTTTCTGCGAAAGCGATAAGAAGTTTTTCAATTACAAAAAGGGGACCAAACTGATCGACGATGAGACTTATGCCCAGATCCAGGCCTTGCGCGCTAAACTGAAACAGTCGGTCTTTGTTGCCATGACCGAGTATTATCATGGGGTTAACGCTTTGACCGCTTTTCCGGAAAAAGAGATTCCCGAAACGGTCGGGGAAGTTGTTTCCAAAGCCGGGTTAACCCAGCTCCGTCTGGCCGGTCCCGAAAAGTTTGCTCATGTGACCGGCTGGTTTTCCGGCCGCCGGAGCGACCCTTTCCCTGGCGAAGAGCGCTATCTTGCCCAGGATATGACCCTGAAGGCCCGGACCGAAGAAGGGAAACATTATGACTGGGTGCCGGAGATGACCGCTTTCCTGGAGACTGATTACTCCCTCAAAGCGATCGCCGAGCAGAATTATTCGCTGATCGTTCACAACTTCCAGAATTGCGACATGGTCGGCCATACCGGCAACTTGGCGGCGGCGACCGAAGCGATTGCCGACCTCTCTAAATGCCTGGAGAAACTTGTTCCCGCCTGGCTGGCGAAAGGCGGGATCTTTATCATTACCGCCGATCACGGCAATGCTGATGAGATGAAAATAGATAATAAAGGGAAAGAGGTTGTTAGCACCCAGCATTCGCTCAATCCGGTCCCTTGCTGGGTCTTAGGGAAAGAAGTGAAGTTGAAAGAGCAGGGGATCATCCCCGACGTTGGCGTCACCGTCCTCGACCTGATGGGACTGCCGATCCCCAAAGTGATGACGGCGAAAAGCCTGTTAGACTAGAGCGCGGCCATTAATTCTTTGATCTTCTTCTCAATTTCGGAGAATTTTCCGTTATTCATCAGCTCGTGGTTAAAAACTGAAGCCCCAATTGCCACTGCCGCCGCCCCCGCGGCAAAAAATTGTTTGATGTTTTGTGGAGTCACGCCGCCGCAGGCGAGTAATTTAATATCGTTAAACGGCCCCTTGAGTTCTTTGATGTAATCGGGGTCGCCAACCGCTTTGATCGGGAAAACTTTGACCATGGTCGCTCCCAACTCCCAGGCGCAGTAGACTTCGTTTGGCGTTAGCGCACCTGGATAGACGGGGATCCCTTTTTTCCGGCAGAAGGCGATCGTGTCCGGGTCGGTAATGGGGGAGACGATAAAGCTGGCTCCGGCGGCGACCGCCGCTTTCGCGTCCCTAACATTGAGGACGGTGCCGGCTCCGACCGGAAAACGTTTGGTAGCCATGGCGATCTGTTCCAGGGAGTTTGGGGAATTGAGAGTGATTTCCAGCTCTTTAATGCCGCCAGCCATAGCCGCTTCAATGACGGGGAGGATGTTATCGGTGGTGGCGCCGCGAATGATGCCGAGGATCATTTAACTAATGACGGCGTCGTTTTGCAGGGCGCGGTAAAACTCGCCGAAGCTCTTTTTGATCTTGCCAGCCCGATATTCGATGGCGGCGCGCGGGTGCTGGTTCAGGACGCCGGTGATCATATCGGGGATCAGGTAGCCCCATTCGAGCTTTTCCCGCAGAGGGATAAATTCCTGTTCGATCACGTCGAGGATCGGATCGAGCCGGAATTTAGGGTTCTTAAGGAAAGCAAGCAGGAGCTCGAGCGGGCAATTACCGGCCGCCCGGCCGATGCCGAAGATCGTGGCGTCGAGGAAATTCGCCCCTTTGCGGATCGCTTCTATAGTATTGGCGAACGCCAGCTGTTGGTTATTGTGGCAGTGGATGCCGACCTCGATCCCTTTCGGTTTCAGGTAGGCGGCATATTTTTCGATGAAAAAATGGATCTGTTCGGAAAAGAGGGAGCCGTAGCTATCGACGCAGTAGACCGCCTTGACCGGAGTGGCCGAAAGCTGGCCGAGCGCCTCTTCCAGGTCGGGCAGAAGGGCGGTGGAGACCGCCATGATGTTGACCGTAGTCTCATACCCTTTGTCGGCGCAATGCTTGACCAGGTCGATCGCTTTGTCAACGTCTTTGGCGTAGCAGGCGACCCGCATCATGTCGATAACGCTATCTTTTTTAGGGAGGATGTCGACCGGCTCGACCCGGCCGATGTCGACCATCGTCGAGATCTTGGCTTTGGTCTCTACTCCTTCGATTATCTGGCGGAGAAAATCTTCAGAGCAAAACTTGGCCTTGCCGTACTTGTCCGGCGAAAAGTATTTAGTGGAAGCTTTATAACCGATCTCAATATAGTCGACGCCGGAAGCGGCCAGCGCTTTGTAGGTCGCGCGGACGAACTTGTCTTCAAAAAGATGTTCGTTGATCAGCCCGCCGTCGCGGATCGTGCAGTCGAGAACCTTAATTTCTGGTCTGTACATATAGACATTATACCTCACGAATGAAGATTTTTAAATATGCAGCGCCAGCTTTATTTGTTTTTGAGTGCTTTGAGGTACTGAATATCGAGTAGATCCTTTGGTGCGGAACGGAGTTTTTTTAAGAGGATTAAATCGTCAATGCAAGGGAGATTAATTTTTAACCCGCCGGGGTCTTTGGCGACAACTTTTCTATCGTAGATCTCCTGGAAAATTATTTTTCCGGTCTTAGCCGAAGACAAGGCTTTAGCCCGAAAGACATCGACGGCTATATCGTTTTCCAGCTTGAATTTGAAAGTCTTTTTGAGCTCTTTTTCCGGTAAGTTTGGATATAAGCCGAAACTCTCGGCGATTTTAAGCAATAAACTGGTGTTTTCTTCCGAGCCGTCAATGTAAATATCGTAATCCATACTTTGAACCGGACCGCCGTAAGCGATAACCGCTTGTCGGCCGATCAAAAGATATTTTACTCCTTTATCGTGAATGGCTTTGATAAATTGGAGCGGTTCAGGTAGATTTTTTAAATCCTTCAATTTTTAATCCTCGTAAAATTTTGACCGCTTCCTGTTGAGAAAAAGATAAGGTTAGCCTTTTAACCAAATTAAACTTTTTAAACCAGGCGATATTTTCAATGATTTCTCTGTTTTTTGACTTCTTCATGTCTAAATATTAACATGGCCAACATGAATAAACAATCATAGGGGGCAACGGACTAGGCTTAAATATGCAGCGCCCGCTTGAGGACCGCTTCGGCCGCTTCCTGCATCCCTTCGGGATAAGAGGGGTGGGCTTGAAAAGTTGAACCAAACTGCTCGATCGTTAAGCTGTTCTTGATTGCCAGCGTCGCCATGCCGATCAGGGCGGTTGCTTCCGGACCGATGATGTGGACCCCGAGGATCTTCCCTTTTTCGTCGGCGACGAACTTAATGAAGCCTTCGATCTCTCCCATCGCCCGGGCGATCCCGAGCGCCCCGAACTGAAATTTACCGGTCAAGATATCGGGGTTTTTCGCCCGAGCCTCTTTTTCGGTAAGGCCGACCCCGGCGATCTCCGGTTGGGTGTAGATGCCATAGGGGACGCAGTCATAATTATAAGTTCGGCTGTTTCCCAGGGCATTCTCGGCGGCGATCACCCCTTGTTCGTAAGCGACGTGAGCAAATTGTTTCAAGCTGACCAGGTCGCCGACGGCGTAAACCCCGGGGAGGCTGGTTTCCATTTTTTCATTGACCCAGACCCGTTTGCCGTCCAGCTTCAAGTTTAATCCTTCAAGCCCCACCAGGTTCGGCACCCGGCCGACGCAGACCAGCGAAACGCCGCCGGTTTTTTGCGGGTCAAAAAATGTCCCGGTTTTCACTTCGACTTTCCTCCGTTTAAGGAGCCGTCCGACCAGCGCGACGATTTCATCGTCAACCCCGGGTAGAATTTCCGGCTGGGCTTCGTAGATCGTGACCGTGGTCCCGAGCGCGCTGTAGATCATGGCAAAGTGAAGGCCGATGACGCCGCCGCCGACGATATCGAGTCGGGGGGGAGGAGAAGTTAGTTCCAAAGCTTCGTCACTGCAGATGACCTTCTTGCCGTCATGGGTGACCCCCGGCAGATTAGCGGAGAGGGAGCCGGTGGCGAGGATCATGGCCCGCGACTGAACGTCGCGGTTGCCGACCTTGATCCAACCTGCGGATTGGACTTCCCCTTTCCCTTTGATCAGCTCAATCCCGTTCTTTTCGATCAGCCTGGCCAGCCCTTTTACCAATTTGGCGACGACTTCGTTCTTGCGGGCAATGACCTTGGCAAAATCAATGGCGATGTTTTGAGCGGAGAGACCGAGGCTCTCGGCCTTCTGCATTTTCTCGTAAAAGTTGGTGCAGGCGATAAGCGACTTGGTCGGGATACACCCCCGGTTTAGACAGGTCCCGCCGACCTGGTCTTGTTCGATCAGGGCGACTTTGGCCCCGAGCTGGGCGGCCCGGATCGCGGCGGCATAACCGCCGGGACCACCGCCTAAAACCACCAAATCGTAGTTATTTGACATATTTCTCCTCGTAATAGGGGCGGACCCGGAATTTTACTCCCAGGTCGGCCGCGATCTTCCGGCAGGCCTCAACATCGACGGTGGGGAGGTTGAGGACCGAGACTTCAATCTCCGGGATATAGGTTTTGGCCTCTTTGATGAAATCAAGGACCGCCTGGTAACTTTTTTCTCCCAAAGCTGGTTGGCAGATTTGGTTGTAGAGCTCGGCGTTCTGGGCGTTAAGGCTGATCGACATGGCGTCGATAAGCCCCTTTAATTCCGGCAGGATATTTTTACCCCAGAAGAGGTTGCCGGTCCCATTGGTATCGATTCGGATAGTGGGGGTCGGTCCGCCCGCTTTAATCTTTTTAGCGATCTCTTTGACCACGTCGAGACGGACCAGCGGTTCGCCATACCCGCAAAAAACGATCTGCGGGTATTTTTTCGGGTCGCCGATCGCCGCCATGACTTCATCGGCGGTCGGTTCACGGTCGAGCCAGAGGGAATACTCCTGGTTGAACTTCCTGGCTTTGTTGCGGATGCAAAAGCCGCACTCGTTGGTGCAGCGGTTGGTGATGTTCAGATAGAGATTTTCCCCTACCGGATAAGCGATTGTCTGCATGACAGAATTATAACATAGCTGAAATTTCCCGGCTTAGCTGGCGAAAGATAAACATGAAAACACAACTCTTGGAGACCTTAAGAACGAGATACTTTCAATTGCGGCGGATCGAAAACAGACGAATGGCGGAACCTAAATCTTGGACCGCGGTCGGAAACCTGGTCCGATGGACTACCGCCAAAATTACCGATCGGTCGCGGGCGAATCTCGAAAACCTGGCCCAATTACATCCCCAGGAGATCGAAAAGGCGATCGAGGGATTGCGCAAAAGCGGTGAACGGATCGAAAAGATCGTTGTTCCATCTGGCTTAGCCGGGCCTGCTTTGGCTTTCTCGTTTAAAGAAGGAGTGGCTCGTCTAGGGAAAGAAGCGGCCCAAAACGGGACCGTAAAAGTCCTTCCTTACAAACCCCAGCCGCTGGCGGACTTGATAACTTCCTTTGAAAAAGAGAAAAAGGCTTTCGCCCGCGACCCGGAATACGCCTCCTTGTTCCTTTACAAAGCGATCCTGCGGTTCAGGGTAGAACTGTATAAGGTAGGGGAAGAACGTTCGGCCGGTAAGAAGCAGGGGCGGCCGCCGGCGGCTGATCCTTTTCAAGAAATCCACCAGGTCCTCTCATATTTTATCGGCAAGTTCCCGTTTGGCGTCGAGCGGGACAAAGAAAGCCTGCAAAAAGCGGTCGATTGTTTGCAGAAAGGGAACAATGTCGCCGCCGATACCAGTTTGCAGTATTTAACCAGTCGCTTGGTCAAGCAACTTGATGAACTAATGGTCAAGCGCTTACGTTCCACCCGCCCGGCCCAAAATTGGAAGCTCTCGCTGATCGAAAAGGGTGAAAACAAAGGCAATTGGATCATCAACCAGGTCGGCTATCGGCTGACCCCGAGCGGTGTTTTACGCCGGGAATCGATCCCGCACTTGGTTTCGACCGCTAAACTATTGAGCATGATTGACCATGAGCAAAAAAAGATCTCTCAGGAACTAGAGGATAATAAAGCCTATTTGGAAAAGATCAGAATGATCGCGTCCGATCCGCTCGGTCAATGGTCGGAATTGTTGGAACTCCATGAGCGCTTCACTTCGTTCTTTGCCTGGCATAAAGACAAAGCTTGCGTTGAGTTGGAAGCGGCGCTGCATGTCACGCTGGTCGGGTCCGATCAAGCGGTCCGGTTAGCGCAGGATCTCCTGGGGGTTGCGGAGGAGACGCTCGCTTTACGACAGGAAGTTTTAGTGAAGCAGGCGAAACGGATCGGGGAGCTTAAGCGGGAAGCGGAGAAAAAGATAATCGATCATTTGATGGCTTTTGCCGTTTCAATCGTTAATAACCTGGCCGATAAAAGAGCCTTGACCAACGCCCGCTGGCTTGGCCTTATTGAAGTTAAGCTTGACGGTTTCCTTAAGACTTTTTTGCGGGATGAGATGCGTGAACCGTGGCTGACGAGATGTAAGGGGCGAGTCGACAAACTGCGGGAAGCGCTCCCCAAATTATCTGATCCGACGCTGACCCGCGAAGATAAAGGAGCGAAGTTAAAGAAGGGCGCCTCCTATATTTTGCAGCTGGGCTTCTTTTATGAGACCCGAAAAGAAGACAGCGTGACGACCGTTTCCGCCTGGCAGAACTATATTCGTCGGTATAAAGAACTGTTGGATAAATTCGATCAGCTTTAAATTTACTTGAGGGCTTCTTTGAGGAGCTTATTCGCCAGGGCCGGGTTGGCCCGCCCTTTGGAGAGCTTCATGACCTGGCCGACCAGGAAGGTGAGGGCGGTTTCTTTGCCGCCTTTGTAGTCGGCGACCACTTTCGCGTTTCCCGCGATAACGTCGGTGATGATCTTGCTCAATTCCCCCTGATCGCTGATCTGCGCCCCTGATTCGGCGACGATATCTTTAACTTGCTTACCGGTCTCAATAACTTTGACCAGCACTCCTTTGGCTAGTTTTCCGCTCAAGGTCCCTTCGTCGATCAATTTTAGCAGCTCCGCCAGTTGCGGCGGTTTGAAGTTTAGCTCTTCGATCGTCTGCTTTTTTTCTTTAAGGTAGGCGGTGACTTCGCCGGTCAGCCAGTTGGCAACGACCGTTCCTTTTTTGTAGAGCTTAGTCGTTTCTTCAAAGAAGTTGGCCAGCGGTTTGTCATAAACCAGGATCGCGGCCGTTTCAGCATTGAGGCCGAATTGATCGATCAGCCGTTGATGGCGCTGCTGCGGGAGTTCCCCTAGCGATTCCCTGATTTTTTCGATCCATTCGGCTGACGGTTCGATCGGCGGCAGGTCCGGTTCCGGGAAGTAGCGGTAATCATGAGCTTCTTCCTTGTTCCGCATGCCGGAAGTGGTGTTGGTTTCTTCCGAGTAGAAGCGGGTCTCCTGCACGATCTTCCCGCCTTCGCTTAAGACCTCTTCGTGGCGCTTGATCTCCGAGAGGAGCGCTTTTTCGACCGCTTTGAAGGAGTTCATGTTCTTGACCTCGGTCTTGGTCCCGAACTCTTTTTGGCCGACCGGCCGGAGCGAGACGTTAGCGTCACAGCGGAGCGAGCCTTCTTCCATCTTGGCGTCGCAAACTCCGATGTAACGAAGCAGGTTGGCCAGGGTCTCGACGTAAACGGCCGCTTCTCTGGCCGAGCGGAAATCCGGTTCGCTGACGATCTCCATCAACGGGGTGCCGCCCCGGTTGTAATCGACGAGCGATTCTTCGGCTCCCATGATCCGAGCGGCGCCGACGTGGACCAGTTTGCCGGCGTCCTCTTCCAGGTGGAGACGGGTGATCCCGATCCGCTTTTTGACCCCGTCGACGTCGATATCGACGTAACCGCCGGTCGCCAGCGGTTTATCATATTGGGAGATCTGGTAACCTTTTGGCAGGTCAGGGTAGAAGTAGTTCTTCCGGGCAAAGATACTGCTTGGTTCGATCTTGCAGTTCAAAGCGAGGGCCGCTTTGATCCCCAGCTCGACCGCCTTAATATTCGCGACCGGAAGGGAACCGGGCTGGCCGGTGCAGATTGGGCAGATGTTGGTGTTCGGCTCCGAGCCGAACTTGATCGAGCAGGAACAAAACATTTTACTTTCAGTCAGCGCTTGGGCGTGGATCTCCAGCCCGGCGACCATTTCATACTTCATTTTTTATCCTCGGTGTAAAAACCGTCGAGTTCCCAAATCGGTTTAGCGATAAGTTCTTTCAGCTCTTGGTAGGAGAGGTCCTGCAGGCTGAACCACTCTTCGGTCGCCGGGATATAAATGTCGGCCGAGAATTTCTGGCTGACCACTTTCAGGACCAGAAGTTTGCCGTGGCTGAACTCCCAGACGTAGATGTAGCCGTTGTTCTTTAACGGGACTTCGCTCATCCACGATTCGTCTATGACCAGCCGCTTAAGTTCGCTGATCGGGCAAAGTCCGGGATAGGTCAGCTCCAACAGCAAGCGATTGAGCTTCAGGATGTTAAGCTGTTGTTCCGGGGTCAGCTGGGCGAACGGTTTGTTCCGGTAGTTCCGGGTCAGGTTCACCAAATGCAAGATCTCGGCGCTGACCGGCTTGTCTCCCCAGCGTTTTTTCCAATAGTCGTAGAAATTAGGGGTTCGAAGTATTTCTTTAAGATAGGTTAGGGTCCCGATGGGAGATTTTAGTTTCATCCCATATTGGTCGTTGACGATGGCGGTCGATAGGGCTCTTAGAGTTTCTGTTCCCTGTTCGAACTCGTCCTTGGAGAAGTCATACGTCTTCTTTTCTTTGGCCAGTTTTTCGGCCAGTTCCTTTGCTTTGATCTCCGCCTTCAGCCGTTCGATCTCTTCCCTGGTCTTGACCCGTTTCTTCTTGCCCGGTTTGTTGATCGCCTTGGCGACCTTAAGCGGGGTCTCGATCTCGGTTTTAGGAACGAAAACCTTGAATTGTTTGCTCTTTTCCGAGCGGAGGACAAGATATTTTTTGATCACCCGCAAACCGGTGTAGTTGATCTTGAGGATCAGGTATTTTTCGCCGGCTTTGAGATTGACCCGGGTGGCGAAAGTATTGTCCGGTTGGACTTTTATTTGTTTGTCGTTGATAAAGATCGATTTTAATCCCGGGATCGCCACGCCGGAAACATCCCCGGAGATCGCCGGGAATTTCTTAATGTCTTCTGCGCTCGGGGCGGCCAGAACTGCTCCCGTCAGAAGGGCCAGTACTAATAGGAAACCTGCGACTAAACGTCGCGGTTTCCAGATTTCCATTAAAGTTTTGCTTTTTGAGTGTGCCATTTGGTGTTTTGCTCGTAGGTGAACGCGACTCTTAAAATTGTTTCTTCGGCGAAAGGCTGGCCAATGATCTGCAGGCCGATCGGCAGGTTCCCGCTCATTCCGCAGGGGAGCGATAAGGCGGGGAGTCCCGCCAAATTGACCGGGATGGTGGCGATGTCCGACAGGTACATGGCCAGCGGATCGGCGGTCTTTTCCCCGACTTTGAAGGCGACGGTCGGGGAGGTCGGGGAGATCAGGACGTCGCACTGGCCGAGCGCCCGGTCAAAATCCTGTTTGATCAAGGTCCTGACTTTTAGCGCTTTTAAGTAATAAGCGTCATAGTAACCGGCCGAGAGGGCGTAAGTGCCGATCATGATCCGGCGTTTGACCTCCGGACCGAACCCGGCGCGGCGGGTCTCGCAATACATCGAGAGGAGATCTTTGGCGGCGGCCCGTTGGCCGTATTTGACCCCGTCGAAACGGGCAAGGTTGGAGCTGGCTTCAGCCGGCGCTAACAGGTAATAAGTTGAGACCGCGTATTCAAATGAGGGGAGCTCGACTTCAACGATCTCCGCCCCCAGGTTAGCAAAAGTGTCGGCGGCCGCTTTGACCGCTTGTTTTACTTCCGGCGCGATCCCCGCGCCGAGCAAATTGGTGATCAGGCCGATCTTGACCCCTTTGACGTCGTCAACCAGCGCTTGCCGGTAGTCGGGGACCGGCCGGTCAACCGAGGTCGCGTCTTTTTCGTCCCGGCCAGCGATGACGTTAAGTAAGAGGGCGCTGTCGGTCACGTCTTTGGTTAGCGGGCCGATTTGGTCGAGCGAGGAAGCAAAGGCGACCAGGCCGTAACGGGAAACCCGACCGTAAGTCGGCTTCAGGCCGACCACGCCGCAAAAAGAAGCGGGCTGGCGGATCGAACCGCCGGTGTCGGAACCGAGGGCGAGGACCGCTTCATCAGCGGCGACCGCGGCGGCGGAACCGCCCGAAGAGCCGCCCGGGACCGTGTCCAGATCCCAAGGGTTGCGGGTCGGATAAATAGCGGAGTTTTCCGTCGAGGAGCCCATGGCGAATTCGTCCATGTTCGCTTTGCCGATGATTACCGCTCCCGCCGCTTTCAGCCGGGAGACGATAGTCGCGTCGTAGGGGGGGAGGTAATTGCCGAGGATCTTGGAGCCGCAGGTGGTCAGGACCCCTTGGGTGCACATATTATCTTTGACCGCGACCGGGATCCCGGTCAGCGGCGTGATATTCTCGCCTGATTTTAAGCGGGCGTCCGCCGTCCGGGCCTGCCGGATCGCTTCTTCTTTAGTCAGCGTAACGTAAGCTTTGACTTTGTCTTCGACCCGATTGATCCGTTCAAAAACCGCTTCGGTCAGTTCCAGCGAGCTGACTTGTTTGCCGGAGAGCAGGGCGTGAAGCTCATGCGCGGTTTTTTTGTTCATTCGACGATCCTTGGGACCCGGAACATGTGGTCGGCAACGTCTGGCGCGTTGGCCAGAATGTCGTCGACGTTCGAGCAGGGGACGACTTTATCGTCACGCAGAATGTTTTTTACCGGAATGGCGTGGGAAGTCGGCGGGATATTATTGGTGTCCAGTTTATTGAGGTTTTCCGCGTAACCAAGGATTGCCGAGAGCTGCGGGCCAAAGAGTTTTTTTTCTTCTTCCGCTAAACCTAAGCGGGCCAGTTTTGCTACGTGTTCGACATCAATTTGCATGAACTTATTATATCAAGTCTGCATGGGAAGGGCAAAATTAAAAACAGCCCCTTGGCCGTGACCGCCGGAAACGACCCAGATCCGGCCGCCGTGCGCTTCGACTATTGATTTGCAGAGGGCAAGTCCCAGTCCGGTCCCTTTCCGTTCGGCCGATTCTTTGCTCGCCCGATAGAACTTATCGAAAATATGCGTGAGGTCTTTTTGTTCGATCCCCAGGCCTTCGTCCCGAACGGCGACATTCATCTCCAGCGCGACCAGGCTGATGGAGATAAAAATCTTTCCCCCTTTGTCGGAAAACTTGATCGCGTTGGAAAGGAGATTAATAAAAACTTCGTGAATCTTGTCTTCGTCGATCTTAATCAGGGGGAGGCTTGGTTCGAATTCCTTGACCATGGTCAGTTCGTGCGACTGGAGAAGCGGCTCGACCTCTTCCAGAGCGTGTTCCGCTATCTCCCGGAGATCGGCGTCGGTTTTATTTAATTTGACCTTGCCCGATTCGATCCGGGCGAGGTTGAGCAGGTCGTTGGCCATGTTCAGGATCCGTTGGGCCTGTCGCTTGATCACTCCCAGCGGCTCCCTTTGGAAATCGGCCGGGTTCTTATCGTTTAAGAGATCGGTGTAACCGAGGATCGAGGTCAGGGGGGTTTTGGTCTCATGGATGACCATGTTCATGAATTCGACCTGGGCGCCGGAGAGCGTTTCGATCAGTTTTTGCTTGTCGCGTAAACGACCCGAAAGATAGGCGACGATGTAAATTATCAGGATGGAGGAGAAGAAAAGCCCCATTGCTTTGGCATTAACGTAAGGGACGCTAAGAAAGAGGGTCCCCGGATGGACCACCAATCGATAATGCGGGATAATTAGATAAGCCTCCAGGATGCAGTTTATCCAATAAAAAGCAGCGGTCTGGACGGAGAGGATATAAGCGATGAACTCGAAATTATACACGGCGATCGCGGCGAATTCGATCAAATAGAAAAAGCCGAAGGGGCTTTCCACTCCGCCGGTGAAATGGATCAAAATGGTGACGACCAGGATATCGGCTGAAGCCCGAAAATAAGTGAAAATTTGATTCTCCGAAAAAAACGGGAGCTGTCGGACCAGAAAAGGAAAAATTAAATTATATAGAGCGGCAATGCCGATGATGAGGAGAGATGGGATAATCGGGATTTGGAGCCGACTTAGGTAAGTCGACATTATGAGGATCAGGAACATGAAAACGATAGCGTACCAGCGGAGCCGAACAAACCAGAGAACCACCTGCTGTTTTTCGCTCAATGACTTTTTTTTCATCTGCCCGAATTATAACCCTAGATCTTAGCGCTGGCAACGGGGGAAAGAGGCGGGCGAGACGGGTTGGGCCGCAAGTTAGGCTTTGAACGGTGGGACAGAGGTTTTCCGAACGATTAACTCGGTCGGCAATGTGTGCCGGTAGGCCGATTTGGCGGGATTGGCGATAATCTCGGCCAGGACATCGACCGCGACCCGGCCGAGCTGTTCCAGGTCGACGCGGGCGCTGGTCAATTGCGGTTTGTAAGGTTCGATGAAATCCGGGAACGGGAGGTCATCAAAACCGGTCACGGAGATATCTTGAGGGACCCTGATCCCTTTTTCCTGCAATAATTGGATGGCGGTATAAGCGATCGCGTCGCAGGCGCAGACTATCGCCGTCGGCCGCTCAAGCTGAGCGAGCAGTTTTCCGACCGCCGCCGCGACCGTGCTTAGATCATAGAAGTTGGCTTGAGCGATCGAGCGCTCATTGAACGCCAGCCCTGCCTCGGCCAGCGCGAACCGGTAGCCGTCAAGCCGGTCGGAGGTGATCGGGTCGAACAGAGGTCCGCCGGTGATCGTGGTTATCTTTTTATGGCCCAGGTCGAGCAGATGCCTGGTGACTGCGTAAATGCCCGCTCGTCCGTCAGGCACCACGGTGTGCAGCTCCACGCCCGGGATCGGATTACCGCATAAGACCAGCGGCAGGTTTTCCTGTTTTAGCCGCATGACGTTCTCTCTGGTAAACCGGCCGATCAGGACCAGTCCGTCGACCAGCCCTTTGGTGACCATGGACGGCAGAAGATCGTCGTCGGCCTCGAACGAGCCGATGAGCGTATTGATCTTTTTCCGGTGGGCATACTGCAACAGGCTGGTGGTCACGAAGTTGTAAAAACCGCCGAGAGTGATATAGAAACTCTCTCCCAATATGCCGATAGCGTTATTCCGCCCCTTTTTGTATTTTTTTCGCACGTAGCCAGATTCGTTGCAGAGTTCAAATACCCGCTGGCGGGTTTTTCTGTTGATAAGCTTGGGATTATTGAACGCCTGGGAGACCGTGGCGGGCGATAGTCCCAGTTTGCGGGCGATGTCTTTTAATCTGATCTGTTTGGCCATCATAGATTAATCGATCGTTTGGGGTAAAAATTTCACAATAATTTAATATAATATTTAAATAAATTTAGACGATTATTTAAAATCGGACAATTATTTATAGTGGCAATAAAGCCAAAAACAAACAAGTCTGGCCTTGGCTGTCGATTATTCTATGAAATCGGTTAAAACAAATTTACGATAAGTAGCTGTGAGTGATGAAACTCAAATTTAACAGGAGGGTGATTGGAATGATCAGGGGAATAAGGCCGAAACAGAATGTTTTAATGAGGAAATTGTCGGTGACATGGATGGAAAGGGATCAATGGAGAGCTGATGGCCCGATGAAAATAGCAGCTCATCAGGCGATCGATCGTTTAAGGACTCCGAAGGTTTTAACGAAAATCAACCGGGTGCTGTCGGGGTATAGTCTCCGCTGGGAACCGCCTCTGGCTGATCGGAGGAAACGGGGAGGCGTCAAAGTTTCTGGCGAAACCAGGACCGTCGGCGATCTACTGTGGCTTGCATCCGAGTTCGATCATGGGGCCTGGCGGGTATTGAGCATTATCGTGCAGGACAATCTTGCGCTTTATGAGGAACGGCCGTGGTTAAGCGAATGGGGAACGACGATTGGCAAAATACCGGGGCCGGTGCTGTTGATGGCGGACAATAAGATCTGCAGAACATTGGAACTGGCAGGTTTGCGAGCGGTTAAGCTGGCCGGGGAAGAGCTCGGTTCGTTAAGCAGCGGCAAGCTGGATAATATCGCCGGGTACGCGGTCAGCGCTACTGGCCGGATCCTGGCCAACTGGGAGAACGTCCAGCGGATCATGACCGTGATCGGGCTGGTCTCGAGGGTTAAAGTCCGTTTGCCGTATTCTGTTAGCGATGATCTCGCTTCGATACGGCACTTTTATCAGAGGGTTGAAAGCGAAGCGCCCGGTTTTTGGCAGGGGGTCTCCTCTGTGTTTTATAGCGGGCCATTTTCCAAATACTCTTCCGGCAATCGCTGTTGGCCGTTACGCGAAACCTACTCGCTGGATGTGACCAGGATCGATCAGGGGCATACGGGACGGTTATCGGAAGTGGCGGTCGTGCCTGAAACCATGAAGCTGAAACAAATAGCCGCCGGCGAGGACATTGATGAATTGATCGAAGCAGGCTGGTAGGCGGTTACTTTTTTTTCTTGATAGAGGAGTCGACCGGCGGCTTGGTCATAACGCTACAACTTCAGGCTGGCAACAGGGGAAAGCTGAAATGACAAATGACCAATGTCAAATGACAAATTAAGGTATTTATAATAAGCGGCGGCGCCGATCATGGCGGCGTTATCGGTGCAGTATTCAAAAGGTGGGATGTGGACCGTTATCCCTTTGGCCTCTGCCTTGGCCTTTAGTTCTTGTCGTAAAGCCGAGTTGGCCGAGACTCCGCCGGCAAGGGCGATCGTCTTGCAGTGGTGAAGTTCGGCCGCCTTGAGACTTTTTCCCACCAGAACGTCGACGACCGTTTGCTGGAACGAAGCGCAAAGGTCGGCAAGCGTGGTCCCGCTGGAAAAAGATTCTATTCCTCCCGCTTTGTTGACGAGATTGACGACTCCGGTTTTCAGGCCGCTGAAACTGAAGTCGAGACCGTATTCATCTTCCAGCATCGGCCGTTTGAATTGAATGGCGTTGGGATTTCCTTCCTTGGCTAATTTATCGATGATCGGGCCGCCGGGGTAACCGATCTTCAGGAAGCGGGCAATCTTGTCGTATGCTTCCCCCGCCGCGTCATCCCTGGTCCGGCCGATCGTCTCGTAGCTGCCATGCCCCTTCACTAATACAAGGGAAGTGTGTCCGCCGCTGACGAGCAAGGTGATGAAGGGAAAGACAGGTAGGGACAGGGAGTAGGAGGGAGTAGCGAGGAAGTTAGCGTAGATATGCCCCTCTAGGTGGTTGATCCCGATCAGCGGTTTTTTTAGAGCATAGGCGAGCGCTTTGGCGGCCGAGACCCCGACGATCAAAGAGCCGACCAAACCGGGACCGTAGGTAACAGCGACCGCATCGATCTCTTTTAAAGTAATTTTCGCCCGGTCGAGGGCGTCCTGGATAATCAGGGAGATGATCTCGGCGTGGAGCCGGGAGGCGATCTCCGGGACGATCCCGCCGTATTTCTTGTGAAACTCGATCTGGGAGGCGATGACGTTGGAGAGAACATTAACCCTTGTCCCGAGCTCCGTCGAGGGACCGTCTTTGACAACGGCGGCGGAAGTTTCATCACAAGAAGTTTCGATGGCTAATATTTTCATGGCATTGTTAATATCTTAACATACCGCCGATCCTTGGTGATATAATTCCGGCATGGATCAAAAAAGCAACCTGGAATTTAGCGGGAGTTACTCGCTTAACGCGGCTCCGGCGGCGGCCGGCAAATTTGCCTTGCAAGAAGACGGTTTGCGCGTCAAGCCCAAAGAGGGGGCGGCGCTTTTTTACTCTCTGCGCGACATTGTTGAGTTCTCCGGCGCCGATTACCGCGTTTCTCTCGTTATGTTCTCCGGCGAAAAACTGGTTTTGGCCGAGCTCGGCCATGACTACGAGGACTTTCTGCGCTTGTTGGCCAAAAAGCGGAACGAGCTTATCATTTCGGACCTGCTGATCAAGGAAAAGGTCCGGCTCGGAGACGTCAAGGCGGAAATGGCCGGCGTTCCTTGCGAACTTAGAATCTATGAGACCGCCCTGGTTATCATGCCCGATAAAGCCGAACTGATCCGCCTCCCGCTGGCCGACATTGCGGATAACCGCCAAGCCGACTATCGTTTGATCGTAAAAACGTTGGCCGGACAGGAATTTATTTTTTCAATGATGGGGAGCTGGCTTGACCCATTCAGCCGGGAGTTGCAAACCGCTTTGGCGGAACTTAGCCTTAGGGCCCAAACCCTGCTCAAGTCCTTATCGCCCGGGTTAAGCCCGGACGCGCTCCTCCGGCTGGCGGAAATATTTCGCGAAGGGCGGGGAGCTTCGAAGAGCGAGGTGGAGAAACTGGCCGCCGGTCTCTGGCCGGTCCTGGAGCAAACGCTCTCCGGCGCCGTGGAGCAGGGGGATCTGAAATACCTGTTTTCCTTGGCGGACAGGGAGCGGGTCCAATTCGGTCTTAAGCGCGGGCTTGGCGGCGGCGGCGAAGCCGATTATCTCTGGGCGCTGATCCCCCTGCCGCAATATAAGGCGGTTGCTTTGGAAGCGGCCTCTTTGAACGCGGAGGCGGAAGAGGGGCGGGCGACCTATTTTTTTCGGGCGGGCGAAGCGGACCTTACGCAACTCGTCCGGGCGCTCTGCGAGATCAATTTCCGCCGCGAACCGGTCTATCTCCCGGCGGAAAAATTGGCGGAGCCGGAATATCAGCGCTACAAGTTCTCCATTGCCAGGTTACCGGGCTTGCGGCTGCTGCGCGAGCGTTTTCTTGGCCGTGCCATTCACTCCGACGCGGAGCAGTGGAAAAATAGTGTGGTAGAATTGCTCGGGATCGAACCAAAGAAGGAGGCTTCCTGATGGCCGGCTATAACGTCCCTTGCCGCTACTGCAACGAACTGATCTCGCCCGACGCCAATGTTTGTCCCTTATGCGGGAAAGTAAATCCGGTCGGCACGCCGCGCTGTCCCGAATGCCGCAATCCGATCAAGTCCGGCTGGAAAAAGTGCGAGCAGTGCGGCCTTGACCTGCAGATCGATTGCCCGGCCTGCGGGCAGAAGACCTTTTTTGACGATTACTGTGAAAAGTGCGGAGCGCGGCTGACGATCGTCTGTCCGCACTGCCGGACCGAACAGCCGCCGCTCGGGGCTTGCGTTAAATGCGGGAAACCGTTCAAGGGAGGGAAATAACAATGCCGCTTCAATCGTTTACCGACAACATGACCGATAACTCGACCGAAGCTGGTTTCCAGTTTACCTTTTATTGTGATATCTGCCGGGAAGGCTACAAGACCAAGTTTGTGGAGTCCAGGACGACCAAGAAGGCCGGTTTTCTGAAGGGGTTGGCGGCCGGGGTTTCCATGGCGGCGTCAATGCTCGGCAAGCAAAACATTGGCTACAACGTTGAGCGCGGAGCCGATCTTTTGACCCAGCGGTTCAGCGGGATGTCTCCGGAATGGCAAAAAGAGCACGACGCGGCGTTCGAGTTGGCCCAAAACGAGGCCAAAGGCCATTTCCACCGTTGTCCTAAATGTAAGAAATGGGTCTGTCCGGCCGACTGGAACGAACAGGAAGGCCTTTGCGTGGATGACGCTCCCCGCCAGGCGATCGAGGTTGCCGCGGCCAAGGCGAAGAAAATGGTCAAGGATATCGAGGCGGCGGCCGAAGAGACGACGGTTTTTAAAGGCGAAATCAAGAGCAAGCAGACGATCTGCCCCAAATGCGGCAAGCCGGCGGGCGAGGGAAAATTCTGTTCTCATTGCGGGGCGTCGCTTGGTCTGATCAAGTGTCCTAAATGCGGCGCGGAAAGCCCGGCCGGGACCCGGTTCTGCGGCGAGTGCGGCGGTAAGTTTTAGCTAGCGTTCCGGCAAGTTCCTTGAAATCCCCGGTTTTTTTTGGCGAAGTTATGGCATGAACATCGTCAGGCCAAAAGACAACCTACGGTTATCCGAACCATATTACTTACAGGGGACCAGCTTGTTCGGCCGTAACGGGATCAGGGAACGCCGGGAAGTCTTCCTTAAAAAGATCGAAACGACCGCTCCCTGGATGCCTCGTCGCGGCCCGGTCATTATGGCCCCCGGGATTGCTTGCAACGGCAACCTTTTCCGGTTGAGAACGGACAATGGTCGAATTCTAACTTATGATCACGCCAACTCTTTTGCCAACTTATTGGCCAGCCAGGGATTCACGGTTTATCTTTGGCATTACCCCAGTTCAGAGCTGGTTTACAATCGATTTGTCTCCCGTTATTGTTCGGAGAGCCTTTACTACGGTAAACATTACAGCGTCTCCCCCGCCTTAAATTTTGATCAGATGGTTAATCTCGATCTGCCGCTGGTCCTAGATCTGGTCGCTAAAGACGCGGAGACCGAGCGCCTCTCTTGGGTCGGGTTTAGCATGGGAGGGATGCTGGCGTATGCTTATTTGGCGAAATACGGCGATGATCGGATCAGGAGCCTGGTGACGATCGGCAGTCCGATCCGGATCACCCTGTCTTTGGCCCGCTTGATTTCCGCCGTTAACCGTTTATCAAAAATGGTCGGAGCGGAAGAACAGACGATCGGCGGGACCCTTTCGGCCAGACTGCATCTCTTTGCCAGTTTGACCGCTTTCTTGCCGGATCGGGCCTTAAAAAGCCGACAGTTTGATTTTTTATATGAACCGAACAATATAAATTATAATACGTTACGCGCTTTTTTTGCCAAAATTGTTGAGCCGATCCCGTCCGGACTGGAAAACTCATTCAGCCAATTTATTCGCGAGGGATTCGTCTCTTTGGCCGGTGATTTTGATTACTTCGACGGCTTAAGAAGCATGAGAGGGAAACGGCCGCACTGTTTGTTCCTGGCCGGCGAAAAGGATAAGCTGGCTCCGCCGGCAAGCGTCCGCCTGGCCCAAAAAGCCCTGACCCCGGGCGTGGACGATAACTTCGCGGTCATCAAGGGGAGCGGCCACAACGATCTGGTCATCGGTAATAATTCGGAAGGTGAAGTTTGGGAGCGATGCCTGGATTGGCTGATCGCTAACCGGTGAGCTTTTTGTTCGAACCGATTTATTAATTAAGGAGGGAATAGATGACAGTTACCGCGCCTGAAAGAACGGGAATCTTGAAAAAGCTGGCCACTCGGTTGCCCGTGGCTAATGGCTCCGGTTTGTTCAAGCCGGAAATGACCGCGCTGAATTTTACCAATCGATGCAACGCCAAATGCGCGATGTGTTTGGAAAAAGGCAATGAGAAGGGGTTTAAACCGTACACTCTGGAAGAAGCGGTCGGCGTCTTGCGGCAAATTGCCGAATTAAATCCCGGTAAAGCTAAAGATTATTTGCATCTTTGGGGCGGAGAACCCTTCCTGGATCGAGAGCTGCTTTATGGGATCGTTGAAGAGGCGGATAAGCTTGGTTTCAAATTTATTGAGATAGCGACCAATGGTTTTTGGGGGAGAGACCGTGACGCGGCCAGGGCAATTCTTAGCGAATTAGGGCGGAGAGTTAACCAGGCCAAATTATCTTTCCAATTGTCTTGTGATAATTTTCATCAATGCCAGCCAATTTTAAGCCCGACCTATTTGGCGAATATCATTTTACTAATTAAAACTGAATTTCCGGCAATGGGACTAAGTTTTAATAGCATTGTTTTGAATAACTTTCGAAGCCTCCACGATGTGGCCGCGGCTGTTTCGGCCATTCAACCCCAGCAGACCAACGCTTTTTTTGATGAAGTTGAATATCACCAGTTTTTCTATGGGCAAGGATCGAGCTTCGTAAGAATTCCCGTCAGTTTTTTCCCTGTCTCTTTAAGTGGGCGGTGTTCTCCCGCGTTAAAAGCTCAATTTGGCACTAAACCAAGGGATCCGGCGAGCATTGCCGGGATCAATTATTCTCCCGAACATCAATTATCAATCGGGGTTGATCGGCAATTATATATGAATTTGCATTATAGCTCTCCCGGTATCTTGCCGATGGGGAGTATCGCGGAACATTCAATTGGGGAATTGATTGAGCGGATAGAGGTTGATCCCATAGCCGTCAGTTTAATGCGGCACGGTTACGCGGAGATTTATCCCCATTTGAAAGAGATGTTCGATTTTGATGGCTGGATAAAACAATTCCATTCGGCTTATGACGTTTTGCAGGGGCTGGAAGCCGACGAGCCCGCCATCTTTTAGCGGAGAAACCCGGCACATACTTCCCTTAAATGTTTAAACGATAGCCAATTCCCGGTTCGGTCAGGATAAGGTTTGACAGCTTATACTTATCGAGCTTTTTTCTTAATTGGCTAAAATAGATCCTAAGGTAATGGGTTTGTCCGGTTGATTCCGGTCCCCAGATCTCTTTTAGGAGCTGTTTTTGGGTTACGATTTTACCGGCATTTTGGACCAGCATCTTCAGCAAATCGAATTCCGTGTTGGTGATCTTGACCGGTTCGTTGTCGATCTCCAAACTGCGAAGACCAAAATCCAACTTTATCCGATCATGGCGAAAAATAGGCTCTTCTTTCAGATTAAGGCTGTGCCTTAGGGCCACTTTAAGGCGCGCGACCAATTCCTCGGGACTGAAGGGCTTGGTTAAATAGTCGTCGGCGCCGGCATCAAGCAGCGCGACTTTGTCGGAATCGGCATCTTTTACGCTAAGGATGATGACCGGAACGGAAGCTCTTTCTTTTATTTGAGCCAATATCTCGCGTCCATTGGCGTCTTGGAGCCGAAGATCGAGGATAACGATATCAGGCCGAAAACTGTTAAAGAGGGTCAAGCCTTCTTTGCCGGATTTCGCCAGGCAGACAGTGAACCCCTGGGCGGTCAGGTTGATATCAAGCAGTTTTCTGATCGCTCTCTCATCGTCGATTACCAGGACCCTTGCTCCTTTGCTCATAACGTTAACCCCTTTATTTCCGGTTGTTTGTCGATCGGCCAGAAAAGCTCGACCTCCAGCCCGCCTTCTTGCCGGTTCCGTGCTTTGATCTTGCCGCCGCTAACTTCGAGCGCGCTTTTGGCGATCGCCAGACCCAGGCCGGTCCCGCCCGGCAGAGAATCGGCGGCCCGATAAAATTTATCGAAGACAAAGGGGAGCTCTTTGGCCGCGATTCCCGGCCCGTTATCGGTAACAGTGACCAAGAGCCAATTGTTTTGCCTGGTTGTTTTGACGAGGATGAGCGATCCGGCGGGAGAATAATTAGCCGCGTTTAGTAAAACGTTCGATAAGGCTTGTTCAAAAAGAACGAAGTCGGCCTGAACCAGCGGGAGGTTCTCTTCCGTTTCCACTTCAAGCTGGTGGTCGGCCAGCTTCGGCTCGAGATGCCGCAGGCAAACTTGGACCATTTCCGAACTTTCCTGCCACTCTTTTTTTAGCGCGATTGAACCGGAAGAGAGCCTGGACATATCAAGCAAATTGGTCACGATCCGATCAAGGCGTTCGGCTGACTCGGCCAACTCCGCCGTCAGTTCCTTGTTTTCTTCCGCGGTTTTGAGGGTGGAGACGATCCCGATGATTGACGTGATCGGGGTCCTTAATTCGTGTGAAAGGCTGTCGAAAATCGTCAGATAAAGACCCTCCCGGGCTTCTTTTAGAGCGAGTTGACGCTGATGGCCTTTGATCTTGTCGGTTAAATAACCGGTGATGATCGCGGCAATAAAATAAACGATGTTCATCATCAGGTCTTCGGTCTTCGCGATCGCGAAGGTCCCGTGCGGCGGGATAAAAAAGAAATTCCAGGTCAAAGCGCTAAGGCCCGCGTACAAGATAAGAACGGGGAATGAAACAAACAGGCCGAGAAACAGGACCGATAATAAGAAGATGAGCCCGGTGGACTGATACCCTATGAAAGGGAGGAGCAAATGATTGGCCATGGCGATGCCAATGACTATGACAACCGTTTTTATGAGGTCGCTTAAGGGAAGGCGCCAAGGTGAAAAGATCATTTATCCCTTAATTATACACCGATTATCCGACAAAAAGTTCTTCTTTGGGGAGTTTCAGGGCATTATGCGTCTCACTTTTAAAAATAGCCGAGCCGATGGTTAGCGGCCCGACTCGGCCGATAAACATGGTCACTATTAGGATGATTTTACCGGCAGTGGAAAGGCTCCCGGTTATGCCGGTCGAGAGGCCGGTGTTTCCAAGCGCGGAAACGATTTCGAACAGGGTTTGCAGAAAAGATGCTTGTTCAGTATTGGCCATGATCAGAATATCGATCGCGGCGACCGCCGAAAAAAGAAAGAAGATCGTCATTGCTTTGATGATTATTTCAATAGGGATTTTCCTTTCGAAAACCGCGGTTCGATCCTTCCCCTGCAGGGAGGCGCGAACGGCGGCAAAAAGAGTTGCCAGGGTCGTGGTTTTCATCCCGCCCCCGGTACTACCCGGCGAGGCACCGATGAACATAAGGAGCATTAGCGCGACCAGACTGGTCGCGGACATTTTTCCAATATCGATGGAATTATAGCCGTCAGTTGTTGAGGCGGAGATTGATTGGAAAGAGGCGATCAAAATCTTGTCCTGAAGCGTGACGGAACTCGGCCACTGTTCGGCGACCAGGATAACCACGGTCCCGGCCAACATGACGATGGCCGTAGTTAAAATTACCATTTTGCTGTGTAATGTCAGCCTGGCCGGCTTAAGACGCTTAATTTTATTAATTAGGGCATTATAGAAATCAGATAAAACAAAAAAACCTAGCCCCCCGACAATTGAAATGATATTGATGGTCAAATTGACGGTCCAACTGGTTTGATAATTTATCAGACTGGTTGGAAAAAGACCGAAGCCGGCGGTGCAAAATCCGGAAACGGAATGAAAAAGTCCGAGGTAGAGGGCTCGCGGCAGACTGTATTCCCCGGCCCAATAGAAAGCCAGAATAACCGTGCCGATGATCTCAAAAAACAAAGTGAAGATTATGACTTTTAGGAAAAAACCGCCAAGCATATGCAGGCTATGGCTGTCCGTAGCCATTGATTCCTTGGCGACGGTTGAGGTTTTTTTTGAGAATTTTTTCCCAAGCAAGTAAGCCAGAAAAACAAAAAAAGCCATATAACCAATGCCGCCGATCTGGAAGATTGACAGTAAGACCAGTTGGCCGAAGAATGAATAATAACTGCCGATATCGACGACGGTCAAACCGGAAGTGCTTATCCCTGAAGTCGCGAGAAAAAGGGCGTCGATGAACGGTTGCGATGTCCCGGCCGCCGATGAGATCGGCAGAGAGAGGAGCGCGGCGCCAATAATTGTCACAACAAAATAGCCGATAATCAAAACTTGCAGCGCGTTTAAGCCGAATTTATGACGCATATGGTTTCCCAGGGATCATGGGAAATGCTAGCATTGAAAAGAGTTAAAATGAGGTAAAAAGAACGATGAAAAACGTAAAAAAAGCGTAAAATTCAGCGGAGAAAACCGGCTTTCCAGAGGCACTCTTCCCATTCACCTTCCGGGGTCGAGTCCCAGACGATCCCGCCGCCGACCCCCATCTCTCCCTGGCCTTGTTTGTCTATCAGCAGCGTTCTGATCGGAACATTAAACATTAAATCGCGTTCTGGAGTAATATAACCGATCGCGCCGGTGTAAATATGGCGGGGTTCCGGTTCCAGTTCGCGGATTATCTCCATCGAACGGATCTTGGGGGCGCCGGTTACTGAACCCGAAGGGTGGAGCGCCTTGAATAGCTGATAGAGGGGCAACTCTTTAGGAATATTGGCGGTGACTGTCGAGGTCATCTGGTAGAGAGTGTTGTACCGAGCGACCTCAAAGAGCTTGGGGACCTTAACGTTACTGCCGATCCGGCCCAGATCGTTGCGGAGGAGGTCGGTGATCATCAGGTTCTCGGCCCGGTTTTTACCGTCAAAGTGAAGTTTTCGCCCGGCCCAGAGGTCTTCCCAAAGATTTCTGCCTCTTGGCCAGGTTCCCTTCATCGGTTTAGTGGTTAGAAAATTCCCTCTCTTTTTCAGGAACAATTCCGGGGAGAGGGATAACATGAAGTAATCATCACCCTCAATGTAAGCGGGATAAGGAACCGGTTGGGTTGCGTAGAGTTGCCGGTAAAAAGTGTAAGGGTCACCGGCAAAGTCAAAGAGAAACTTCAAGCAATAGGTGATCTCATAGGTATCTCCCGCTTCCAGATACTCCCGGATTTTTCTTATATTAGCGAAGTATTTTTCTTGGGTGATGTTTGTTTTTTTATTCGTCACCTCTGATTTAACCGCGCAATTAATTGCGCGGTTAGAATGGGGCAATTTTGGTTCCTTATAAATTCCCATCTGAAGCAAGGGAAAAGACGATTTGTTTTCCGTGGCAAGTTTTGCCTCGAAACCGTACCCGGCTTCATAAGAAAGGAACCCGGCCAGGTAGCAGCCTTTAGAAAGTGCCGATTCCATTTCGGTAAAACAAGCCGCCAGCTCATGGCCGTGGCGCGCCACGATCAGATCGAGCGGCTGTTCAAATAATAACGGCTGTTGTTCGAATTCAATTTGGACAAGCATAAGTGCGGTCTGGGTGCTCCGGCCAGAGGGTCGGAGGTGAAGTTCATGACCGAATTCATTATAACAGAAAAAGGAAACCGCGGCGATATTGCCGCAGGTTTCCTTTTAAACTATTAATTCTTTCAACTCCAGCAGATCATCGACCAAAAAGTCAGGCTTAGCCGCCGCCAGCTTAGCCTTATCGTCAAAACCGTAGGTAACGGCGCAGGTGTGGATCCCGGCGTTCTTCCCGGTCTCAATGTCGACCGTCATATCGCCGATCAACAGGGCCCGCTCCGGGGTGATTTGGTGGTCGGCCAGGATCTTCAGGATGGTACAGGGATCGGGTTTCAGGCAGGGAGCGGTATCGCCGCCGTAGATTTCGTTAAAGTAACCGAGCAAGCCATGGTTGGCCAAGATCAACCGGATAAATTCGTCCTTTTTATTGGAAAGAATGTATTTTGTTTTCTCTTTGAAATGTTCCAGGAACTCTTTAACATGAGGATAGAGAGGAACTTGTTTGATCCCGACATTGGTGTAATTGCGGTAATAAACCTCCAGCGCTTTTTGCTGCAGGACCGGATCGCGGCTGCCGATCGCGCCGCCGACCAAGGGGAGTTCACCGAAGCCGACATGTTTATGGATCTCGGCCGCTGTTTTGGCCGGAAGCCCCAGCTCTTTGAGCATCGCCTGAACAGCGACGATCGCCGGCGGGATGGAGTCGGAGAGGGTCCCGTCCAGATCGAACATGATCAGGTCAATTGGCAGTTTCACGGGTCTCCTTTTCTTCGCCGATGGTTGTTGGGCGGCCGTGTCCGGGATAAACTTTAGTTTCCGGCGGGAGCTGCATTAGCTTTTTCAGGGAGCTAACCATCGCTTCTGCTGATGAGCCGAAAAGATCGACCCGCCCGTATGTCCCTCGGAAAAGGGTGTCGCCGCTAAAGAGGACCCGGTCTTCTTCGTTAAATAAACAAATCCCGCCGGGGCTGTGGCCGGGGGTGTGGATGACTTTAAATTTAGTTTGGCCGAGAACGATGAGCTCGCCGTCCCGGAGCGGCTCGTCGGCCGGAGTTGGGTCGGTTTCTTCCGCCATTGGCGAATCAAGCTCATGACGGAGCAGTTTGGCCCCGGTCTCTTTTTTCAGCGCGCCGTTACGGCTGACGTGATCGAAATGACCGTGGGTGTTGATGATCTCTCTAACCGTTAAGTGGTTGTCCTGAACGATCTTCATAATGTTGGGGACCTGGCCTCCCGGATCGATGACGATCGCGATTTTTGTCGGCTCGTCCCAGACGATATAACAGTTCGCGGAGAGCGGGCCGACTTTGAGAACCTCGAATTTCATGGTTTAATTATAACAGAAAGAAAAGCTTACAGCTGTAAGCTTAAAGCTGTAAGCGGAAAGAAGAGAAAAATGAGCAAAATAAAAAGCTGTTTGATTTATATCACGACCAAAGACAAAGCTGAAGCGAAAAGGATCGGCTTAGCCTTGGTTAAAAACCGTCTGGCGGCTGGGGTCAATATTATTGATAGGATCGAATCGATCTACTGGTGGGAGGGGAAAGTTCAGAACGGGTCAGAGGCGCTGTTGATCGCTAAAACAAAAGAATCTGCCGTTCCCGCTTTAATCGAAAAAGTTAAAAGCCTGCATAGCTATAAAGTGCCGTGTATTGTCAGCCTGCCGATCAACGAAGCAAACCCCGATTTTCTAAAGTGGATCGAAGCCGAAACCGCCTAGGTCCTGTGCGTGATATCCAGGTCGAGGTTCTTGAGCGATTCTTCTTCCCCGAACATAATGAGAACGTCGTCTTTTTTGATCGGCGTGCTCCACGATGGCATAACCAGGTTTTCGGTCCCGCGGCGGATCGCCAGGATGGTGATGGCGTATTTATTGCGCAAATCTAGTTCCGATAGGGTCTTATTCACCCAGCGGTCAAGCGCTTTGGCCCCGACGATCTTGACTTTCTCTCCAAGGTCGAAATAATCGAGGACCCCCTGGCTGGTCAAAACGTTGACCAGTTTGATCGCGGTATCCTGCTCCGGGAAAATGATCTGGTCGGCCCCGAGCTTTTGCAGGATCTGGCCGTGGACGGTGTTGTTGGCTTTACAGATGACCTGGGGAATTTTCAGGCTTTTGCAGATCTGGGTGGCGATGATGTTGCTTTCCATGTGGGTGCTTTCGGCGATGATGACGGTGTCGCAATCGGAGACCCCGGCTTCTTTCAGCGCCCCGTCATCGGTGATGTCGCCGACGTAGGCGTGGGTCACTTCGTCCTTAATGTTCTGGATCTTGATCTCGTCTTTGTCGATGGCGATCACTTCCTGTCCCTTGTAATAAAGTTCCCTGGCGACCTTACTGCCGAAACGACCCAACCCTAATACCGCGAATTGTCTTTTTTTCATATTTTTCCTCCTTAACCGATGGAAACGCCTTCTTTAGGCGGTTCAACTTTATTCTCCCGCTGGCCTAATGTCAAGGCGATCAGCAGTGAGAGCGGCCCGACCCGGCCGATGAACATGACCAGCATGACGAGCAATTTACCGGCGGTCGAAAGATTGGGGGTTATCCCCATCGACAGGCCGACAGTGCCGAACGCGGAGAAAATCTCAAAGGCGACTTCCATCAGACTGAAATGCTCGATATTATCGAGCAGGAAGATCGAAAAACCGACAGCCGCCAGAGCGAGAAAGGTCAGGGTGATCGCCCGGCGAACCGTTTCCACCGGGATCCGGCGGTTGAACATGATCGTGTTGCGGAACCCTTTGAGCGTGGCCCAGATAGTGCCGATGATGACCGCGAAGGTCGTGGTTTTGATCCCGCCGCCGGTCCCTCCCGGGCTGGCCCCAATGAACATCAGGACCATCATCAAAAGAAGGGTGGGTGGCGCGAGACCGCCGATCGCCACGGTATTGAACCCGGCGGTCCGACAGGTGACCGCTTGGAAGTATGAAGCCAGGAGTTTATCCGACATGGTCAAGGGACCGATCGTTAGCGGATTGTGGTATTCAAGGACAAAGATCAGTCCTGTCCCCAGGGCGAGCAGGGCGAGAGTTGTGACCATGACGATCTTGGAATGAAGGGAAAACTTGTGATGTTCGATCAGGTCGGCGATCACGATGAAGCCAAGGCCGCCGATAATTATCAGAGAAGTAATTGTCAGATTGATGACCCAATCGGTCGCGTAGGGCATCAGGTTGGCAAAATTAGCCGGCAGGGCGAAGCCGGCGTTGTTAAAAGCGGAGATCGAATGGAATACGGCGTAAAGCAAGGCCCGGCTGAACCCCATTTCCGGGAGCCAGCGGAAGAAAAAGATCGCGGCCCCGATTCCTTCGACGAAAAAGACGATCCCGAAGACCTTTTTTAAGACCAGAACGACGTCTTTGGTCGAGTAGACGTTCAGGGCCTCCTGAATGGCGAGCTTTTGGGAAATAAAAAGTTTTTGCCTGAAGACCAGGACCATGAAAGTGGAAAAGGTCATATAGCCGAGGCCGCCGATCTGCATCAATCCCATTATAATGAATAGCCCGAAGAGGGAGAAGTGGACCCCGGTATCGAGCGTGACCAGGCCGGTCACGCAGGTGGCGGAATTGGCGGTAAAACAAGCATCCAGGAAATTTGTCGGGGTTCCCTGTGCCGAGGCGATCGGGAGGGAAAGAAGGATTCCTCCAGCCAGAATGACGAGTAAAAAGCTTAAGGCAATGATCGCGCTCGGGCGTATTCTAAACATAAAGCAAAATGTTAGTACAATTGGACTGGCAAGTCAATTATTTGTGTTATAATACCAGCCATGGGGAGAGAAGAAGAGCGTCTCGAAAGTTATCGCCGGACCGCCGCGGTCTCTTTTGTCGTTATTATTTTGTTGTTCTCGTTCCTGATTGTCCGGCCGTTTTTTGTCGCCATTATGTCGGCCGCCGTCCTGGCTTTTATCTTTTATCCGCTCTACGGTAAATTAGCCGAATTATTGAAGAACGTGCCGCTTGGCGAAAAACTGGCTTCGCTTTTGACTTGTCTGGTGATTCTGCTGGTGGTCCTCATCCCTTCTATTTTCGTGGCTGTTTTATTGACCAGCGAGGTCAAAAGCGGCTATCACTTTTTGCAAACCGTTCTCCAGGCCCCCCAGTTCCAGCTCGACAACCTGCCGCCGGTCATTAAACAGCTGGAACAATTCTTGCCGCAATTAAAGGCCGGCGCGGCTGATTTGGTCGGTCAATTGATCGGCATGCTCCAGGATGTTCTCAAAGTGATCCCGAACGTCCTGCTGCAAGTCTTCATTACCATCTTTTCAATTTATTACTTTCTGGTCCATGGCCACGACCTCTATAAGTTTTTTGCCGATCTTTTTCCGCTCTCGGAGAAGCGTTACAAACAAATAGTGAGCCGGTTCGACAATTTAAGCCGGGGGGTGATCATCGGACAGGTTTTTGTCGGGTGCATCCAGGGAGTTTTGGCCTGGCTCGGCTTTTTTATCCTCGGGGTTCCCAGCCCGATCCTCTGGGGAAGCCTGACGGCGATCATTTCGATGATCCCCTTGTTCGGCGCGGCCCTGATCTGGGTGCCGGTCGATATTTATCTTTTTCTGGTCGGGACGATGACCGGCAATTATATCCCCGCGATCAGTTTGCTGGTCTATGGTGTTTTCGTGATCAGCCTGATCGATAATCTGCTGAAGCCGAAAATCGTCGGCGACAACGCCAACATCCACCCGCTGATCGTTCTTTTCGGGATCCTGGGGGGGATTCAGCTGTTCGGCATCGCCGGCATTATTCTCGGCCCGATGATCCTGACGATCTTCGATGTCGTCATCGAGATCTTCAAGGAAGCGCTGTAAAGCAATGACAAATGACCAACATTTGACATTTTTCCGCCAGAGGCGGATGCGCCTTTGGGGCATAATTTGTCATTTGACATTCCACCATGCCTGAACTCCCCGAAGTTGAGACGGTCAAACGCGGCCTGGCCAAATCCATTATCGGCAAAACAATCTTGGACTTTGATTGTGACACCGTAAAAATGCTGAACCACCCCTTGGCCTTTTATCGCCGAACTTTAAAGGGGCTCAAGATTCTAGGCGTTGGCCGACGGGCGAAGATGGTCATTATTACTTTTTCCAAAGATTGGCGACTCCTCGTGCATCTGAAAATGACCGGCCAGCTCGTCTACCGCGGCGATCATAAGACGGTGGTCGGCGGGCATCCGATCAAAGAAGGGTTTGAAAAAGATCCGAACCGATTTACTCACGCGACCTTTAGTTTCCGTGACCGGACAAAATTATTTTACAACGATGTCCGCAAATTCGGCTGGCTCCGTCTCTACACCGCCGATCAGTTAGCCGCCTACTTAAACGGGCTGGGGTTGGGGCCAGAGCCGGTTGATGACGCCTATACCATAGAAGTTTTTAAACGCGAGCTGGTCCGCCGGCCGAAAGCGAAGATTAAGCAATTTTTGATGGACAACCGGAACGTGGTTGGGATCGGCAACATTTACAGCGACGAGATCTGTTATTACGCCCGGGTCCGGCCGAATCGCCAGGTGAAGACCCTGACCGGCGCGGAGATCAGCCTTTTATTTAAAGGGATCAAGCATATCCTGGCCGAAGCGATCAAATACGAAGGGACCTCGATCAGCGATTACGTTAACGCCCAGGGAGAAGCGGGGGCCTATACTAAAAAACTTAAGGTCTATGGTCGTTACGGAGAAAAGTGTCTGAAATGCAAGGGGGAAGTTGCCCGGTTAAAGATCGGCGGGCGGACCTCTTCTTTTTGCCCGAGCTGCCAAAAATAGTTGGCTTGACAGGTAAATAATTAACGATATAATTCTGGTAGTTCGAAAATTTAGGGGGTAATTCATGAAAAAGCCGTTTGTTGGTTTGGTTCTCGCTTTGAGCTTTATTTTTGTTGGTGAAGTCTGCGCGATCGAAGGGAGCGCCACAATCGCGGCTAAAGACCTTTACAGCTTAGCGCAAAGAAAAACTTATCGTTTGGGTCTGCGCGGTTGCCTTCTTTCGCCAACCGACAATGTTAATGTAAGTAAAGATTCGGTCCTTGATTTTGGCTTAGAATTTGACGCCAAACTTAACGAAAATCTTGATACCGGGCCGCGCTTCGGGATAGTTTTAAATAAGAAGTTAAAGCTAGGCGCGACGGTCGATGCCTCTTACACTTTAGTTAAGTTTGGTTATGGAGCCAGGATCTATACCATGTATTGGGGTGAATACGGCAGCAGCCACGGCTTTTTCAACCTTTATTTTAACGCCGAAGTTGACTATTACACCGGCAACAAAGTTTCTGAAGTTACCGCGATGGCGACTAATCCTTCCAGCTTTGCCGGTCTCGGAGGATATGGCGGGGTGGGGATTGAGTTGGCTTTTGGTCCTAATACCAGTGGTTTTGGCGAAGTCGGCTACCAGAAGACCAGTATTAAAGATGCCAACAATGTTGAGCTTCCATTGGATGGTTACGTTTTGGCGGCAGGGGTAAGGTTGGCATTCTTTTAAGACCTTCCAAGATAATAGCGGCCGGTCTGAATTATATTGAGCACATCACCGAGATGAAGATGGCCCGGCCCGACCACCCGATCCTTTTTCTCAAAGCCCCCTCCGCGCTGATCGGCGACGGCGACAACATTGTTTATCCTCCGCAAACCAAAGAACTCCATTACGAAGCGGAACTGGCGATCGTTATCAAAGACCGGATCCGTAATATCACGAAGGCACAGGCGTTGGAACACGTGCTTGGCTTTACCTGTGCCAACGATGTTTCCGCCCGCGATTTGCAGCTCTTAGACGGTCAGTGGGCGAGGGCAAAGTCGTTCGATACTTTTTGTCCGGTCGGTCCGCGGCTGGTGACCGGGATCGATCCCAATAATCTGGCGATCAAATGTTATTTAAACGGGGAGTTAAAGCAGTCATCGAATACAACGAGTATGATCTTTAAAGTGGAAGAGTTGATCGCTTTTATTGCCGGCGTCATGACTTTGGAACCGAACGACATAATTTTGACCGGGACTCCGCCCGGGATCGGGCCGATGAAGGTCGGCGATGTTGTTGAGGTGGAGATCGAAAAGATCGGGCGTTTAAAAAATCAGGTTGTTGCCGCTTAGAAACTTCTGGGCATCGGGGTCATTAACAGGTCCCCTTCTTTAAGGTTGGCTAATTCCGGGTTCAGCCTTTCCAGTTCCGCGACCGTGGTCCGATGTTGGTCGGCCAGTTCTTTAACTTTTGGCCCGCCATCAACCTCTTGCGGCTTAATTATATGAAGGTGATACGATGAATCGTAACGAACGGCGGTAATTGATGTCATTTGTTTCCCCCTACATATACTATTCGTACCAGAAGACGAAAAACTTGCGTTTTTGGGGTAAAATGTGTCATTATGTTTTTGGCATGAATAAGCTAATTATTGCGATATTTGCAGCCGGGGTCTTGTTTGTGGGAAGTGTTTTTGGGAGTGGGGTCATTGACCGGCCGGTTCCATTTTTATGTCAGGCTCCTTACGGTGACTGGCGGCAACCATGGCAGGATGGGTGCGAGGAAGCGGCGATCATTATGGCGATGAGTTGGGTGGAAGGGAAGGCGGTGACCAAACGTTCCGGTAACCAGACGATCCTTGATCTGGTGAAATTTCAGATTAAAAACTATGGCGGGCATTTTGACCTGACCGCCAAGCAATCGGCTAAGTTAATAAAAGACTATTATCAATACGATGGGATCGAAGTTCTTCAAGCGGGGACGAGCCAAGAACTGAAAAAGTTCCTGGCGGCCGGAGATCTGATCATCGCGCCGATGGCCGGGCGGGAATTAGGTAACCCGTATTTTACTCCTCCCGGTCCTTATTACCATTATGTGCTGATCAAAGGTTACGACGATACCCGCGGGGTTTTTATCACCAACGATCCCGGGACCCGCCGGGGAGCGAACTATACGTATAAATACCGGACCCTTTTTCAGGCGATTCACGACTGGACCGGCCGGAAAGAGAGCATTTCCCGAGGCAAAAAATCGATTCTTGTGATAAAATTAGATCAATAGTGGGCCCGTAGCGTAACTGGATAGCGCATTGCCCTCCGAAGGCAAGGGTTGCGAGTTCGAATCTCGCCGGGCCCATTTTTTGGAGCTACCTAATGAGCGAAATTTATCGCGAAGAACATTTTTACCAGGCCACCCCCGAAGCCGCGCTTGCCAAATTAAACAGTTCCGTGAATGGTTTGCCTGCCGCTGACGCGGCCGATCGCCTGAAAAAATACGGTTTAAACCAGCTCCGGGAAAAAGGAGGGGTCGACGCCGGCCGCCTCTTGCTGGAACAATTCCAGGGTTTTATCGTCTGGGTCCTGATCGCCGCCGCGCTGGTCGCCGGGTTGCTTGGCGAATGGCTGGACTCCGGCGCGATCGTTGCCATAGTAATTCTCAATGCCCTCCTCGGTTTCGTCCAAAGCTTTCGGGCCGAAAAATCACTGGCCGCGCTTAAAAAGTTGGCCGCTCCCACCTGTAAAGTGATTCGCGGCGGGGAACGGCGCCAGATCCCGGCCGTTCAGCTGGTACCCGGCGATATTGTGGAACTGGAGGCCGGCGATAACGTTCCGTCCGATTCGAGGCTTCTTCAGCTGACCGCGAATTTTACCGTCCAGGAAGCGAGCCTGACCGGTGAATCGACCCCGGTTAATAAAACCGTTGCCGCGCTGGCCGAAAAGGAGGTCCCGCTGGCCGACCGGGCCAATATGCTTTATCTTGGGACGACCGTAACTTCCGGCAAAGCCAAGGCGCTGGTCGTCGCGACCGGAATGAAGACCGAATTGGGACGAATCGCCGGCCTGATCCAGGCGATTGACCGGGAAACGACGCCGCTCCAGAAAAAGCTGGATGAATTCAGCAAGTGGCTGGTCTATCTCTGTTTCTTTTTAGTCGGTCTGGTCTTTTTTCTAGGCTGGTTGCGCGGCGGCGAACTGCTGGAAGTCTTTTTAACCGCGGTCAGTTTGGCGGTTGCTGCCATTCCTGAAGGGTTGCCGGCAGTGGTGACCATCGCTTTAGCAATCGGGGTCCAGCGGATGGTCAAACGGTCGGCGCTGATCCGAAAACTTCCGTCAGTTGAGACTTTGGGCTGCGCCACCGTTATCTGCACCGATAAGACCGGGACGCTCACCAAAAACGAGATGACGGTGCAGGCGGTCTATGCCGACGGCCGCGCTTTTACGGTCAGCGGGATCGGTTATGCCCCGCGAGGCGAATTTTTATTGGATGGTTTAAAAATTGAGGCGGGGGACCAGCCCGGCTTGACCAAAACTTTGATTGCCGGCGTACTTTGCAACAGCGCGGCCTTAACGCCGACCGGGATTATCGGCGATCCGACTGAAGCGGCTCTCCTGACGGCGGCGGCCAAAGCCGGGCTGACCAGGGAGAATACCGGACGGGAGCTTCATTTTGTTGAAGAGATCCCCTTCGATTCCGAACGGAAGCAAATGACGATGATCTTTGGGCGGGGCGCGGAACTGGTCGCCTATAGTAAAGGGGCGCCGGATAGTCTCCTGCGGAAATGCCGCTACATCGAAGAAAATGGCCAGGTGCGGGAGTTGACGCCTGAAGATCAGGCCCGTTTTGCCGCCGTCAATGACGGGCTGGCCGGCCAGGCGCTGCGGGTCTTGGCTTTTGCTTACCGGCCGCTGGCCGACCGTCCGGAAAAACTCGATGATAAAACAGTTGAACGTGACCTTATCCTGGTCGGCTTGATGGCGATGATCGATCCGCCGCGCGATGAAGCCCGTCAGGCGATCGCCGATTGCCGCCGGGCGGGGATTAGGACGGTCATGATCACCGGCGACCACAAAAATACCGCCGTGGCGATCGCTGCTTCGCTTGGTTTTTTTCCGGCCGACGCCCTTGCCTTGACCGGGGAAGAGCTCGACCGGCTCGATGACCAGGAATTGACCTTCAAGGTCGATCGGGTCCCGGTCTATGCCCGGGTTTCGCCGGAGCATAAGCTTCGGATCGTTAAAGCCTGGCGGCGGCGCGGGGAGATCGTGGCGATGACCGGCGACGGCGTTAACGACGCTCCCGCGGTCAAAGAAGCCGACATCGGCGTGGCGATGGGGATTACCGGGACCGACGTGACCAAGGAAGTTTCCGACATGGTCGTGACCGACGATAATTTCGCTTCGATCGTCGCCGCGATCGAAGAAGGGCGGGGGATCTACGACAACATCAAAAAGTTCGTCCACTATCTTCTCTCCTGCAATGCCGGTGAGATCATGGTGATGTTCCTGGCCGCCCTGGTCGGCTGGCCCCTGCCGCTTTTGCCGATTCATATTTTGTGGGTCAATCTGGTGACCGATGGCTTGCCGGCCTTAGCGCTCGGGATGGACCCGGTCGAGCCGGGGATCATGTCCAGACCGCCCCGGAAAAAAGACGAACCGGTCGTGCCGGCCAACCGGGCCGGTTTGATAATCTTGCAGGGCTTATTTATCGCCCTCTGCGTTTTAGCCGCGTTCAGTTTTGTCTTGTTTATTGAAGGCGAGGGGGTAACCAGGGCGAGGACCGCCGCTTTTATCGTTCTTTGCTGCGCCCAGCTTTTTCATGCGCTCAACTGCCGGAGCCAAACGAAGTCGTTTTTTCCGGGAATGTGGACCAATCACTGGCTAATTCTGGCGGTTCTATTTTCCTTTGCCTTGCAGATGCTGGTCGTCTACTTTCCGCCTCTGCAAACGATCTTTAAGACCGAAGCTTTGGGCCAGGCTGATTGGCTGTTAGTCCTGATCCTATCTTCTCTTCCGCTTTGGGGGATGGAGATTGTTAAAGCGATTAACCTTAAGAAAGGATTTATTAAAGAATAATGGACTTTATTAAATTCCTTGGGACCGCCGGTGCCAGGGTCGTGGTTTCCAAACAGCTGCGGGCCTCTGGGGGGATCTGGCTGTCGCTTGACGGGACGAACCTCTACCTCGATCCGGGACCGGGAGCTTTGGTTAAAACCCTGGGGGCCCGGCCGAAGCTTGATCCGGCCAACCTGGATGGGATCTTACTTTCGCACAAACATCTCGACCATTCCGGCGACATTAATGCCATGATCGAAGCGATGACTGAAGGGACCTTTAAAAAGCGGGGGGCGGTCTTTGCCCCAAAAGAGGCGCTGGTTGGCGATCCGGTGATCTTAAAATATGTCCGCCAATACCCGGAGCGGCTGGAGATCCTCAAAGCTAAAGGAAAATATAATGTAGGAGCGTTGACCTTTACCACCCCGGTCCAGCACGTACATCATAATACGGAGGCCTATGGCTTCAAAATCAAAGGGGAGAAGACGACCGTTTCTTATATTGCCGATACCAAGTTTTTCCCCGGATTGATCAGGGCTTATCGGGCGAGCGATATCCTGGTCGTGAGCGTGCTACGCCAGGAGCCGTCCCACTTGGAGCACCTTTGCGTTGAGGACCTGAAGAAGTTGGTGCAGGGGATCAAGCCCCGGGTGACGATCATGACCCATTTTGGCAAGCTCATGCTGGCGGCCAAGCCGTGGCTGGTTGCCGAACAACTAAGCCGGGAGCTGAAAAGTAAAATTATTGCCGCCGGTGATGGTATGACTTATAAAATTTGATTTAACCGCCCCGATCCGATCGGGGCGGTTAAATATTGGGACTGCTGAAAAAGCCCTTTTTGGAAGCCGTAGACAATATCGTCTCGGCTTCCAAAAGAGTATCTTGTTTAGAAGAGAAAAGGAAACCGCGGCGATATTGCCGCAGGTTTCCTTTTTGCCATGGTTTGAAACCCGCGGAATTAATTCCGCGGTTAAAAATGCTTGCTAGCCATTGCTTTTATATGTTATATTTACAACCGATGTCTAAAAATATTAATCAATTACGTATTTTGTTGATCCTGGGAATTATTGCCGCTTCCGTTTACGTGTTGATCCAATTCCCGCTCAATCTCGGTCTCGACTTACAGGGCGGTACCCGCCTGGTTTACGAAGGGCAGGAGACCGAAAAGGTCAAAGTCAGCGATGATTCCATGGCCGGCGTGGTCGCGGTCATCCGTAACCGGATCGACGGGCTGGGGGTCTCTGAACCGACTATCCAGCGCAAGGGACAATCCCAGGTTATCGTTGAACTTCCCGGCATCAAAGACCCGGAAAGGGCGATTGCCTTGATCGGTGATACGGCGATGCTGGAATTTGTGGAGGCTGAATGGCTTCCGGGCGATGCCCGCGGCGCTTCACCGGAAAAAGTCAAAGAATTTTACGGCGCCGAGGCCAGGATCGGGACCGTTAAAGAGGAACAAGATGGGCGGGTCGTCAGCGAAAAGCCGATCGTCCTGAAAAAAACCGTTTTGACCGGGGCCGACCTGAAAGGGGCTTTCCCCGGATTTGACCAATACGGCAACCCGGTCGTTGATATCGAGTTTAACGATAACGGCGCCAAGCTTTTTGCCGAAGTGACCGCCCGATCGGTCAACAAGCCGATCGCCATTATCCTTGACCGGAAAGTTATTTCCGCTCCGAACGTCAGGGAGCCGATTCCCTCCGGTCGCGCCCAGATCTCCGGGAATTTCAAAGCGGAAGATGTCCGCGACCTGGTCATTAAACTGAAAGCCGGCTCCCTGCCGATTCCGGTCAAAATGGTGGAGACCAGGATCGTCGGTCCATCGCTCGGTAAAGATTCGATCGATCGGAGCAAGATCGCCGGGGTGCTTGGATTTTTGTTCATCGTCGCTTTTATGGTCATTTATTACCGGCTTCCCGGTTTTATCTCGGTCCTATCTCTGGCGATCTACGTTCCTTTGACCCTGTCGATCCTGGCCGCTTTTCATACGACCTTAACTCTCCCCGGTATTGCCGGGTTCCTGCTGACCCTTGGTATGGCGGTTGACGCCAACGTTATTATTTATGAAAGATTAAAAGAGGAACTACGGCTTGGCAAAACGGTTAAAGCCTCTTTTGCCGCCGCTTTTGACCGGGCCTTTGCCGCCATCCTTGATTCCAACGTCACGACCATCATCGGGGCGGTTACCCTGTTCTTTGTCGGGACCGGGACGATCCGCGGGTTTGCCATTACCCTGACGATTGGTATCTTAGTGTCGATGTTTACCGCTTTGACCCTGACCCGCCTGATGCTCAATATGCTGGTTGACGCCAAGATCGTGACCGATCCCAATTCGAAATTGCTTTATAAGTAGGAAATTATGTTTGATATTATCAAAAAATCGAGAATGTTTCTGACCGTTTCAGCAATCGTGACTGCGCTGGCTCTTGCTGTTTTGCTTTTTAATTTCATGGTCCATGGCAAGCCGATGAACTTTGGGATTGATTTTACCGGCGGGACGATGCTTAACCTCCGCTTTGCCAAGGCGGTATCGGTCGGGGAGGTCCGCCAGGTTCTTGATGGTTATGGTTTGGGTGAGAGCACTATTCAAAAATCCGGCGACCAGGATATCCTGATCCGGACCAAGCCGCTTGATAACGATGTCCGGACCAGATTGCTGGCCGACTTTAATACCAAGATCAGCCAGACGGAGATCCTGGAAGCGGATGTTATCGGCCCGACGATCGGGAAGGAACTGGGACAGCAAGCGATCTGGGCTTTGCTCCTGGCCTCGCTTGGCATTATCATCTACGTTTCCTTCCGGTTTGAGGTTAAATACGCCTTGGCGGCGCTTTTAGCCCTTTATCATGATGCGATCATTACGACCGGGATCATTGCCTTGCTCTGGCGCCAGATTGATATTACCTTCGTGGCGGCGCTTCTGACGATCATGGGTTATTCGATCAACGATACGATCGTGATTTTCGATCGAATTCGGGAGAACTTGAAAAAGACCAGCCTGGCCAAGAAAAAATTCAATGAGATCGTTAATCTTTCGATCTGGGAGACGATGTCCCGGTCGATTAATACCGTCATGACCGTTCTCTTTATGGTCCTCTGTCTCTTGATCTTTGGCGGTGAACCATTGCGCGAGTTCTCACTGACCCTCTTGATCGGATTTACCCTCGGGGCGTATTCTTCCGTCTTCGTCGCTCCAACGCTCCTGGCCCTCTGGCACCATAACGAATCAAAAAAGTAAACTATCAGGGATTGTTAAAAAGTCTATTTTGTTGAAATTTCCCCATAAATATGCCGATAAATCTTTGCGAGTCGGAAACCTGCGACTAAACGTCGCGGTTTCCTCCAGACCTTGTTTTTCAAGGAACCGCGAAGTTCATTCGCAGGTTCCTTGAAAAGATTAGTATATGCTAAACAACATCAAAGAACGGATCGTTATTAACCAAGAGATCGACCTGCCGAACCCGATCCTTAATGGGGTTTGGCCGGGGGGGCATTTATTCGCGATTATTGCCCATCTTAAGGCGGGGAAGTTATCGCTGGATAAATTGATGCGGTCTTCCAATAAAGGCTTGATCGGGATCGCGATTGCCGGAAGCGGAGAAACGGCCGCCCTCAAGCTGGCGCAGAAAGCCCGGGGGACGCCGGAGCGGCAGAAAGTCGGTCTCTGGCGGATTATTGACGCGGTGACTTCCCAAGGAGAGCTGAAAACGACCTTGCACTACCGGCGGGAAGTTGAATTTTTGGAAGAGTTGGGGGAGAGATTGCCGGAACACGCGCCGCTTTTTAATCAAATGATCGCTCATCTCCCCCCGGAAACCAAAGTTTACAATCATGGAGTCGTCGTCAAAGAGCTCTTCATAACCTACGCCGCATAATCTTTATTGATCCGACCCCGCTGGAGCCTTATTTTTCGGGAAAAAATTCACGGTTGCCTCCCCATCGGCCTTCAGGTATAATCAACCCGCCTGTGAAAAAGAAAAAAGCAAAAAAAACCGCTTCACGTTTCGATTGGCAATGGGTTTGGTGGGGAACGGCTTTTGTTCTTTTTATCGCGGTAGTCTTGCTTGGTTTTTGGTCCCTCGGTGTGGCGACGAAAAAACCGGCTGAACCGCCGGTATTGGTAGGCCGCCCAAGCCAGGTTACGGGGCAGGTCGTTAAGTTGTATTACTATAACGAACAGGCGGCCAGACGGCTGGGCCAAGACGGCGAGGGAAACCCGGCCGCTCTTTTACCGGTGGAGAGGGTAATTCCCGAAACCAAGGCGCCGCTTAAGGCAACGATCAGGCTGTTGATCGCAGGAGAACTGACGGCGGAGGAAAAGGCGGCCGGCTTCACGACTGAATTCCCTCATCCTGCTTTCAAATTGATCAGGGCCGACTTGGACCGGGGTGTTTTGACCCTGGTCTTTACCGATGTTCCCGGTTTTACGACCGGCGGGGCGTTGCGGGTGGAATTACTGGCGGCCCAGATCGAAAAGACCGCCAAACAATTTTCCGGGGTCAAGCAGGTTCGGTTCCTCCCCGAGTCTTTGTTTCAACCTTGATCGCCTAGACTGCCTTAGAGCAGCGGAGGCGCTTCTCAATTTCCCCAAATTGTAGTAAAATAATGGCACACGGGAGGGAGTCATGAAAAGCTTAAAAGGGACCAAGACCGAAAAAAACTTATTGACCGCTTTTGCCGGCGAATCGCAGGCGCGGAACCGATATACTTATTTCGCTTCACAGGCGATCAAAGAAAATTACCAGCAGATCGCGGCAATATTTTTGGAAACCGCCGATAACGAAAAAGAACACGCCAAGCGGTTTTTTAAATTTCTGGAAGGTGGCGACCTTGAAATTGTCGCCAGCTATCCGGCCGGTGTGATTGGCGATACCGCCAAGAATTTGGAAGAAGCGGCCAACGGCGAAAAAATGGAGTGGACCAAGCTCTACGCCGATGCCTCCAGGATCGCCAAGGAAGAAGGCTTTGCCGCGATTGCCGCCGTTTTCAAAGAGATCGCCGAGGTCGAGGAACAGCACGAGAAACGGTACCGGGCGTTGCTAAAAAACATTAGAGAAGGCAAGGTTTTCAAGAAAGACGTTGTGGTCAAATGGCACTGCCGGAACTGCGGTTATGTCCATGAAGGGAAAGAAGCTCCCGATGTCTGCCCGGCTTGCGCCCATCCCAAGGCTTATTATGAACTTCTAGGGGAGAATTATTAATGACAAAACATTTACAGCCCATCTTAATTGCCCTGAAAGCGGAGAAAAAAGCGATCGAATATTATTCCCGGGCGGCGCGACGGGTGACCAACCAGGAAGGGAAGACCGCTCTTAACAAGATCAAAGCCCAGGAAGAAAAGCACTATCGCGAACTGCTTCGGAAATTTAAGCATTTGAGCGGACATGAGGCGACCGCCGCCGAGATCGACGGGGTCGACGTTACTTTTTCCGCTTTGACCGAAGAGCATATCCCGGACCGTGAAGCCAGCGATTTGGAAGTCTGTCAGGTTGCCCTGAAAGACGAGAAAGAAGCGCACGCTTTTTACCTGAAGTCGGCCGCCAGCGCGACCGACGAGGAGACCAAGAAGATGTTCCATGAGCTGGCGAGCGAAGAAAGCCAGCACGCCGAGACCGTGAACCATATTTGTAAGATCCTTTCAGCGTAGTCCTTCCGCGTCGCGCCTCCTGCGTTTCCGCATAATTAATTGTGTGGTTAAAATATGCCTAAAATATAGGCAATGGCTTATTTTACGCCTTAAATAAGCCAAAAATCAAGATAATGCCCCTAAAATGGCAAAATTCGATGCAATTTTACCCCCTCCCTTGACGATAAGTATATGATGGACAACAACGTCGGTTCCAACGTTTAATCTGCTGCCGATCCACGGCTTTCATTCCGTTTGTATTCCCAAACAACAGGAGAAAAAAATGAATATATTGAATAAAATTGGTGAATGTTTAAAAAACAATGAAAGAACGGTTAAAATTGTTGCTTTATTGTTGGTTATTGTCTCATTTACGATCCTTAAATCGTCAGGTAAAGAGAGTAATATGTACGCGATGGTCTTTTCCCATAAATATCATGTATTTTATGGTGGGTCGGCGACTTCGACCGCTTATAACTCAATACCCAACCAGACCGATAGCACCCCCTGGACCACCGCCATGGGGACTAAATGCCGGGAAGGGGTGGTTGCTTCGAATTTCCTCCCCCTTGGGACCAAGGTCATGATCAAAGGGTTTGGGAACCAGATTTTTGTGGTTGAGGACCGGATGCATAAACGGTTTAGCGATCGGATCGACGTCTGGTTCCGGAGTTACGGTGACGCGGTTAAGTACGGAAAAAGAGACGTTGAATTTTATATCGTGAAGTCGTAATCAGTTGCCCTCCGGGATGACCGGAGGGCTTTTTTTTGTCATTAAAATAGGGTATTATCCTCTTAATGGAGCTAAAATTAGAACAATTAAGAAAAATACTCTCCGAAATGGGACGGGTTGTGGTTGCCTATTCTGGTGGAATTGACAGTTCTCTCCTCCTCAAAGAGGCACTCCAATTAGGGCCTGAAAATGTCCTCGCGGTGATAGCCGAATCGCCGACTTATCCCCTGGAAGAGCTGACCGCCGCGATTGTTTTGGCTGATCAAATTGGCGCGGAGTGCCGCCAGATCAAGACCGAAGAGTTCAGCGATGAAAATTTTCTTTGTAATTCAAAAGAGCGCTGTTATTTTTGTAAAAAAGAATTATTTTCCAAACTGCGTCAATTGGCCATGGAAAAAGGATATGAACATGTCGTTGACGGGTCGAATTTTGATGACCTGGGAGACTTTCGGCCTGGGAGCCGGGCGAAAGGGGAGTTCGGGGTCCGCAGTCCTTTGCAAGAGGTGGGTTTGACCAAAGCGGAGATTCGCCAGCGGGCTAAACAGCTAGATTTGCCCAACTGGGACAAGCCATCTTTGGCTTGCCTATCATCGAGGATCCCTTATGGAACAAGGATCACGCCGGAGATCATCGCGCAGATCGGCCGGGGAGAGCAATACTTAAAAGAAAAAGGTTTTGGCCAGGTCAGAGTGCGGCATCATGGTTCGATCGCCCGGATCGAGCTGGAACAGGAGGAGATCCCCAAGGTCATGGAAGAAGGGGTGATGCCGGAGATCACTAAATACTTTGAACAGCTCGGGTATTTCTACGTGACCCTCGACCTCAAAGGCTATCGGACCGGCAGTCTTAACGAAAACCTCTAAAATCAGCGACCTCGTATACTTGACAAAATAAGTCAAGTAAGTTAGTATTTTATTATGAAGCTTTCAACCAAGAGCCGCTATGCCGTAACCGCCTTGTTTGATCTGGCGACCAATGCCAATGGGGAGCCGATCCAGGCGAAAACTATTTCCAAGAGGCAGGGGATTGCCCTGAACTATCTTGAACAGTTACTGTTGAAATTAAAAAAAGCCGGTATAATTAAGACCGTCAGGGGACCGGCTGGCGGTCATTATCTGGCTAAGGAACCGGCGAAGATCAGTGTTGGGGAAGTGATCCGGGCGACCGACGGTCCGATCAAACTGGCCAGCTGCGTTTCTTCCCGGGTCCACTGCACTGGCGGAGGATGCTGCTCAACCCGTAACCTTTGGCATAATTTAAGCAAAAAAGTGGCATTGTTGTTTGACCAGACCACTCTGGCTGACCTTTGTCCAAAGGAGAAAAAATGAACAGAATATACTTTGACTATGCCGCTACTACTCCGACCGATCAGCGGGTCGTGACCGCCATGCTGCCGTACTTTAACGAGAAATTCGGCAATCCCTCCTCGATCCACAGTTTTGGCCAGGAAACCAGGAGCGCCGTCGAAAAAGCCCGCGAACAGGTCGCTAAGTTGATCGGCGCTAAACCGGCGGAAATTGTTTTTACTTCCGGCGGGACCGAAGCCGACAATCACGCTTTAATCGGGGTCGCTTTTGCCAACGAAAAACAGGCGGATCACCTCATTATTTCCGGGATTGAACATCACGCTGTTACAGAATGCGCCGATTTTCTGAAAAAACGGGGCTTTCGGGTAACCGTCTTGCCGGTCGATAAATACGGCCTGGTCGATCCGGCTGAAGTTGCCAAAGCGATCGAAGCCAAAACGATCCTGGTCTCCGTGATGCATGCCAATAACGAGATAGGAACGGTTCAGCCGCTGGCCGCGATCGCCAAAGTTATTAAAGAACGGAAGGCGGCCCTCGGTACCAAAACCTACTTTCATACCGACGCGGTCCAGACTGCCGGACACCTGCCGATCAATGTTGACGAGCTCGGCGTTGACCTGTTATCGATCTCCGCTCATAAACTTTACGGCCCGAAAGGGGTCGGCGCTTTATACATCCGTAAGGGGACCCGCTTGACCAGTTTCCTCCATGGCGGCGCGCAAGAAGGGGGGAAACGGGGTTCGACCGAGAATGTCCCCGGGATCGTTGGGTTTGGCGTAGCGGCCGAGATAGCCCTTCAAGAGATGGACGATGAAGACGCCAGGGTCGCTAAATTGCGCGATAAATTAAAAGACGGCTTGCTGGCCAGGATCCCGGAAAGCCAGCTTAACGGTCATCCGCTAGAGCGCCTGCCGAACAACCTGAATATCACGATCAAATATGTCGAAGGGGAATCGATGCTCCTTAGCCTCGACATGGAGGGGATTGCCGCTTCGACCGGCTCGGCCTGCAGTTCTGGCTCGCTGGAACCGTCGCATGTTTTGCTGGCGATCGGCCTGCCGCACGAGCTGGCGCATGGCTCGATCCGTTTTTCCCTGGGAAAATACACGACCGAAGCGGAAGTCGACCGGGTCCTGGAAGTCTTTCCGCCGATCGTGGAGCGTTTGCGAAAAATGTCGCCATTGTACACTTGTAAATAAGAGGAGGAATAATATGGCCAGTAATTATAGTGAAAAAGTGATGGAGCATTTCCGCCATCCCCGGAACGTCGGGGAGATGGAAAATCCGGATGGTATCGGCAAGGTCGGCAACCCGACCTGCGGCGATATCATGGAGATGTACATTAAAGTGAAGGACAACGTAATTACCGACGTTAAGTTCAAGACCTTTGGCTGCGGGGCGGCGATCGCCACCTCTTCCATGTCGACCGAGATGATCAAAGGGAAGACGATCGAAGAGGCGCTGAAGTTGACCAACAAAGCGGTCGCGGAAGCGCTGGACGGCCTGCCGCCGGTTAAAATGCACTGTTCCGTTCTGGCGGAAGAAGCGGTCAAGGCGGCGATCGACGATTACCTAAAGAAGACGACCGGCCAAGGGCTCCCCGGTTTTAAACCGTCGGACGAACCGATCTGCGGCCATTAATAGGTCTTGTTCAGCCAAGCGATCAACCGATCATGATGACTGGTCGTTCTGAAGTTTCCCCACTGGCAGGTAATGGCCTCCACTAAGCGTTCTCTTTCTCCGGCGGTCAAAGGCTGGAGATTGGAAATTACGCATTTTGCCGCCTCTTTAAGAACGTAATCGATCTCGTTGCTAAACCAGTTCGTTCTGCCGTCCATTTGCGCGATTTTTTTGGCGATCTTCGCCAGGAGAGGAAGCCGCTCCGCGGTCGGGAGTGTTTTCGCGTAAGCGGCAAAATCGTCAGAGAGCAATTCAAGCGCGATCGTATGATGATCGTCATAAAGATGCGGCTCGACGAATCTTTCCATCTGGAGCGCAAAACGCTGGCTCGGCGATTCGATCGAGCGTGAGAGGCGGACTGCCATGACTATCGCGTCGGCGCGCAGATAGCCGTTGATCGCCTGGATCCTGGCTTTGTCTCGTTCCGCCGGCGTCGGCAGTTTTGCCAGCAAGCGGTTGAACTGGTGATTCGCTCCCGGAGCGCCGCTGCCGCGTAATTTATTGATCATGATATACTTATATCTATGGAAAACACCCTAAATTTCAAGGGAAACAGGAAAACGGCGGTTATTGCCATGTCCGGCGGAGTCGACTCCTCCGTGGCGGCCGCTTTGCTGATCGAGCAGGGGTGGAGACTGATCGGCGTGACGATGAGCCTTTATTGCTCGACCAAGGGGTCGGACCGGAGCTGCTGTTCGGCCGAAGCGGCGATCGATGCCCAAAAAGTGGCGGCCAAACTGGGGATCCCGCACTACGTCGTCAACTTTAAGAGCGAGTTTGAACAAACGGTTATCCAAAACTTTATCGATGAGTATAAGAACGGCCGGACCCCCAATCCCTGCGTCCGCTGCAACCAGTTCCTGAAGTTCAACCTTCTGATGCGGAAAGCGCGCGAGCTGGGGGCGGAATATGTAGCGACGGGGCATTACGCCAGAGTTAGGGGCTTTAAACTTCTCAAAGGGAAAGACCAGAAGAAAGACCAGTCGTATTTTCTTTACCGGCTGACGCAGGACCAATTGGCCCGCACACTTTTCCCGTTAGGGGAGATGACCAAAGAAGAGGTTCGGGCTAAGGCGAGGGCGCTGGGTTTAGCGGTCGCCGAGAAGAAAGAGAGCCAGGAGATCTGTTTTATCGAAGATGACGACTACGCCCGTTTTATTCGGGAAAAGGTTCCCGAAGCGGTCAAGCCAGGACCGATCCTCGATTCCGCCGGACATAAAGTCGGGGAGCATGAAGGAATCGCTTTTTACACTATTGGCCAGCGGAAAGGGATCGGAGCGCACCGTGAGCCGCGTTATGTAATTGGCCTCGACCGGGCGCAAAACGCGGTCATTATCGGGACAAAGGAAGAGACTTACGGAACGGTTTTATCCGCAGACGAAGTCACTTTTGTGTCAGGGGAGCCCCCTAGCCAAATAGAAGCGAAAATACGTTATAATGCTAAAGCGGCCAAGGCAACGATCAGCGATTTGGGGAATGGGACGGTCAAGGTCAGCTTTGCCGAACCGCAATTAGCGATCACCCCCGGTCAATCGGTCGTTTTTTACCAAGGAGAGGAAGTAATCGGTGGCGGAATCATTAGTCGAAAAGATCAATAAGCTCAAAACCCTGCGCCAGGCGGTCATTCTGGCCCACAACTACCAGCCGGGGGAGGTCCAGGATGCGGCCGATTATGTCGGCGATTCGCTTGGCCTGTCGATCGAAGCGTCCAAGGCAACCGCCCGGGTCATTGTCTTCTGCGGCGTCGATTTTATGGCCGAGACTGCCGCTATCCTTTCGCCGGATAAAACTGTCTTGATCCCGGAGAGCAACGCCGGCTGTCCGATGGCCAACATGATCGACGCGGAAAAATTGCGCGCTTTAAAAACCGAACATCCCGGCGTGCCGGTCGTTTGTTACGTTAACTCCAGCGCCGCGGTCAAAGCGGAATCGGATATCTGTTGCACTTCCGCCAACGCCGTCGCGGTTGTCCGTTCCTTGCCGGATAAAGAGATCATTTTTGTGCCTGATAAATTTCTTGGGCTCAACACCCAAAAAGCGGTGCCGGAAAAAAAGCTGGTCCTTTTTCCCGGCTATTGCCCGACCCACGCCAAGATCATGCCGCAACAGGTTCTTGAAGCCAAAAGGCAAAGGCCGGAGGCCAAGGTTTTGGTCCATCCGGAATGCCGCCCCGACGTCGTCGCGCTGGCCGACCAGTCCCTTTCAACCGACGGGATGCTGAAGTACGTTAAGAACTCGCCGGACCGGGAATTTATTATCGGAACGGAGATCGGGATCATCCACCGTCTGAACAAGGAAAATCCCGGTAAAAACTTTTATCCGGTGACCGATCTGGCGGTTTGCCCGAACATGAAAATGACCACGTTAGAAAAAGTTCTCTGGTCGCTGGAAGACATGAAGACGGTCGTGAAAGTTGATGAAACGGTCAGGGTCAAAGCGGAGCAGGCTATCTTGCGGATGCTGGCGGTAGGCCGGCAGGATTGATCCCGAGCGAACGAAGTGAGTCGAGGGGTTAATGAATGCCGGTCAGTGACGGGCCGCTTTCGTCTTTACGGCTCGCTTTGGTCCGTTTCCGCCGCAAACCACGTTCCACCAACTCATAGATCTCTTCCATCAGGAAGGGCTTGCGCAGATATTCCAGCGCGCCGAGGGTAATGGCGTTGGCGTGCGACGATTCGGTCGCGTAAGCGGTCACGATAATAACTTCGATCGCGGGATCGAGCTCTTTAAGTTTGCGCAGGACTTCCAACCCGTCCATTCCGGGGAGCTTGTAATCGATAAAGGCGAGGTCGAACTTTCCTTTTTCGATCCCGGCGAGGGCGGTGGGGCCGTCGGGGAAGGTGGCAACATCATAATCCTTGATCTTCAGGATCATTTTGAATGATTCCAATACCGATGGTTCATCGTCGACAACCATGATCTTAACGTTTTCTGGCAAGTTACTCTCCCCCTTCTATGAAATCCGGCTGTCATTTTAGCATCAGGAGACGATTATTGCAATAAAAATTCGGTTGTGTTATTCTAAATAAGGACGATAAAACAGGCCGGGGTAGCTCAGTTGGTTAGAGCGAGGGACTCATAAGCCCTAGGTCGCCAGTTCGATCCTGGCCCCCGGCATGGATACTTAATATGAAAGATAAAACTTTGGCCGTCTTGTGCTACCTGACGTGGGTCCCTTCGATCTACCTCGTTTTAACCGAGAAGCACAGCGAGTACCTGAATTATCACGCCCGCCAGGCGCTTCTTCTCTGGACGATCATTTTTGTGGTCTTTTTTGCCGCCCGGATGATCGTTAATTCGATCTGGCTGGTTTTTTATGTTCCTCATCTCGAGGTGATCGAAACTTCGGTCGGCTTCGCTTCCTTTATTTACGCCGCTTACTGCGCCAGGCGCTGTTATCTTGGGGTCCCCTTTACTATTCCTCATTAAGGAAGGACGGCAATGATCAAAGACGAATTTTTAGATGCGATCGCGGAATACCAGATGTTTTCACCTGGCGAAACGGTCGTGGTGGCGGTTTCCGGCGGACCGGACTCCTGCGCTTTGCTTAGCCTGCTCAACGAATATAAAGAACAGCTTGGGCTCTCTCTCCATGTCGCGCACTTAAACCATCTGCTCCGTAAGAACGACGCCGAACTCGACGTCCGGTTCGTGGAAGGGTTGGCCCAGAAAATGGGCCTGCCGATCAGTGTCGAGGCGCGCGACGTGGCCGCCTTGGCGTCAGCCGAGCGGCTGGGGATCGAAGCGGCGGCCAGGCTCGCCCGCTATGACTTTTTTGAGCGATTGGCCGATAAGATCGGCGCCCAAAAAATTGCCGTCGGGCATACCGCTGAAGATAATATCGAGACCTTTCTGATGCGTCTCCTGCGCGGCTCCGGCTTGAAGGGGCTCTGCAGTATTCCGGCCCGGCGAGGGCGGATCGTCCGCCCGCTGATCAAGGTTTGGCGCCGGGAAGTGGAAGACTACGTCAGCGCCTTAAAAATGATCCCCCGCCGCGACTACACCAACTACGAATCGAAATACATGCGCAACAGCATCCGCCTGAAATTGGTTCCCCAGCTTAAGCTTTACAACATGAACATCAAAGAGATCTTACTGCAGACGGTCCTGATGCTCAATGAAGACCGTTATTATCTGGAGAGCGAGACCGAAGAGCTGATGGCCAAGATTATCCTGGAAGAGAAAGAGGGGCTGGTAAGGCTCAACCTGACCAAATTGTTCGAATATCCGCTGGCGATCAAGCGTCATCTTCTTCGTTTGGCGATCGAAAAAGTCAAAGGAAACCTCACCGAACTTTCCTTTAATCATGTCCGCTCGATCATCGACCAGCTTCCCACGGCTAAAAAGTGGGAGCTTCATCTTCCCGACGGGATCATGGTCTACGGCGATGGGATGAACCTGACGGTCAGTCGGGAGCGCCTGAAGATGGAAAAGATCGAACCCTTCCGCTACGCGGTCCTGGTCCCCGGCGAGACGACGATCCCGGAGATCGGGCGGCTGGTCCGGGCGACTGAAGGAGCCGCTCTTGGTCCGGCCGGCCCGGAGGTCGCCTACGTGGACCAAGATTCGCTCGGTCGGGATATTATCGTCAGAAATAAGCTTCCCGGCGACCGGTTCCAGCCCCTTGGTTTGGCCGGGACGAAAAAACTTCAGGATTTTTTAGTCGACGAGAAGGTTCCCCAGGAGAAACGGGACGCCGTACCGGTCTTTGAGAGCGCCGGCCGGATCATCTGGTTGGGGGAGCTGCGCCTCGATGAGCGCTCGAAAGTGACCGCGACTACCCGGCGGATCTTAAAACTGGAGCTGGTAAAAAATGGCTAGAATTATAGAAATAAATAACGCGGCCGAAGCGGCCGAAGAATTGGCCGTGCTGGGAGTTGAGCCGGCCGGGATCAGGATTATGGCCCCGAAGGCGGCTTTCCGGGTGCTTAAGATCGGCGCGCTTCGTCCGGTAGCGGCCAACATTTTGAAGCAGGAGAGCCTCTCTTACGGCGCGGAAGCGGCGACCGCTTACGGTTCGATCAATCATTCGGTGAAAACGACCGGGGTCCTCCTTTTTGGGACCATTCGCCAGCTCCTGTCCATCGCTAAAAAACTGAAGGCTCACCAATTTGGCCTCCCCGCGGTCGGCGCGGAGATTGAAAAGGTCCTGACCGCCGTCGATCGTCCGCTCCCGGCGCTTTCGATCGGCAAGCGGACCTTTCATTTCGGTCGACGGACGTTTATCATGGGGATCGTTAATGTCACGCCGGATTCGTTTTCCGACGGCGGCTGCTTCAGCGACCCGGCCGCCGCGGCCGCGCGGGCGGAAGCCTTGTTCGCGGCCGGGGCCGACCTGATCGATATCGGCGGCGAATCGACCCGGCCGGGGTCAAGGACCGTTCCAACCAAGACCGAGATCGCCCGGGTCGTCCCGGTGATCAAAAAGCTGGCGGGGAAAATGCCCCTGTCGGTCGATACCCGGAAAGCGGCGGTTGCCGCCGCGGCTCTGGAGGCGGGGGCTGATTTCGTCAACGATGTCAGCGGCTTTCGCTTCGACAAAAAAATGGCGGCGGTTGTTGCCAAATATAAAATACCGGTCTGCGTCATGCATTCCAGCGGGACCCCGCGCCGGATGCAGGCCAACCCTAAATATAACGACTTAATGGGAGAGATAATCGCTTCTTTGGAACAAAGCCTTGAAATCGGGTTAAATGCTGGTATACTACCTGATAAATTTGTGATCGATCCCGGCCTCGGTTTCGGCAAGACCCTGGATCATAATTTAGAGATCGTGCGGCGGCTCAAGGAGTTGAAAAGCCTGGGGCGGCCGATCCTGATCGGACCGTCGCGCAAATCGCTGATCGGCCAGGTCCTGGCGCTTCCCCCGACGGAGCGGCTCCTAGGGACGGCGGCGGTGACCGCGCTGGCGGTCCAAAACGGGGCCGACATCGTCCGGGTCCACGACGTCAAAGAGATTAGCCAAGTCGTTAAAATGGCGGATTCAATCGTTAGGAGGAAATGACCATGAAGAAAGCGGCCAAGAAACCGGCTAAAAAACCGGTCAAGAAAAAGGCCCCGGTTAAAAAGGCGAGCGTCAAGAAGGCGCCCAAAAAAGGCGGATTGGTGATGGCTTATCTCGGACTCGGCTCCAACGTCGGCGACCGCGAGGAATATGTCGAACAGGCGGTTTTCCTGCTGGAAAAGAACCCGTACATCCAGGTGACCAAACGTTCGGCCAATTACGAGACCGAACCGGAGGGGAACAGCGAACAGCCGAAGTTCATTAACGCCGCGGTCGAGATCCGGACCAAACTCGCCCCACAGAAATTGCTTGATGTCTGCCAGGAGATCGAAGCGGCGCTCGGCCGGGAACGGGAACTCGAGTGGGGTCCGCGGACGATGGACATCGACATCCTTTTGTATGACGAGATGATCGTTTCCGACGACAACCTGCAAATCCCCCATCCGCTGATGCACGAGCGGCTCTTCGTTTTGAAACCGCTCAAGGAAATCGCCCCGCGCTTGATCCATCCGGTGCTGGAAAAAACGATCGAGATGATCTACGACGAGAAAAAAGCGGAGCACGGCGATACCTACGATGACGAACTCCCCGGGTTTAAAGAAATTAAAGGGGCGAACCTGGACGATTACGAACGCTGGTAGAGGAAAAATCTTGCAGCATAAAGCTTTAAGCTTACAGCTGTAAGCTTAAAATTATGGCAATTATCGTAACCAAGAATGCTGGGGAAACAATTGTTCTGGGAACACGGATCGGTTCGATTCTTCAAGCTAACGATTTGATTGCCCTGACCGGGACCCTGGGAGCCGGGAAGACTACCTTGATCCAGGGGATCGCGGCTGGCCTGGGGGTCAAGGATTACGTTACTTCGCCGACCTTTATTATTATCAATGAGTACCAAGGGCGCTTACCGCTTTACCATTTCGACCTCTACCGGCTGGAAGACCTTGGCTCGATCGAAGAGCTGGGGGTTGAGGAATATTTTCAGCGGGGCGGGGTCTGCCTGATCGAGTGGGCGGAGCGGATGACCGAGCTTTTACCGGCGAAAAGAGAAACGATCGAGATCAAACTGATCGATGAAAATGAGAGGGAAATATGCGTCTCCTCGGGATTAGCAGCGCGACTAAAGTAGTCAGTATCGGCCTGATCGACGAGACCAAGGTTTTGGTCGAAACGACCGTGGCCGGCGCCCAGTCGGAACGGGTGATCTTCTACGTGAAAGAAGCGGGGATCGAACCGGAACAGCTCGAAGCGGTCGCCGTGGCGATCGGTCCCGGTTCTTATTCGGGCTTAAGAGGGAGCGTCACCGCCGCCAAATCGCTGGCCCAGGCTTTAAATATTCCGATCGTGGGGGTCAATACCCTGGAAGCGATCGCTTATAATCTGATCGACATCGAAGGGACGATGGCGGTCGTCCTCGATGCCCGGGCCGACGAGTACAACTTCGCTTTATTCAGCGCCAAAGGCGGAAAACTCCAGCGGGTGACCAATGATCTGGTGGTTAAACTTGACGCCTTGGTTGAAAAATTAAAGAAGATCATCGGTCCGCTTCATTTAGTCGGTAATATTAACGGCTTGAAGGAGCGGGGGTTAGGTGAGAATTTCTTTTTTGCTGAAGAGGCTCACTCTATTCCTTACGGTCTAAATGTCGCCCGGCTGGGGCTGGAGAAGATCAGGAACGGAGAGCGGGCTGATCTGCTTAAGCTGGCGCCTCATTATTCCCACAAACCGAATATCCGCGAGTATCATGATTGAGATAATTCCCTTGAAAGAAAAAGAGATCGCCCAGGTCGTGGCGATCGAGGCGAAATGTTTCCGTTTCCCGAAACCGGAATCGATCTTCCGCGAGGATGAACATAAGTATCTGGTCGCGAAAGACGGCAATAAAGTGGTCGGCTACATTGGGATCGAGAAGGTCATCGACGAGACCCATATCATTAACATGGCGGTCGATCCCGATTACCGGGGGCAGGGGATCGCGAAACGTCTGATGCAGCATGTCTTAAACGACGAAGATGTCTTTTTCCTGGAGGTCAGGGCTTCCAACGAGACGGCGAAAAGCGTTTACGAACGGTACGGTTTTAAAGTGATCAGTACCCGGAAACAGTATTATCCTGATAACGAAGACGCCCTGGTCATGAGGAGGATCCCATTTGAGTGAGCTGGTTTAGGATTTCCGCTTTCTTGGCTTCGATCTTGGCTCGAATTTGTTCGGCTTCTTCCGAAGTTCTCGCGACGACCACGTAGTCTTCGATAAAAGCTTTGCTGGGATCAAGCCCCGCGCCGGAGACTTTAATGCCTATTCTTTCCAATAAATAAAAGGGGATAAATTTAAGGCTGACTTCCCGCGCAAAAATATCCGGCTCATCAGGAATTATTGGCGTCGGCGGGAGCAGAATTTCCGGGCAATCCGGCAGGGAACACAGGGTGGTTATAAATTTCTCTTCTTCGTGACGGTTGGCTGTCTGGCAAACTAACATCAAATCAAGATCGCTGTTCGTTCTGGCTTGGCCGCGGGCGGTGCTGCCGAATACAATAACTGCCCTGATATTTGGGGCTTGCCCGGCAGCCAAAAAATTGCGGACCAAGTCGATTCTTTTTCTTGATAGTTCTGGCGAAGCGGAAGTTGCGGGAGAAACGGGCTGGTTTGCTGTTTTTTCTTCTTGAGGAGGAACGCCAAGCGCAATGACATTCCCCCCTCCCAAACCGACATAATTACCGGCCGGGTCATAATCACAATCCGAGACCATTACGCAGCCTTTTGACACAAGTTCCCGATGCGGCTTGAAAATTTCTTCGGTTTCAGTTGTTCCGATAATTGGTCTGCCCAAGCCGATCTCTTTATTCCCCTCGACAAAATAAACCCTTAAGTCAAAGTGACGTCTTAATAGAGAGGCCAAAGCGGTGCCAAATAGTTTTACCGCGAGGGGATCGACACTGGTCGCAATCTCGATCTTTCCCTGGCCATTTACCAATATTTTGTCGAAATTATCTCGCCAACTGGTAGGGCCGTTTGTATTCAGATAAACCAAGCTAGCGTCACGGCAAAAACTAAAAAAAGTACCATTATTTTCATGTGCCATTTCAAACGGCTTCCAGAGGTTGGGTTCCCGCACGATCTCCCATGTTTTACCGTTAATATCTCGCGTCTCGACCTCTCCCAAAATAGAAAGGGGAATTGGAGCCCGAGTGATGCGCGCTGATTCATCCTGATCAGAGGCCCGGACAACCCGATTCGAGCGGTCCCAATGGATGACTCCCAGCTCATATCCGCGGCAAGCCGGGAGCCGGTCGTGTTGCCACTGGGGATGTAATGTCTGCTGCGATCCGTAACCTTTCCTGTAGATAATTTGGATATTCATAGAATTTATCACTGCTCTTATTTATCGTTGGCTGTACTGGTTGATTTCACTTTTTCGGCTATTTTTTCATGTTATAATTTCAATAATGAACAAATTTTTAACCGAGTTGAAGAAGCGGATTCTAGTCATCGACGGCGCCATGGGGACCCAGCTGATGGAGCGGGGGATCCGGCCGGACGATTGCTTTGACGCCCAAAACCTGAAAAACCCGGAAGCGGTTTATGCCGTCCATAAAGCTTACGCCGAGGCGGGGGCCGACATTCTCGAAACGAACACCTTTGGCGCCAACCGGATCAAACTGGCCGAGTATGGTTTAGCCGATAAAGTAAAAGAGATCAATGAAGCGGCGGTCAAACTGGCCAGACGGGCAATTGGAGAAAATGGTTTTGTTTGCGGTTCGATTGGGCCGATCGGCCAACTTTTGGAACCGATGGGAGGGCTGACTTTTGACCAGGCGGTTGAAACCTTTGCCGAGCAGGCCAAAGCGCTGGCCGAGGCCGGAGCTGACCTTATTTGCCTGGAGACGATCTCCGACCTGCAGGAGATGCGCGCCGGGGTGATCGCGGCCAAAAGCGTGACTAGCCTGCCGATCATCGCCAGCATGACTTACGACGAAGGGGAGACGACGGTCTCTGGCACGACGCCCGAGGCGGCGGCCGTTGTCCTGCAAGCTCTTGGGGCCGATATCCTTTCCGCCAACTGTTCGGCCGGTCCGGAAGGACTGCTCAAAGTTGCCGAGAGATTGTTGAAAGTGACCAACCTGCCGGTCATGATCATGCCGAACGCCGGAATGCCGGTCTTGGAGAACGGTAAAGCGGTCTACAAGATGACCCCGGAAGAATTTGCCAAACATCTGACGAAAGCCTTCAAACTCGGCATTAGTATCGTCGGTGGTTGTTGCGGCACGAACCCTAGGCACATAAAAGCGTTGAAGACGGCCCTCACCCCCGACCCCTCTCCCTCTGGGAGAGGGGTGGAGCGTAGCGACGGGGTGAGGGCTGTTCGTTTTTCCAGCCGGACCAAGATGATCGCGCCGGACGGTTTTATCGCCGTCGGGGAGAAGATCAATCCGACCGGACGGAAACTCTTCCGGGAAGAGCTCAAGGCGGGTAAATTTAAAATTGTTCGGGCGGAAGCGGAGAACCAGACCAAACATGGGGCGACTCTGCTTGACGTCAACGTTTCGGTCGCTAAGATCGACGATGTCGCCGCGATGAAACAGGCGGTGATCATCGCGTCGACCGCTTCGCAGCAGCCTTTGTCGATCGACAGCCCCAATCCGGCGGCGCTGGAAGCCGGGCTGAAAGCCTTTTGCGGCCGGGGGTTGGTCAATTCAGTTAATGGTAAAGAAGAAAGCCTGAAAACAATTATTCCGCTGGCGAAAAAATACGGCGCCGCGCTGATCGGCCTGGTCCTCGACGACCAGGGGATACCGGAAACCGTCGACCAGAAAGTGGCGATCGCCGGGAAGATTATCAAAGCGACCGACGCGGCCGGGATCCCGCGCGATCAGGTCTTTATTGATAATCTGGCGATGACGGTCGGGGTCGGGATCAAAGGAGCGTTGGACACTTTGGCCGCTATCCCGATCGTTAAAGAGAAGTTTGGCGTCAGGACGATCCTGGGGGTGAGCAATGTTTCGCATGGGATGCCGAACCGCTCTAAACTTAATAATCTCTATTTGAAACTCTGCCTGCTTAATGGCCTTGATGCCGGGATCGTCGATATTACCGATCCGGCGACGAAAGAGGCGATTGAATTTGCCGCCAAGATAAAAGGGAAGGCTAAGGCGGAGGCCGAGGTTAAGTTGCTTGAGGAATTTAAGCGAGCGGCGGAGGAGAAGGGGGAAGCGGAACAGCGGGATACGAGCGCCAGCGCGGTTAAGCAGTATCCGGAAACGCTCGGCGGGATCGAAGCGGCGGTGATCGAAGGGGACAACGAGATAGTTGTCGATCTGACCGCAAAACTGCTGGCTAAAGGCGAAGCGCCGCAAAAGATCATCGATCAGGCGCTGGTCAAAGGGATGGAAAAGGTCGGGAAAGACTTCTCGGCCAAGAAAATCTTTCTGCCGCAAGTCATGGCTTCGGCCGAAGCGATGAAGGCCGGTTTCGCGATCTGCAAGGAACGGATCCCGGCGGGGGAAGTCAGGAAGGTCGGCAAGGTTATTTTGGCGACGGTCAAGGGGGATGTCCACGATATCGGCAAAAACATCGTCAAAATGATGCTGGAGAACCACGGGTTTGAAGTCCTGGATTTGGGGAAAGATGTTCCGTCCGAGACGATCCTGATCACCGCAAAACGGGAAAAGCCAAACGCCATCTGTCTTTCCGCTCTTCTGACGACGACGATGGTCGAGATGGAGCAGGTCGGCAAAGAGCTGAAAAAAGCCGGGCTTGATATTCCGATCATGGTTGGCGGGGCGGTCGTGACCGACGATTATGCCGAAGAGATCGGGGCCTTCTACAGCGCCGACGCGGTCGGGGCGGTTGACTTGGCGAAAAGATTGATCAAAAAGATCGGTTAATTAGTCGTTAGACATCTTAGTTAGCAATTGGTAAAATTAGGCCGTTCAAACGGGAGGGACATAATGGACAGGTTCAAGATCCTCGTTTTGATCACGGTCCTGCTTGTTGGCGCCGCTTTCGGCTGGTATTTTTACCAGCAGAAGCACAACGGGAAGTTGACCGCCTCCGGCACGATCGAAGGGACCGAAGTGACGGTCAGCAGTAAAGTGACCGGAAAAGTTTCCGTGATCCTGGTCGACGAAGGGTTGACCGTCAACGAGGGGGATGTTCTGGCTTCGATCGAAGCCGAAGAATTGGGGGAAGCCCTAAAAAGCGCCCAGGCCCGCTACAAGATCGCCAAAGATGATTTAGATCGCAGCCAACAGCTCTACCGCGATCGGATGATCAGCCAACAGCAGTACGAAGGGGCCGGGTCCTCCCTTGATATCGCCGCTGCCGCGTTGGAAATAGCCAGGCTCCAAGTTGAGAATACCACCATCACCGCGCCGATCTCCGGAATCGTCCTGGTCAAAGCGATCGAGCGGGGAGAACTGGCGACGATCGGTTCGCCGATCGCCACCCTGGCCGACCTGACTAAAGTCAAACTGACCGTTTACTTGCCGGAACAAAACATCGGTCAGGTTAATTTGGGCGAAGAAGTGAAAATATCGGTCGATTCTTTTCCCGGCGCAATCTTTGCCGGTCGGGTCGTTTATATCTCGGACCGGGCTGAATTTACCCCTAAATCGATCCAGACCAAAGAGGAGCGGACGACCCAGGTCTTCGCGATCAGGATCGAGATCCCCAACCCGGAACTTAAACTTAAGCCCGGGATGCCGGCGGACGCCGAGTTTCCATGGACTTCGCGATAACGACCAGCGGCCTGACAAAAAAATTCAACGGGCTGACCGCGGTTTCAAGCCTTGATCTGCAGGTTCGCTCCGGCGAGATTTTCGGCTTGGTCGGTCCCGACGGGGCCGGCAAGACCACCACTTTGCGGATGCTCTCGACCGCCATGGAGCAGTCGGATGGCGAGGCGCTGATCCTCGGCCTTAACGTGAAGACCGACGAAGAGCGGATCCGCGATAAGATCGGTTACATGCCCCAGCGTTTCAGCCTTTACCCCGATTTAACGGTTGATGAGAACATCGATTTTTACGCCGAGATCTACCAGGTGAAAAAAAGCGAGCTTCTGCCCCGCAAAAAACGATTGCTGGAATTTACCAACCTGGCGCCGTTCATCAAACGGCGCGGGGGCCAGTTGTCCGGCGGGATGCAAAAGAAGCTGGGCCTGGCTTGCAACCTGATCCACACGCCGGAAGTTCTCTTCCTTGATGAACCGACGACCGGGGTCGATCCAATCTCCCGGCGGGAGTTCTGGCGGATCCTTTACGGCTTGAGCGGCGTGACCATTATAGTTTCGACTCCTTACATGGACGAGGCGGAACGCTGTAATCGGGTCGGCCTCATCCGGGAAGGGCGGCTGCTGGTCTGCGACACCCCGGCGGAAGTTAAGCGCCGGGCCGGGGCCAAGACTTTGGAAGAGGCTTTTATCAATCTGGTTGAGGGGGCCGCGAAATGAGCGGCCCGGCGATCGAAGTCAAGGGGCTAAGCAAAAGATTCGGTTCTTTTACAGCGGTCGACACCATCAACTTTGACGTTAAGAAAGGCGAAATTTTCGGCTTCCTTGGGCCGAACGGCGCCGGTAAGACGACGACGATCCGGATGCTTTGCGGCTTGGTGACGCCGACCGGGGGGGAGGGGTTGGTTGGGGGGCTGGATATCCGGCGGCAGGGGGAAAAGATCAAGGAAAATATTGGCTATATGTCGCAGAAGTTTTCCCTTTACGATGACCTGACGGTCGGCGAGAACATCGATTTTTACGCCGGGATCTATCAGACTAAAAAAGAGACCCGGGCGGCCAAGAAGCGGTCGATTGTCGAACAGGCCGAACTGATCGGCAAAGAACGAGTTTTGACCGCGAATCTGGCCACCTCCATTAAACAACATTTGGCGCTGGGGTGCGCCCTGATCCATGAGCCGAGGATCGTTTTTCTCGACGAACCGACCGCCGGCGTCGATCCGCTTTCCCGGCGCAAGTTTTGGAATATTATTGATAATCTTTCCGCTCAAGGAGTGACGACGCTGGTCACCACCCATTACATGGACGAAGCGGAACGCTGCGATCGGATCGCTTTGATCAGCGATGGTCGGATCATCGCCTGCGATACGCCGGCGAAGCTGAAGAGCACGGCGATGAAAGGGGTGCTCCTGGAGATCGAGTGCGACGACGTCATGGCGGGGTTGGAGGTCATAAGGGGGCGGCCGATAATCCTCGACCTGACCCTCTACGGACTTTTTCTCCACGTCGTGGTGGAAAAAGAGAGCCAGGGGGCCGAATTGCGTGAAGTTTTGGTTAAAAATAAGATCGAGGTCCGGCGGATCGAGAAGATCATCCCGTCCTTGGAAGATGTCTTTGTTTTTATGGTCGAAGAGCAGGCCAGAAATAAAGCGCGGGGGGCCGGGCAATGATCAAACGATTGCTGCCGATCATGAAAAAGGAGTTCCGGCACCTGATCCGCGATCCGCGTTCGCTGGCGATCACGTTTTTTATGCCGGTCGTTCTGCTTTTCCTCTACAGCTACGCGGTCTCCTTTGACGTTAAGAACATTCCGACGGCGGTCTTCGACCAGGACCGGACCCCGGTCAGCCGCGATTTTATCGCCCGTTTCGCCAACAGCGGCTATTTCAATATTGAAGAATATTTGACCTCGGCCGGACAGTTCGGCGACCGCCTGGATCGGGGGCAAACCAAAGTCATCATTAATATCCCGCCCCGGTTCGGGGCCAAAGTCCAGGCGGGGGAAAAGGCCGAACTTCAGGTCTTGGTCGACGGGGCCGACCCGACCTGGGCCTCGTCGGCGATCGGTTACGTCAACGGGATCGCGCTGGAGTATTCCCAGGGCTTGATCGCTCCGATCCTGATCAAGCGGGGGATAAGGGGGCGGCTTGCCCAGCCGATCGAGCTGGTCTCGCGGATCTGGTACAACGAAACATTGCGCAGCCTCAATTTTTATCTCCCCGGCCTGATCTGTATCATTTTAATGCAAATGGCGGCGATCCTGACCTCTTTGACCATTGTTTCCGAAAAAGAACAGGGGACGCTGGAAGGGTTGGTGGTCAGTCCGGTCCGGAAAAACGAACTGATGCTGGGTAAAGTCATCCCTTACGTCGTCATCGCTTTTTTTGATATCATGATGATCACCGCCCTCGGGGTCTTTTGGTTCAAAGTCCCGCTCAAAGGCGATTTTTTTCTGTTGATCGTCAGTTCCTTCATTTTTCTGGTCGGCGCCATGGCGATTGGCGTCATGGTCTCGACGATCGCCAAGACCAGCCAGGAGGCGATGCAGGTCGCGACTTTCGCGACGATGCTTCCGTCGCTGCTCCTGTCCGGTTTTATTTTTCCAATTGAAAATATGCCCTGGCTTCTTCAGGGGATATCGTACCTGATACCGGCCCGGTACTATTTGCGCATCCTGCGCGATCTTTTCCTTAAAGGGGTCGGGATAAGCTCTTTTTGGCCCGACCTTTTGGGGCTGGCCGTTCTTTCGTTCGTTTTTATGTTTATCAGTGTCCGGCTTTTTAAAAAGAGGATTGAATGATGTTCGACGGCCGTTTGTTCCATTTCATCAAAAAAGAATTTATCCAGCTGCTGCGGGATCCGCGCATGCTTTTTGTCGCCGTCATGTCCCCGCTCGTCCAGCTGACCGTTTTCGGCTACATCGCTTCGCTCGACATCAAGCATATCTCGACCGCGGTCTTTGACGAGGACCGCTCCGTCTACAGCCGGCAATATCTCGACAGCTATAAGAACTCCGGTTATTTCGACCTGAATTATTACGTCGATGATCAGCGGACGATGGTTTCGCTGCTTGATGACGGGCGCGTCAAACTTGCCCTGCGCGTGCCGCCCGGTTTCGGCCGGAAGGTGGTCCGGGGAGAGACGGCGGCCGTCCAGGCCGTTCTCGACGGCTCGAACTCTTCGACCGCCGCGGTCATTCAGGGGTACATCGGCCAGATCAATTTTAACAACGTCGCCGCGATTCTGGGCCGGCGTTACGGTCTGTCGCCCGGCGATCTCGAGCCGGTCGACTTGAACCAAAGGATCTGGTACAACCCGGAGCTGAAAAGCCGGAATTACATGGTCCCGGCCTTGTTCGCGCTGGTCCTGATGATGATCAGCATGATCCTGACTTCCAATTCGATCGTTAAGGAAAAGGAGCACGGAACGATGGAGATGCTGGCGGTCACGCCGCTCCGCTCCTATGAATTGATCCTTGGCAAGATCCTGCCGTTCGCGATCGTTTCTTTCCTCGATATTTTACTGGTCTTCCTGGTCGTGACTCTCTGGTTCGGCATTATGTTGAAAGGGAGCGTTTGGCTTCTCTTTGCTCTGGCGACCTTGTTCATGGCGACCAACCTGGGGCTTGGGGTTTTTATTTCCACCGTTTCCCAGACCCAGCGCCAGGCGATGATGACCATTACTTCCGTCATGGCGCCGCAATTCATTCTGTCCGGGTTCGTTTTCCCGATCGCTAATATGCCGCCGGTCGTCCAGGCGATAACTTATCTGGTTCCGTTAAGATATTTTCTGGAGATCGTTCGCGGGTTATTTCTGAAAGGAGTCGGCTTTTCATATTTGTGGAATGATGTTTGGCCGCTCTTTGTCTTTGCCGTGGTCATTCTCGGCTTAAGCATCGTCCGCTTCAAAAAAAAGATAGAATAATTGCATTTAACGGTCAATATTGTAAAATAATGATATTATGAGAAAGACAATCGGATCTTCTTTCGTTCTTGTCCTGGTTCTTGTCCTGGCGGCGCAGGGCTTGACCCTGAAAGAGAGCCTCGACCTGGCGAACAGGAACAATCCAACGGTTATCGCCGCCCAAAAGAAACAAGCGGCGGCCGGCGCTAAGCTCGGCCAGGCGACCGGCGCTTTTTTGCCGACCATTAAATTAGACGCCAATTACAGTAAATCATATACCCAGCCGTCGCTTATCCAGTTCACCGTCCCAACCTCAACGGGTTCGGTAACGCAGTCGTTCACTTCCGGCACCGATTCGACCGTTACTTCGAACAGCTGGACCGCTTCGCTTAACCAGCCGCTTTTTGTCGCCGCTCTCTGGCCGGGTTTGAGTTTGGCCCGGAAAGGGGTTGAGTTGGCCGATGAGGAATTGAAAAAAGTCCAGCTGGAGTCGGCGTTCAACGTCACGCAATCCTATTTCGGTGTTTTGAAAGCCGAAAAGTTCGTAAAACTTTCGCAGGAGTCAAAAGAGATGGCGCAGTCCCATCTTAATCAGGTCAAGGCGATGTTTTCGGCCGGGGTCGCCACCCGGGCCGATCTGCTGCGGGGCGAGGTCCAACTCGCTAATACCGACGTCAGCCTGACTAAAGCAAAAAACGGCCTGGAACTGGCCAAAGACGCTTTCAACAACGCTCTTGGCCGCGATTTGGAGCAGACTGTCGCGCTGGAAGACGGGTCATTGTCGGGCGCGATCGCTGCGCTTCCTGAATACCAGGACCTTTTTAAGCTGGCGCTGGCTAACCGGCCGGAGTGGCGCCAGTTCCAGTTGAACAAAAAGATCGTGGAAGAAACTTTGCGGATCTCGCAAGTTGAATACTACCCGACCATTTTTCTGGTCGGCCAGATCGGTAACCGGGGGATGGAATACCCGGGTTATAATTCTTCGGTCAATTCCTGGTCGGTTGCCGGGGTCGGTTCCTGGGCCCTTTTTGACGGTTTCGGCCGGGAGAACCGGATCAAGGAAAACGGCGCCAATCTCGAGGTCCAGACCGCCAATGAAGATCAGTTCAGGAGCGGGCTCGCCCTGGAAGTCCGCGATATTTATTTGACCATTAAGAGCGCCCTGGAAATTATCAATTCGGCCGAAAAGGCGGTCACTTCCGCGGCGGAAAGCTACAAAGTTTCGGCCTCCCGCTATAATTCCGGGGTCGGGACGAATATCGAAGTTCTCGACGCTCAAGTTGCCCTGACCCAGGCGAAGATCAATCATCTTCAATCCTTATTCGACCTGGAGATCGCGAAAGCTAAACTAAATAAAATAGTCGGAAGAGAGGTTGTGCTATGAAAAAAAACCGCCGTTGGTTATGGTTGATCCTGATCGTGATCGTCGTTTTGATCGGCTGGCGAGTCGCCGCTAACTGGCTGAACCGCGATGTTGTTTCCGTCAAGGCCGCGCCGGTCGCCCTGACTTCGATCGAAGAGATCATCGCGGCCAGCGGAACGGTTGACGCGCCGATCTATGAGCTGGGAACAAAAATCGGGGGGAAGCTCTCAAACTTAAAGGTTAAAGAGGGGGATCGCGTGAACAAAGGCCAGTTGTTGGCCGAATTCGACAGTTACGAGCAGGCCCGGAACGATTTTGAGCGGACCCGCCAGCTTTACAAAGACGGGGCGGCCAGCAAACAGGCTTACGATGCCGCCAAAACAATGTTCGACGCTTCGCGGATCGTCGCGCCGAACAAGGGGGTCGTGGCCAAGATCGATTATCGGGAGGGGGAAACGGTCGTTCCGGGACAGCCGGCGATTGTCGTCGTCAATTACGATAATTCCTGGGTTGAGGCCCAGATTGACGAGATCGATATCGCCAACGTTAAGATCGGCGATCAGGTCAAGATCTTTTCCGATGTCTACGCCGCCAGAAATTTTCTGGGGGAGATCTACTGGATCGCTCCTTTGGCCGAACTGCGCCGGGTCGGCGGCCGGATCAAAATGGACGAAGAGTCTTATGTCTTTCCCTGCAAGATCAAGTTCCTGAACGGCCACGAAGAGCTTAAGGCCAATATGACCGTTAACGTTGAGATCGTGACCCGGGCCAAAAGTTCGGCGGTTGTCGTGCCGCGCGAAGCGTTGCTTAGCCGTGATGACGCGCAGTATGTTTTTACGGTCAAAAATAACCGAACTTACGAGAACAAGATCGTGATCGGCCTCCGTTCCTATACCAGCGTCGAAGCGATCAGCGGCGTTCTGGCGGGGGACAAGGTTGCGATTACCAACGTAGCCAAGTTGAAAAACAAAGGCAGGGTTAAGATTGAACAATGACGCGGTCGTCACGATAAATAACGTCACCAAAACCTATCTGATGGGGAAGGTCGAGGTCCGGGCCCTGCAGGGTATCAGCCTGGTGGTAAAGAGAGGGGAGTTTCTTTCGATTATGGGACCGTCCGGCTGCGGCAAGTCGACGATGATGCACATTGTCGGCTGTCTTGACCGGCCGACGACCGGCAGAGTTCTTTTAGATGATATCGATATTAATAAGCTTGATGACAACAGCCTAGCCGAGATCCGCAACAAGAAGGTTGGCTTTGTCTTTCAAACTTTTAACCTCCTCCCTAAACTGAACGCGGTCGAGAACGTGGAATTGCCGCTGATCTATGCCGGTCTAAAGCCTGATGAGCGGCGGGAAAGAGCTTTGGAACTTTTAGAGATGGTCGGGCTTAAGGAGCGAGCTTTCCATCGGCCTCCGGAAATGTCGGGGGGGCAGAGCCAGCGGGTGGCGATCGCCCGGGCGCTGGCCAACAATCCCTCGATCATCATGGCGGACGAGCCGACCGGCAATCTTGATTCCAAAAGCGGCGAAGAAATTATTCATCTGTTTAAGGAATTGAACAATAAAGGGATCACTTTGATCATGGTGACCCATGATCAGGATATCGCGAACTTCAGCAAAAGGATCATCCGTTTAAAAGACGGCTTGGTCGTGGCCGACGAAACAGTCCGATGATCAATTTGATCGAGCCGTTCAAACTTGCCAGCCAATCGCTTCTTTCCAATAAACTTCGAACTATCCTGACGACAATGGGTGTGGTTATCGGAGTCGCGGCGGTCATTACCCTGGTTTCGATGGGCGAAGGAGCCAAGAGCTATGTTCTTAACCAGATCAGCGGCTGGGGAGTTGGATCCAATAGCATTACCTTACAACCAGGCGAAGGTTCCGGGACCGCCGTTCCGGAGCTGACCTTAACCTACGGTGATATGATCGCGATCCGGGACCGGGTCAAAAAGATCCAATATTTGATGCCGGAAATCGTCGGTCGGGGCCGTCTAAAATACGGGAATAAGGAGTACACCCCGGGCTATACCCTGGGGGTTTCCCAAGATTATCCCTTTGCTTACAAACAAAAAGCGGTCGAAGGGCGCTTTTTTTCTTTAGCGGAAGATAACGGCCGTAAAAGAGTGGCGGTGATCGGTAAAACCGTTGTCCGCAATTTATTTGGTAATTTTTCCCCGATCGGCGAGAAGATCAAGATCAACGGCGTCGGCTATATCGTCATCGGGGTGCTGGAAGAAAAAGGGGCGATGTTAACTTATGACATGGACGATATGGTGTTGATCCCTTCTTCGCTGGCGGAGCTGACCCTTGGGACCAGCAAGATTTGGGAAATGATGATCACGACCAACGAAGATAAAGACGTTCCGGAAGTGATGGCGGAGATCGAAAAACTGCTTCTGGCCCGGCATCGGAAGATCGATTTTCACATGCATACTCAAGCCGGCTTGATCGACATCACCACCAATATTCTTAACGCTCTGACCGGGATCGTCAGCGCGATCGCGGCGATCTCCCTTTTAGTCGGCGGGATCGGGATCATGAATATCATGCTGGTGGCGGTGACCGAGCGGACCCGGGAGATCGGGATCAGGAAAGCGATCGGCGCCAAACGGCGGGATATTTTCCTGCAGTTTGTCATGGAATCGATCCTGATCACTTTAAGCGGGGCGTTGTTAGGGATAACCCTGGGGACTTTGGCTTCCTGGGGGATAATGAGCGCCCTGAAGCTCGAGGCGGTTATCGCCTATAACGCGGCGGCCATTGCCTGTCTGGTTGCCCTTTTGGTTGGCCTCTTTTTCGGGGTTTATCCGGCGGTTCGGGCCTCAAGGCTTGACCCGGTCGAAGCCTTGAGGTTTGAAGTATGATCTTCTTTCTCTGGGAGAGTTTAAAGCAGGCCTTTCGCTCGCTGGTTTCCAATAAGGTCCGTTCGATCCTGACGATGCTTGGCGTGATCATCGGGATCTTTTCGGTGATCACGCTGGTGACGATCGGCGAAGGGGCGAAGAAATATGTGACCGACCAGGTGCAGAGCCTGGGGGCCGGTTACGATTCTTTTATCATGATCGCGGGGAAAGATAATTCGGTCCCTCCCAATCCGAAGTTCGTCTATGCCGACATCAACTTGATCAAATCCCGGATCCCCGAGGTCAGGGATATCGTCGCTTTAAATCCCGGGAGCGGCGATCTGTATTATGGCAAGAAAAAGTATAAAGCCCCGGTGATCATCGGGACGACCGCCAATAACATGATGTTAATGGGATGGGGTTTATCGTCCGGCCATTTCTTTAATGAGGCTGACGTTGAAGCGCGAAAAAAGGTGGCGATTATCGGCCCGAAAATTGCCAAAGATATTTTCGGTGAGATCAGCCCGCTCGGCGAAAAAATAAAAATCCGGGGGACAAACTATCTGATTATCGGGTTGGCGGAGCCTAAAGGGAGCATCGGCGTTTTCGATATGGACGCCCGGGTGATCATTCCGATCACGACCGCCCAGAATATGATGGGGACGAGCAACATCATGAGAATGAATATTTTTCCCAAGGACGTGGCCAGGATGGACGAGGTCAAAGCCAAAGTCCAAATCCTGATGGAGCGCCGACTGGGAAATGACGACTTCCGTTTTATCACCCAAAAGGGAATCCTTGATATCGTCAATAACATTCTTGGCGTCTTGACCGGGTTCGTGGCCGGGATCGCGGCGATCTCGCTTTTGGTCGGCGGGATCGGGATTATGAACATCATGCTGGTGGCGGTCAACGAACGGGTCAGAGAGATCGGGGTTCGCAAAGCAATCGGCGCCAAGAGCCGCGATATTGTCCTGCAATTTCTGGTGGAATCGATGATGATCGCTTTGATCGGCGGGGTCTTAGGGATCTTACTTGGCTTGGGCGGAGCTTTCTTGATAATGTTCGCCATTAAAGGGGTGCTGGTCATTGCCTGGTGGGCGGTTATCTTGGCGACGGTCGTTTCCGCGGCGGTCGGGATCTTTTTCGGGGTCTATCCGGCGATGCGGGCGGCGGCGCTTGATCCGGTCATCGCTCTTCGTTATGAATAATTAACTAAGCGCCTGGTTGATGATCGCCAGGGCCTGTTCCGGTCGGAACGGTTTCAGGATCAAGCCGTCCAGGTGGAAACCCTCGATCCCCAGCTTTACGGTCTCTTCTTCCATCCCGGTAATGAAAACGACTTTGGTGGGGTAATTCATCCGGACGTGGCGCAGAAATTCCAGCCCATCCATCCCCGGCATGTTGATGTCGGCAATCACGAGGTCGTAAGGTTCGATCTTCAGCGCTTCCAGGGCTTGGACGCCGTCTTCAGCGGCGGTTAGCGAGTGGCCGGCCGGTTTCAGCAGGTCGGCGATAATGTGGCGCATGCTCTCTTGGTCGTCGGCGATTAGGATTTTAGCCATTCGGCAAGCGCTTTCCTGACGTTATCATCGTAATCGACGAAGATCTTTTCGATCACCCCGCTGGAATTAACGCAGAAGGTCGTCGGGATGACCAGGAGCTGGAATTTATTGATCGCGGAAAGTTTTTTGTCGACAAAGACTGGAAAGGTAATCTTATTGTCGCTAAGAAAGGTCTTGACGTCTTTGGCTTTCTTGTCGAAGGAAATGCCGACGATCTCGGCTGTTTGTCCTTTGTTTTTAAGGTCTTGGAGAAAACCGAGGTTGTTCTGGCTTGATTTGCTCCAGCTGGTAAAGAAAACAACGACCGTCTTTTTGTGTTTCTGGACTTCCTGCAGGCTGGTGACCTTCCCTTCGATATTCGGGAGCTCCAGGGCCGGGAGATCGGTTCCGACGCTGACCGCCAGGTCAGCTTTAGCGGCACCGGCCGCAAGCAACAATGCGACTATCAAAATAAGCGTTTTTCTCATGCCAATAAATTATATACCCCTAGGGGGGAAAGTCAACTTAACCGTCCGCCTAGGCGGATTAAGTCGCGCAAATAATTGCTGTACTAAGAAGCATCTTTGATTTAAAATAATCTAATATGAAAGCCAAAATTCCGGCGAACGTGGTCTGGCTCGGATTTGTCAGTCTTTTTAATGATATCGCTTCGGAAATGATCTATCCGATCGTTCCGATCTTCCTGACCGCCGTCTTGGGGGCGCCGATGGCGGTCATTGGTTTGATCGAAGGAGTGGCGGAATCGACCGCCAGCCTGCTCAAGGTCTTTTCCGGTTGGTTTTCCGATCTGATCGGCAAGCGCAAACCGTTGACTGTTTTCGGCTATTCTTTTTCTACTATCTCCAAGCTTTTTCTGGCTCTGGCTTATGCCTGGCCGATGGTCCTTCTGGCCCGCTTTATCGACCGCTTCGGCAAGGGGATTCGGGTCGCGGCCCGCGACGCCCTGATCGCCGATTCGACCGAGCCGGGAAGTCGGGGGGCGGTCTTTGGCTTTCACCGGGCGATGGATACCTTGGGCGCGGTTGGCGGACCGTTATTGGCGATGGGGTTAATGGCGCTCTTTCATGACCGCTTCCGGCTGATCTTTGTGATCTCTTTTATTCCCGCTTTGATCGGGGTCATAATTCTCCAACTTTTCGTTAAAGAGGTCAGAAAGCCGACCCCGCCAAAAGAACGGCTCAAGGTCGGCTGGCGGGATTTTGGGGCGAGATATAATTGGTTCTTACTGATCAGCCTGATTTTTTCCTTGGGGAACAGCTCCGATGTTTTTCTGATCCTGCGGTCCAAAGACCTGGGGTTATCGACTTTTTTGGTGGTTTTTGCTTATGTCATATACAATGTAACTTACGCCGGGCTGTCATACCCGGCCGGTTTAATGGCCGATAAGATCGGTTACCGGAAAGTCATTTTTGCCGGATTTTTTATCTTCGCGCTGGTTTATGCCGGTTTTGCCCTGACCACTTCGGCGGTTTCCGTTTGGGTCCTTTTCGCGGTTTATGGTTTTTATATTGCTTTTACTGAAGGGGTCAGCAAAGCCTATATTGCCGATTTGGCGCCCAAGGACCAAGTCGGGACGGCAATTGGTCTTTATTATACCGTGACCGGCGTGGCGGTCCTCTTTGCCAGTTTGGCGGCTGGTTGGTTATGGGGAACGTACGGTCCGGCCGGTCCTTTTTATTACGGCGCGGTAATGGCGCTCCTTGCTTGCGCCTTGTTTGTTGTTTCGTTGCCGATCTTAAAAGGAGTCAAATGACCAATCGGTTGATGATCGCGCTGGCAATTACGGTTATGATAATGTTGGCCGAATTTATTGGCGGCTACCTGGCCAATAGTCTCGCCTTGATCTCCGATGCCGGCCATATGCTGACCGATTCGATGGTCCTGGTCTTTTCCCTGCTGGCGGCGCTGATCGCCGGGCGCGCGGCCGATAAAGAGCGGACCTTCGGCTATTACCGGGTCGAGATCCTCTCGGCTTTACTTAACGGGACCTTATTGATCGTCCTCGCCGGTTTTATTTTCTACCAGGCGATCGGCCGGTTTACGGCGCCGGAGCCGGTCAACAGCACTTTAATGATGGTCGTGGCGGCGATCGGGCTGGTTGCAAACCTGGCCTCGGCTTTGATCCTGTCGGGGTCGGGACACAATCTGAATGTCAGAGGCGCTTTGCTGCACGTTATTTCGGACGCTCTTTCTTCGGTCGCGGTGGTTGGGGGCGGCCTGCTGATCGCTTTTACCGGGTGGCTGTTTGTCGATCCGCTCCTTGGGATCTTGATCGCTTGCGTCGTCCTTTATGGGGCGATCCGGCTGGTGATCGATTCGGTCAATATTTTACTGGAGTCGGCCCCCAAAGGGGTCGACCCCCACCTGGTGGCGAAAGCGATTAGCCGGGTCAAGGGGATCAAAGGGTTGCACGATCTTCATATTTGGACCATTTCTTCGGGGTTGAATGCGATCTCGGCCCATCTGGAGATCGAACCGAAAGCGGTCAAAAAGGCTCCCCAGATCATCCATGAAGTGGAGCATATGCTTAAAGATAAATATGAGATCAGCCACTCGACCTTTCAGACCGAATGCCAATCGTGCGGTGATGAGTTGTTTTGCATAATGGAGAGAGCAGGCGAAGGGGCGGGGCGCCACCATCATTAGACGACGGCGTCGACTGTCCGGCCGATATTGGTCATTTCTTTTTCGGCCTTCTTGATGATGGCCAGGATCTGGGCGGAAAGATTGAAGCTGGTGTTCAGCGTCCGTTCGGTATCGAGTAATGCCGAGGCGTTCTGCTCCCGGGTCGATTTACCGAGGGCTTGAGCGACCCGGTTTTGCAATCCATTTAATTTATTGGCAGCATTGTTAATGTTCATAACTATTCCTCTTCCATATATATATCGTTAACTTTCAGCCGAAATTTCACTTTTTTTATTGCCGGCCGCGAATTCGGTCGCGACCGGAATTTTTCGCTTCATAGAGAGCGCTATCCGCTTTTTCGTAAAGCAGCTTTTGCAGGCCTGATTTTGCTTCCGGCGACAAAAAATTAGGTTTGACGTCAGGAGTGTAAGCGGCATAGCCGCCGCTGATCGTAACGCTGAAAACTCTGCCGCCGATCGAAAATTTTTCCGCCGCGATTTTTTGCCTTATCCTTTCGAGCGGAATAGGGGCGTCTTGATAAGGAGTTTCATCCAGAAAGACGAAGAATTCTTCTCCGCCGGAGCGGGCGACGATATCGGTGTTCCTTAAATTGCTTTTTATTATTTGCGCGACCCGTTTTAGCACCACGTCGCCGGCTAAATGTCCGTAGGTGTCATTGACCGTCTTGAAATGGTCGATGTCGAATTCGGCGATGGTTAAATGTCGTCCGTAGCGCAACGCCCCGGAAAGCATGCGGTCAAATTCATCTTCCAAACCAAATCGGTTCAAAATCCCCGTTAACTGGTCGGTCTTGACAAGTTTGGACAAAGTCTTGACCTTCTCTGTTAAAAACCGGACCGTTTTTCGTAAATAGACGTTTTCAACGGCCAGACCGAGAAATGATCTTGGGGTCAGACTAGTTTTCACTTTTGCTCTCCATGCTCTGCCTTGTTTTCCGCGATTAATTCGCTGAATTTCACCTTATTATTTACAATTTCAGCGTGCTATAATCAGGGAAATGAGAAAGGTGATGGTCGCCGGGTTTTGCCTGGCCCTCCTATGCGGATGCGCTATGAATAATAAAGCTCTCGATCTTAATAACCTCGACACCTCCGTTAAACCGGGGGCCGATTTTTATCGCTATGCCATCGGCAACTGGCAGAAAAACAACCCGATCCCGGCCGAGTACAGCAGTTGGGGGAGCTTTGTCATCCTGGGAGAAGAGAACCTTATAACCCTGCGGGAGATTATGGAGACGGGCAAAGGACAAGTCGGCGATTTCTACGCCAGCGGGATGGACGAGAAAAAGATCGAAAAGGCGGGGATCAAGCCGCTGGCCGATGAACTCGCCCGGATCGAAGCGATCAATGATCTGAAGGGATTAACTCTGGCGGTGGCGCATCTCCACCAGTACAGCGCCGATCCGCTCTTCCATATCTTTGTTGGTCCCGATTATGCCAATAGCGATCTCAATATTGCCGAATTATACCAAGGAGGACTCAATCTCCCTGACCGGGACTACTACCTCAAAGATGATAAATACTCGAAAGAAATTCGGGCCAAATACCAGCAGTACGTGACTAAGATGTTTATGTTAATGGGAGCGGTAAAGGCGGAGGCAGAGGCGAAAGCCAAGGTGGTCTTGAAGATCGAAACCGGTTTGGCGAAGATCTCCCGTGATAAAGTCGCCCTCCGCGATCCCCGGAAAAACTACAACCCGCTCTCGTTAAAGACCCTGGCGAAGCTCGCTAATAAGTTCGATTGGCCCCTCTATTTTCAGACGATCGGCCTGAAAAAACCGGGGAAGATCAATGTCGGCCAGCCGGAATTTTTTGCCGGGCTCAATCAGCTTATGGCGACGGTCACGATTGCCGACTGGCGGACCTATTTAACCTTCACCCTGGTCAACGATAACGCCGAGTTCTTGAGCTCGGCATTTGTTAATGAAGAGTTTAACTTTTACGGCCGGACCCTGAACGGCAACAAGGTCCTGATGCCCCGCTGGAAACGGGTGGTGGGGACGGTCAACGCCTATCTCGATCAGGCGGTTGGCCGCTTGTTTGTGAAAGAGCGGTTTTCTCCCCAGGCTAAGAGCCGGGCGGGAGAGATGGTGCGCAACATCCGGGCCGCTTTTAAGAAACGGCTGGCGGCTCTCGATTGGATGACCGATAAAACTAAAAAAGAGGCCTTTAAGAAGTTGGCGGCGATGACCTTTAAGATCGGCTATCCGGGGAAATGGCGGGAATACAAGTTTAAAGTTGAGCGGGGAGAATACCTGGCCAATGTTTTCCGGGGAAATTATTTCGATTTTCATTACGAGCTGAATAAGGTGGGGAAGAAGGTTGACCGCAACGAGTGGGGGATGCCGGTCCAGATCGTTAATGCCGGTTACATGCCAACTCGTAACGAGATGCTTTTCCCGGCCGGGATCCTCCAACCCCCGTTCTTTAACGCCGCGGCCGACGATCCGGTCAATTACGGTGCGATCGGGATGGTGATCGCCCACGAAATGACCCACGGCTTTGACGACCAGGGGAGGAAGTTTGATAAGCGGGGGAACCTGAAGGATTGGTGGACCAAGCAGGACGAGGTTAATTTTAAGGCCAAGGCGAAGGCGGTTGTCGAGCAGGCCGAAGCTTTTGAACAATTCCCCGGAATGCCGCTCAACGGGGAGCTGACTTTAGGTGAGAATATAGCTGACCTTGGCGGGGTGAGCATTTCCCATGATGCCCTCCAGTTTGCTTTAGGGAAGAAAAAACAACCGCTCCTCGACGGTCTGACCCCGGAACGGCGCTTTTTCTTGTCATATGCCGAGGTCTGGAAGACCAATATGCGCGACGAGCGGGCCAAGCTTTTAGTGAAGGTCGATCCCCATGCCCCGGCGAAATACCGGGTCAACGGCCCCTTAAGCAATCTCCCAGAATTCTACGCCGCCTTCAATATCGCCTCGAATGAAGCGATGTTCCGTCCGGAAGCGAAACGGGCCAAGGTTTGGTAGATCAGCGCCAGGTCATATAGCTGTTGATAATCGTTGAGCTCAAAGAGTAAATTTGCTCTCGTCTGGTAAGCGCTGCCAAGGTTTTTTGGGTTTCTTCCGGGAATTCTCCTTTGGCCTTGAAAATGTTTTCCATAATAGTGCCGAGCAGCTCAAAATTGCCGCCAAAGTTGTTTTGGTTGAGACCGGCGGCTTCCGTTACTTTAAAAAAATCTTCCAGCCAGCAAGCAATGATTGCGCCAGCGTCACCAAGTTTATCGGCCGGGATCAATTCGGTCGAGTCGAAAATCGCTCCTTCGGGCGACAAATTGTTGCTGGTGTTCGGCCGCTTGAAATGGCCGTCGACTAACGGGAATTTGCAGGTCAGACGGCAATCAAGGACCGCCCTGATATTCTTGCCGAGGTTGGCGGCCAGATTTGCCAGATGTTTCTCCCGTCCGGCGTCGAAACTCTCTTCGGGGAACGAGTCTCTAATGAAGAGCTGATAACTAGCGGCGTTTTCCAGGAAGGCCAATCTTCTGGTGTCGTTCCCCACCGCCCGGGCAAGAACAAATAGGTCGCCGCTGTCGTAATCAGGCAAGAACTTCCGGATGGCCGTTTGGTCGAGCAGTCTGATCCTGGAAAGAGAGATTCCTCCCACCTCGGCTCCGCTGGCGAGCAGCTGCCGGTCGCGGTCGATCGCTTCGGTATCGGCTTCGATCATCCCGCCGACCGGGTCGGCCGTGGCGGGCGGAGGCTGGTGGAACTGGTCAAGGAAAAGGCCGAACTTTTCGAATAAATTGGGATAACCGACCATCACCATTTCCTTGCCCCGCCATTCATCCGCCTGATAGAATGGCATCACTGCTTCGCCGGGCAAGAGCGGGAGTCGGCCGTCTTGCCCCGGCTTGACGGCATGACCGACGTAATTGGCGCCGGCACCTTTAAACTGCAGGCAGCAGCCGGTGTAAAGCGCGGCGTGGCCGAGCGGAGCAAAATGACGGAGCATCATCCTGGCGAAGGCAGGCCAGCGGAACCGCTCTGAAAAAATCGGCCAAGCAATTTTTTCTTCGTCAGTTGGAATATTCTGCCAAATGTTTTCTAATTGTTGTTCCAGGCTGGCGAGCGTTGTTGTTGTGTTCTGTCCGGTCTCATTTAAAAATGAGCTTATATACAGCTCCAGATCTTTCATCGATTTCGGGATAAAAGGTTCGTCTTCAATCCTGGCAAGAGAAAATTGTTTGCCTAAATCCTTGATGGCGCCGTAGACCGGGAAGAAATTGTGATGGGGATCGGACAGGACCCTAGTTCCCCAAACGCAGAAATAAGGGAAAGTTATCTTTTCTCCTTTATTATTTCTGACCGGGGTGAGGCCCAACGTCTCTAATTCCTGGTCGGATAAACGGCGATTTTTTATGTAGAGGCCGCCGGTCAAAGGGACGATATTCCCTTCCTTATGATCGAGGCGGAGAGAGAAGTTGGGGAGGGCGGTTAAGGGGTCAGGCTCCCATTTCGCACCGCGGACAAAATAAAAGGCGGTCTCCGCCAGCAGTAGTTTTTGCGGGGCGTAAGCCAGTCTCGGCCCATCTTTGGTCGAGCAAAAGCCGCCGACGCCGGCTAGCGGGGTGTTTCGCCTCTCTCTAGCGCGCTCTTCGACCTGGTTAGCGGTGTGTCCCCTGAAGACAGGATGTTCAGCCGCGATGATGCCGGCTGAACTTTTGTTAAACATTGGGCAGCCTATGAGCGTATTTTTCCATAGCCTCAGCTCTCTCGGGGTCCATGTGCATGGGTATGCCGATATATACTTCTTCAATGGATGCGACCGGATTTTCCTGATCGGTCGGCTTCCTGCCGTCTTTTTCAGGATAGACCCATAAAGGGGCTTTCCATTTATCCAGAGGTTTAAACCTGACAAGCATTTTCTTCCCCTTTAGTTAAAAGATTCTCTTCTATGGGAACAACCGATTCAAAATAGACAACGCGTCCCGGATCAAATTAGGATAGTAATCAGGGTTGCGCGAACCATTTAGTCCGTCTTGATATTCCCGATATTCGAAGGCCAGTCTGGCGCCGCCCCCAGAATTAAGGTACTCCAGCCATGGTCTGATATCCTCACCGGCCAACCAAGCTTCTATCCGTATTTTCCTTTCAGGGTTATGTCCGATCTCAAATATTTTTGCGCAGGTTCCCCTTAAATATTCCAGCCGATCGCAGCTAAGCGGGCGCACTGGCTTGGGCGGGATCTCGATCTCTTCGACCGGCAGGCCAAGCACCCGCTGGAAATTGATGATAGTTTCGGCCACTTTACAAAACGCATCCCGCCTCACAAGTAAATCTTTCCAGCTGCTCCCATCCGGCCCGCTTTGAGCGTTATATCTTTCTATTTCGGCTTTTGCGAACGCGATCCAGGTTTCGGCCTCCTTTTGTACGGCGAACCAATTATCAAGGGCAAGCCCTTTTCTCCATAAATTCTTGCCCTCGACCAGCAGCGTCATAGGAGCAAAGGCCATCGACGAGGGAGTGATTGGTTCGGGCGAACTTTCTCGCAAGCCGCAGAAGGTGAAAGTTCCTCTGGTCCTGCCGGGAGTCACGTCCACAAGCTGATTGAGCTCTAAGGCAGGACGTTGTCCCGAGAGCGGTCCGGTCCGGGCTACGCCGCTTTGTCTTTCCACCAGGGAGACGCTGACTATTCTGCGATTCTGGTCGATATACGAAACCCGGGCCAAAAAATGCGGGGCTCCCGGTCCTGTTCTGGATATGCCGCTCATAAATTATCTCCTTTTATGCCGAATTCTTGTGACAAATAGTTATCCTTTGATAGAAGCCGGAATTTCAACGATTTTGGTCCCTGGCCGCCTTCAGCCCATCCAAAAAAAGGCCGAGCGCGGTCATGTAAATAATCGACGGATAAAACCGGCTAATTGCCTCGTAAATCGAAAGTTTTTCCGGCAGGCGGCGCCGCGCTTTGAGCAGTTTTGCTATGCCGAGGTTATGGCCTTTCCCGCAAACCCGCATGAATCTTTTGAGATCGCGGACAGAGAAGTAGCTGCTGCCCAGGATTTCATTTAACAATTTATTTAACCGAGCGTCGACGATTGGCAGATTTACCGGCAATTGTTTCACCGCGCCGGCGGGACTGACGACCTTATGACAGTTGCGCGGATCGATCAAGGCGGCAAGGCGGCTGTTCTCAAAGGCGGAGAGATTGACGTTTACGGAAAGCGACATCGTTTTGAATTGCCGCATAGTTCGCTTAATGTTTTCCAACTGGTCGATCAGAATATCGAGCGTGATATCCGGAAAGGTCAGGATGGAGTAATGGACCTGTTTTATGCCGCGGCGGTCGAGAGCCTGCATCAGTTTTTCCGCCATCTCAAAGGTGTAGCCTCCCTTGCCTAAATATTTTAAGACGGCGGGATGGAAGCCGTCGGTCCCGATCTTGACGCTCAATGGCTTAACGGCGGCCAGCAGATCGAGCAGTTGTTTATCCAGTTTGCCGCGCCGGAAAAAAGAGCCGACGCCTCCCTGGAAATCGAAGCGGAAAGAGTGCGACAGGGCCGGGTCGGCGGCGACCGCCCGCAGGAAAGAGACCGCCCGGGCGCGGTCCTGGAAGAAATCGTCGTCGTCGAAGGTCACCTCTCTGGCGGCGGGCGGGAGGATCCCTTTTTTAACCATCAGGTCGATCCGTTTGAGTTCCTGGACGATCCGCTCCGCCGTCCAGGCGATCGGCTGGAGGTGATACTTGTGCGAGCAGAATACGCAGCGGTAGCGGCAGCCGCGCCTGGTGTTGAGCCGCAGGGCGCCGACCATTTTTATTTCAGCGACCAGTTCCGGATAGCCGACTAGCGCTGGCTGGGCATTGAGCTCCTCGACGCTCAATATGTTTGGCCGTTCGTCCCAATGCTCGAAATTCCCGGCTTTGACGTAGGTGCCGCGCAGTTCCATGATCGCCGCTTGGTCGACAGTTTGGCCGATCAGGGCGGAGACCAAAATGGGGAGCGCTTTTTCGCCGTCCCCTTTGACCAGGGCAGTCCCTGCCGGAAAAAATGTCGCCAGGTCTTTTAAGTTGGCGCAGGTGTTGACCGCCGGGCCCCCGACAATGATCTTGGCCTCGGGGAGCAATTTCCTGATCCAATGGGCTTACTTGAGAGTCTCTCCAAACAGGTCGTCATATAATGATAAGGCGAAGACGAGTGGGCGCCCTTCGCCGGCCAGCCGGCCGGACAACGCTTTCTTTTCGCCTTCACCCATTTTAATAAAGGGGAGCCGCTGAAACTCGACTCTTCCCGCGCCGGCTTCCCTTACGGCCAGGGCCAAGGCGAGGGCGGCATTGGTGATCGAGGAGTATTCTTTGTCCGGGATGGAGCTTTTGTCGATAAAACGCATATCGAAGACAACAATTGGCTTTCCGCTCCGACGGACGGCCCGGACAGCTGACGGAAAGACCGGCAGGAATTTTCTGATAGCTAGTTCCATATAATTGCTTATCTGGTCCTGGCGGTGGTAATTTCAACCGAAAATTACCCCTTGACAAAATATAGTGAAATACCATATAATCCCTATCGATATAGTAGAGTATAGGGAGGTGGGCGATGAAGATAACGTTTAAAGGTGATTACGCGCTAAAGGCGGTCCTGGACTTGAGCGCCCATTTTGGTACGGCCCAGCGGATCGAGGAGATCGCCAAGCGGCAGGATATCCCGGTGAAATTTCTGGAGCAGATCCTCCTTTCATTAAAGAAGGGGGGCTTTGTCCGTAGCCTCCGGGGGCGGAGCGGCGGGTATGAACTAGCCCGTTCGCCGGAGAAGATCACCCTCGGGCAGGTTATTCGTTACGTGGAGGGACCGATCGAGCCGATCAGCTGTGTTTTGAAAAAGGGTAGGACCCGCTGTGACTTTGCCGACCGCTGCGCCCTGTACGATGTCTTTGACGAGATCGGCGTCTATCTGGCCAAGAAGGTCGATTCGCTGACCTTCGCCGAACTGCGCGACCGGCAAAAGAAGAAAGAGATCCAGGGGAAGAAGTACCTGGATTATTCAATATAATTAAGGAGGAAAAGAAAATGACTAAGATTGCAAATAGTATCGTTGAGTTGGTTGGCGGGACCCCATTATTGAAGTTGAACAGGTTCGCGGCCGATGTCCCGGCGACGATCCTGGCCAAGCTGGAGTTCTTTAATCCGGCAAGTTCGGTGAAGGACCGGATCGGCGCGGCGATGATCGAAGCGGGGGAGAAGGCCGGTAAGATCAAAAAGGGGACGGTGATCATCGAGCCGACTTCCGGCAACACCGGGATCGCTTTAGCCTGGGTCTGCGCCGCGAAAGGATACAAACTGATCTTAACGATGCCCGAAACGATGAGCGTGGAGCGCCGCAGTCTCCTTAAATTCCTCGGCGCCGAGATCGTCCTGACCGAAGGAGCCAAAGGGATGAAAGGGGCGATCGAGAAAGCCCAGGAGCTGGCCAAAGAACATAAGAACGCCTATATTCCCCAGCAGTTCGAAAATCCGGCCAATCCGGAAATCCACCGGAAGACAACGGCGGAAGAGATCTGGCGCGACAGCGGCGGCCAAGTCGATATTTTTGTGGCCGGGGTCGGGACCGGCGGGACGATCACCGGAGTCGGTGAATTTTTAAAAAAGAAGAATAAAAATATTAAAGTGATCGCGGTCGAGCCGTCCGATTCGCCGGTCTTAAGCGGCGGCCAGCCCGGTCCCCACAAGATCCAGGGGATTGGCGCCGGTTTTGTCCCGAGTGTCCTTAACCGGTCGATTATTGACGAGATCGTTAAAGTGACCAATGACGAAGCCTTTGAGGCTTCCCGGACGATCGCCAGGACCGATGGAATCCTCGTCGGGATCTCCAGCGGCGCCGCTTTGCACGCCGCTAAAACCATGGCCGCCAGGCCAGAGAATAAAGGAAAGACTATTATTGCTCTGCTCCCTGACGCGGCCGAAAGATACATTAGCACGTTACTGTTCCCGAAAGAATAAAACAGGAGGAAAATAAAATGACGCATAAAGACGAGACCATCTTATTGCACGCCGGACAGGTCGTTGATTCCGACACCGGGTCGCGGGCGGTCCCAATTTATCAGACGACTTCGTATGTTTTCAAGGACAGCGAACATGCGGCCAATCTTTTTGGGCTGAAGGAGTTCGGCAACATTTATACCCGGCTGATGAACCCGACGACCGACGTTCTGGAAAAACGGATCGCGGCGCTTGACGGCGGCGTGGCCGCGCTAGCCGTCGCTTCCGGCCAGTCGGCGATCACTCTCTCGATCCTGAACATCGCCAAAGCGGGGGACGAAATCGTTTCGGCCGACAATCTTTACGGCGGGACCTACACTTTGTTCGCCCACACCTTTGCCAAATTCGGGATCAAGGTGACCTTTGTCGATTCGTCCGACCCGGAGAATTTCCGGAAAGCGATCACTCCGAAGACTAAGGCGATCTACGCCGAAACGATCGGCAACCCGAAGCTGAACGTGACCGATCTGGAGAAACTGGCCAAAGTTGCCCACGACAACGGGATCCCGCTGATCGTTGACAACACCGCGACTCCGTACCTGGTAAAACCAATCGCTTATGGGGCCGACATCGTCGTTTATTCGGCGACCAAGTTTATCGGCGGACACGGGACCTCGCTCGGCGGTTTGATCGTCGACTCCGGCAAGTTCAATTGGGAGAACGGAAAGTTCCCGCTGATCACCGAGCCCGACCCGAGCTACCACGGTTTGAAGTTTGTCGATGCTCTCCGGCCGCTGGGGAATATCGCTTACATTATTAAGGCGCGGGTGACCTTGCTCCGCGATCTTGGACCGGCCCTCTCGCCGTTCAATTCTTTCCTCTTGATCCAAGGGTTGGAGACTTTGCATTTACGGATCGAACGCCATTCCCAGAACGCCTTAGCGGTCGCGAAATTTCTGGAAAAACACCCGAAAGTGGATTGGGTCAATTATCCCGGTCTTGATTCCAGCAAGGACAAGCCGCTGGCCGACAAATATTTGCGCCGGGGGGCGGGGGCAATCATTGGTTTCGGCATCAAGGGGGGGCTGGAAGCCGGGAAAAAGTTCATTAATAATGTGAAGCTTCTTTCGCACTTAGCTAACATTGGCGATGCCAAGTCGCTGGTCATCCATCCCGCTTCGACGACCCATTCCCAGTTGAGCGAGAAAGAACAGCTCGCGACCGGCGTGACGCCCGACTTTATCCGCTTATCGATCGGCATTGAGAATGTTGATGATATAATAGCGGATATCGACCAGGCCCTGAACCAAGCGTAGGAGGGGTCCTTATTTTACTGGTAGAGACCAAATATTTTGAGTTCCCGGAGCTGTCACTGGAGAGCGGCGAGAAGCTCGGGCCGGTTACGGTCGCTTACGAGGCCTATGGTTCTCTAAACGACGATAAAAGTAACGCGATCCTGATCTTTCACGCCCTCTCCGGTGACGCCCACGTTGCCGGCCGCCATTCGCCCGAAGATAAAAAGCCGGGCTGGTGGGATAACATGGTCGGTTCCGGTAAAGCTTTTGACACGGATAAATATTTCGTGCTTTGCGCCAATGTCCTGGGGGGATGCACCGGTTCGACCGGCCCTTCGTCGGTTAATTCAAAGACTAGCAAGCCCTACGGTCTTGCTTTTCCTTTAATCACCGTCAAAGACATGGTCAATTGCCAGCTTAAACTGCTCGATTACCTGGGGATCAGAACGCTCCTGGCGGCGACCGGCGGCTCAATGGGGGGGATGCTCGCGCTGCAATTGGCGGTCAGTGCTCCGGACCGGGTCAAGAACATTATCGGCGTGGCGACCTCGGCTCACGTCTCGGCGCAGAACATCGCTTTCAATGAAGTTGGCCGGCGGGCAATTATTAGCGATCCTCACTGGTACGGCGGTTCATATTATGATAAAACGCCGCCAAACGATGGCTTGACCATCGCCCGGATGATCGGGCACATTACCTATCTAAGCGATAAGACGATGCGCGAGAAGTTCGGCCGTAAAGTCCAGCCGGGGAAGGGTTTCGCCGCCAAGTTTGGCGATCCCCAGTTCGAGGTTGAAAGCTATCTCAAGTACAAGGGGACGACCTTTACCGAACGGTTCGACGCCAACAGCTATCTTTACATCACCAAAGCGATCGACCTTTTTAACCTGGAAGACGAAGGCGGGGGCTCGCTGGTTGAAGCTTTCAAGAAGGCGACCAGCCGGTTCCTGCTTATTCATTTTACTTCCGACTGGCTCTTTCCGGAATACCAGGCGCTGGAAGTTGTCGACGCGCTGAAAGAGACGGCTAACGTTTCTTACCGGGTGATCGATTCCAGCTACGGGCACGACGCCTTCCTGCTGGAAGAAGAAGCCTTGACCAAGACGATCGTCAGTTTTCTTGAAGGAGCGAAATAATGGGTTACCGGACCAAGATCAAACCCGATTACAATATCATCGAAAGCCTGATCCCGGCCGGGGCCAAGGTCCTCGATTTGGGGTGCGGCGACGGGACCCTTCTTTCCCTGCTGACCGAACGCAAAAAAGTGCAGGGGATGGGGGTCGATATTTACGCCGATGGTTTGAATGCCTGTCTTAAAAAGGGACTGCCGGTCCTCCAGCTCGACTTGAACAAGGGGCTCTCTATCTTTAAGGCCGGATCGTTCGATTATGTCGTCTTGAACATGACCTTGCAGGCAACTTATAATCCGTTGCAGTTGATCCAGGAGATGGTCCGGGTCGGCCGCAAAGCGATCGTCGGCTTTCCGAATTTCGGGCATTGGAAGCTGGTCCTGAATCTTTTGCTTAGCGAGCGGATGCCGAAAAACAAAACGCTCCCTTACGAGTGGTACAACACGCCCAACATTCGCCTGATGACGATCAAGGATTTCCGGGTCCTTTGCCGGGATAACGGGATCAAGATCATCGGCGAAACCTATCTGGGCGAAGATGGTGAAAAGATCGGCGGCCGCCTGACCAGTTGGCGCGCCTCCGAAGGGATTTTCCTCCTTTCCCAATAGCCGGATTTTAGTTATAATAACTCCATCATGCCAAAAAGAGAGAGCGGAGTTCTGCTCCATATCACGTCGCTCCCGTCCGCCTACGGAATAGGGGACTTAGGCCCCAGCGCCCGCGAATTCGTCGATTTTCTGGCCGAGAGCAAACAGCGTTACTGGCAGGTCCTGCCGCTTAACCCGACCAATTCCGCTTGCGGCAATTCGCCGTACAGCAGTTTTTCCTCGTACGCGGCGAATCCGTATCTAATTAGCCCCGGGCTCCTCTTGCGCGACGGTTTGATCACCCGCGAAGATATTGTCCCGTTTCCCCGGCACGCCGAGGATAAGGTCGATTTTGAAGCGGTCCGGCTCTATAAGAACCGGATCTTCAAGCTGGCTTTTGAACGTTTTAAGGTTGGCCGCGATAAATGGACCTATGACCTTTTCTGTTCCAACAACAAGCATTGGCTTGATGATTTTGCTCTGTTCGTCGTCTTGAAAGATCATTTCCAGGGTAAAATGTGGAACACCTGGCCGAAAGAACTGCGCGACCGGGACCATCAGGCTTTAGCCGAAGCGCGGCGCAACTTCCAGGAAGAGATCGAGCGGGAAAAATTCCAACAATATCTCTTCTTTACCCAATGGGAAGAGTTGAAAAAGTACTGCGCGGAAAAAGGGGTCAAGATCTTCGGCGATATCCCGATCTACGTCAGCTTTGACAGCGCCGATGTCTGGACCAACCCCCAACTCTTCAAGCTTGATGACGATAAAAATCCGACCTTTGTAGCGGGCGTGCCGCCGGATTATTTCAGCCAGACCGGCCAACGCTGGGGAAACCCGGTCTATGATTGGGATAAGCTTCGGCAGACCGGTTATGAGTGGTGGATCAAGCGCTTAACGCATAATCTAGCCTTGTTTGACCTGATCCGGATCGATCACTTTCGCGGGCTGGTCGGTTTCTGGCAGATCCCGGCGGCCGAAGAGACCGCCGTCAACGGTTCCTGGGTGAGCGTTCCGGCCGAGGACTTTTTCTTCCGCCTGACCAAACATTTCAAACACCTGCCGGTCGTGGCCGAAGACCTGGGGATCATTACCGATGATGTTCGGGAGACGATGCGCCGCTTCGGTTTCTGGGGGATGAAGGTCCTCCTCTTTGCTTTTGGCGAAGAGAACTCCCATCATCCGTATCTCCCTCATAACTTTACGCCGGAGTGCGTTGTTTATACTGGGACTCATGATAACAACACTACGCGCGGCTGGTTCGACCACGAGGCGCGGCATGACGAAAAGGAGCGTCTGGCCCGTTATTTGGGCCGGGCGGTACACGGTCACGAGGTTAACTGGGATATGATCCGGCTGGCGCTGGAATCGGTCGCCGCGCTGGCAATCTTGCCGATGCAGGATCTTCTGGGATTAGGGGAGAAAGCGCGGATGAACAAGCCGGGGACCCCGAAGGGGAATTGGGATTGGCGGATGATCCCGCACCAAATCACCCCGCAATTAACCTTGAAGCTCTGGAAAATGACCGACGAATACGGCCGGGGCTAATTAGCGGTAGTTGTTGAATTGAAGGGCGATCGGTAAATTAGCGGCGTTGACCTTCTGCATGACAGCTTGCAAATCATCGATTTTCTTGGCAATCACCCTAACGCTGTCCCCCTGAATTTGCGCTTGAACTTTTAACCCTGAAGCTTTGATTAATTTAGTGATCTCTTTGGCCTGCTCCTGCTCGATCCCGTTTTTGATCTTGATCGTTTGTTTGACTGTCCCGCCGAGAGCCGTCTCAATTTTACCAAACTCAAAAAACTTGAGGGAGAGCTGACGGCGGGCCAGTTTTTCCTGCAAAATATTGACGACGTTCTTCAATTTGAACTCGTCTTCCGAGATTAAAACGATCTTGTCGTCCCCTTGTTTCTCGATGGAGCTGACGCTCCCTTTGAAATCGAAACGGTTGGCCAATTCCTTGACCGCCATTTGCACGGCGTTATCGAGCTCCTGCAGGTTCGGTTTGGAGACGATGTCAAAGGTATGGTCTTGTGCCATGATTACTCCTGAAGGGCCGTGATGACCGCTTGGGCGAACTCTTCGGCCGCTTCAGCTCCGCTGCCGGTTACAACCTTGCCATCAGTTTCGACCGCCCGGCCGGTAACGTTAACGCCGACACCTTTAAGCGCCCGCTTGCCGTAAAGCGAAACCGCCGCTTTCTTCCCTTTACCGAGCGCGCCGCCGTTCACCAAGGCGATGGGGGCGAGGGAGAGGCCGCCGATGACCTTATCTTCTTTGACCGCTTTAGCGATCAGGCCGGTCGCTGTTTCGCTATGGTTATAAACGGTTACCCCTGGTCCGCCGATGAAAATAAGGGCGTCATAATCGGCCGCTTTGGCGTTCTTCAGGAGCCCGCAATTGACTTTAGCGCCAAACACGCCGTAAGCGGTTTTCGTGGTTGAGGCAACGGAGACCAGCAGGCCGGCCTCTTCAAAGGTCTTTTTAACCGCGGCAAATTCTTTATCGTCAAATTTACTGGGAGCGACAACGAGCAGGACCTTTTTCCCTTCAACGGACGAACCCGCTTCCGCGGTCGCTTCTCCGGAGACGAGCTCAACTTTTAAGATCTCGAGCTTATAGTCATCCTTGGGAGCGGGACCGCCCATCGCGGAGACCGGACCGGCAATCAACAAAGCACAGAAACAAAGAGACAGCGCAGCAATTCTTTTCATTTTACTTCATTCCTCCCGTTTACTTTTACTATCTTGGCCTTCAAGGCCTTTGCTTCCTTTAGCGTTGCCAGGGCGTAGGCGATAATGACGACTTTTTCCCCCTTATGTCCGAGCTTGGCGGCCGGACCGCGGAGCGAGATCTCGCCCGGCCGGCCTTCGATCACGTAAGTCTCGAAGCGGTGGCTGTTGTCGAAATTAAGGACGTGGACCTTTTCCCCCGGGACCAGGCCGGCCGCTTTGATCAGCTTTTTGTCGATGGCGATGCTCCCCTCGTAATAGGGGTGAGTGTCGGTCACGGTCGCCATATGAATCTTTGATTTTAAAACGGAAATCAGCATCTCTTTGAGTATAGCGAAAAAGCCTTGATATTTCAAGGAATAAGCTGAAAGCTTAAAGCAATAAGCGGAAACCGTCCTCTTGGAAGCCAGCGACAGTATCGTCGCGGCTTCCAAAAAATATCGTGATATAATTTAGATGGACATGAGATTAATAACGATTGGCCTGATATGTTTGCTTGCGATTTCTCCAGTCTTGGCGACTACGGCTGAAGTGGCCGCTGCCGTGCCGGCTCCTGTCGTGGCCAGCACTGAAGCCAAGCCGGCCAATTTTTTGACCGAATTTGATATTGTTTTTTGGCAAACTGCTCCTTTTGCCGCTCTCTGGACCTATGTGTTCGATCGGCTCATTTTTTCTTCTCAACCGGTTCATTGGGACGCGATCGGTATTTTAGGGACGGTGATCTCGGTCGGCAACGCTTCTATCCGGGCGAATAAGGCAACGCATGATCGAAATTGGCGAAGTTATTAAGCTTGATGGCGGGCAAGCTGAAGTCCTTTTTCAGCGGAATCCGGCTTGCGGGAACTGCACCGCCTGCCGGGCCCAGGCGGACGGCACGCTAAAAACAATGGCCGACAACGCGATCGGCGCCAAACTTGGCGAGCGGGTCGAAGTGGAGTTTTCCAGCCGCTCCTTTGCCCGGGCGGCCCTAATCGTTTTTGGCCTGCCGGTGGTTTTGTTGTTCCTCGGATATTATCTGGGGGGGGTTCTTGGCGCGCTGCTTTTTCTCCTGGCCAGTTTTGGCCTGATCCTGATCCTGGACCGCTTTTTTTCGAAAAATAACGCACCGAGGATAATTGCCTTATGCACGAAGCGACCGTAGCTGAAGCGATTTTGAGTCTGGTCCTCCGCTCGATCCCGGAAGAGGTTGTTCGGGTCAAGCGGGTCAATCTGGTCGTTGGCGCTTTCGGCGGGGTGGAGAAAGAATCGCTCGACCTTTACTTTAACGCTTTAAGCCAGGGAACGAAAGCCGAAGGGGCGACGTTGGTTATGACGGTCAAGCCGGCCAAACTGACCTGCCGGAGCTGCGGGGAGCTCTCCTTCTACGATGGCCGGGAAAAACTCCGGGAGACCTGCCTTAAATGCGGCGGACCGAACCGGGTGGAAAAAGAAAAGCTGTTCTATATCGATAATATTGAGGTAGAAAATGAAAATTGAAATTAAAAGATCTATCTTCGCGACCAACGATCAAGAAGCCGAAGCGGTCAGAAAGAAGCTGGCCGGGTTAGAATTGGCGGCGGTTAACCTCCTTGCTTCGCCGGGAGCGGGGAAGACCAGCCTCCTCCTTCGTCTGCTTGCTCTTCTCGCGCCGAAGATGGCGGTAGGGGTGATCGAAGGGGATGTTGCTTCGTCGATCGACGCTGAAAAGATCAAGGCGGCCGGTTACCCGGTCGTTCAGCTTAATACCGACGGCGGCTGTCACTTGAGCGCCGCCATGATCGGTCCCGCCCTCGACCAATTGGGGCTCAAAGGACCGGGGATCGTCTTTATCGAGAATATCGGTAACCTGATCTGTCCGGCCGAGTTCGACCTGGGGGAGAGCCTCCGGCTGGTCGAAGCGAGCGTCCCGGAAGGGGACGATAAGCCGGTGAAGTACCCGGGGATTTTCCAGACCGCCGACGCGATCGTCGTTAACAAGATCGACCTCTTGGGGCAGGTCGAGTTCGATCCGGAGCTTTTTAACTCCCGGGTGAAGGTCTTAAACGACCGGGCACCGGTTTTTTCCGTCTCCTGCCGGGCCAATACCGGGCTCGAACCGCTGGCCGACTGGCTGATAAAGCAATTGACAAGAGGGCTCTAAATGTTAATATGGCCTCGTGAGAAGCTTTAATGGCGGCCTCCATCTTTCATATTATAAAGAGCTGACCAAAGAACGGCCGATCAAAGAAGCGGTCGCTCCGCGCCGGGTCATTCTCCCTTTGCAACAGAATTTAGGCTGTCCCTGCGATCCGCTGGTCGCGGTCGGCGACCTCGTTACCGAAGGTCAAAAGATCGCCGATTCCAAGCTCCTGATCTCCGCGCCGATCCACGCGCCGATCTCCGGCCGGATCGCGGCCATTCAATACTATCCTAACGCCTGCGATTACGACGTGCCGTCGATTGTGATCGAAGCGACCGACTCGATCGACAAGGTAACCCGTCCCGGGAGCCGCTGGACCTTTGACGAACTTTCCCCCGAACAGATCAAGAAGATCGTCCGCGAAGCCGGGATCGTCGGGCTTGGCGGCGCCGCTTTTCCGACCCACGTGAAGCTGACCCCCCCGGTCGGCAAGGCGATCGACGTGGTAATTATAAACGGCTGCGAATGCGAGCCCTATATTACCGCCGATTACCGGCTGATGGTCGAAAAAGCTTCGACCTTGATCCTGGGGGCTAAGGCGATCGCCAAAGCGGTCGGCGCCCGCCGGATCGTTTTCGGGATTGAGAACAATAAACCGGAGGCTCTCAAAGCGATCGACTTCGAGCGGTTGAAAACGCGGCAGATCTTCGCGATCACCGTTGCCGCTCTCCAGACGAAATATCCCCAGGGGGGCGAGAAAATGCTGATCAAAGCCCTTCTTAATCGAGAAGTTCCGACTGGCGGCTTGCCGTCCGATGTCGGCGCGGTCGTCAGCAATGTCGCCACCGCGATCGCCGTGGCCGAAGCGGTGACCCAAGGGGTCCCGCTGACCCGCCGGGTGGTGACCGTGACCGGTTCCGGCATTAAAGATCCGCAAAATCTGCTGGTCCGTTTGGGGACGACCTTTGCCGAAGTGATCGAGCAATGCCGCGGCTTGAACGATAACGTTGAAAAAGTCCTCATGGGAGGGCCGATGATGGGGCTGACCGTCCCGACCTTGGAGGTTCCCGTCGTTAAAGCGACGACCTGCATCCTGGCTTTAACCGATCAAGACATTTGCCGTTATCCGGAAGGGAACTGTATTCGCTGCGGCCGCTGCATCAAGGCCTGTCCGGTTGGGCTGACCCCGAACTTCCTGGCGGAGTTTGCCAAGACCGGAAATTGGTCGGAAGCCAACAACTACAATATCAGCGACTGTATCGAATGCGGTTGCTGTTCTTACATTTGTCCCAGCCGGATCCCGCTGGTCCAATATTTTAAGTTAGCCAAGAACGCCGTCCGATTGTTAAAATTAGCGGAGAAAAAAGCGGTATGCCGATAAACAAATTGATCGTCCAGGTTGGTCCTCATATCAGGAGTAAAGAGGGGACCGATTACTTGATGCGGGCCTTTGCCTTTTCTTTGCTTTTCCCAACTATTGCCGGGACCTATTTCTTTGGCCTCAACGCCTTGGCCTTAGTCCTCTTTACCGGTTTCATGGCGGTCGCGGCGGAAGCCGTTTTCCAGCGGCTGGCCAAGCAACCGATCACGGTCCGGGACGGGAGCGCTTTTATTACCGGCGTTCTTTTAGGCCTGGTCCTGCCGCCTGGTTTTCCTTTCTGGATGGCCGGGATCGGCGCCATCTTTTCGATTGTCGTTGTCAAATGCTTGTTCGGCGGTTTGGGCTTTAATATTTTTAATCCCGCTTTGGCCGGCCGGGCCTTTCTGATGGCCTCCTGGCCGGTCGCCATGACCAGCTGGCTCCGGCCATTTGATGCTGTGACGACCGCGTCGCCGTTGTACCTGGCGAAGATCGGCGAGGCGGTCCCCGACTATTGGGCTCTTTTCCTGGGAAATCGGGCCGGTTCGATCGGGGAGACCTCGATTTTAATGATCCTGATCGCCGCCGCGTTTCTTTTCTGGAAAAAGATCATCGACTGGCCGGCTCCTGTCGCTTTTGTTGGAACCGTTTTTGTTTTATCCTATTTCCTCGGTCAGGACCCGCTCTTTCAGATCCTGACCGGCGGGCTTTTCTTCGGCGCGGTCTTTATGGCGACCGATTACGTGACCGGTCCGGTCACGCCGAAAGGTCGTTTTATTTTTGGTCTGGGTTGCGGTGTTTTTACGGTTTTGATCCGGTTTTACGGCGGGTTTCCTGAAGGGGTTAACTACGCGATCCTGCTGATGAATATTCTAACCCCGGTGATCGACAAATATAGCCTGCCTAAAATATATGGCAGCTTGCCTGCCGGGAGGCAGGCGAAAAAAAATGAAAAAAAACATTAAAATGGCGGCGGTCCTGGCCCTCTTCTGCGTTATTTCCGCCGGGTTGCTGGCCTACGTTTATAACGTGACCCAGCCATTGATCGTCCAAAATGCCAAGCGATCGTTTGATCTTTCATTAAAGAGGTTGATCCCGGCCGAGTCGTTCAAGCAAGAAAAAAATGCTTTTGTCGCGACCAAAGGGAAAGAGGTCGTCGGCTACGCTTTTGCCGTTAAACCGCAAGGTTACGGCGGCCCGGTCGAAATGCTGGTCGGTTTGGATAAAGAAGGGCGGGTCCTGGCCGTTAAGGTCTTAAGCCATAAAGAGACTGCCGGACTCGGCTCCAACATTGAAAATCAGAAGTTTCTCCAACAATTCGTCGGTAAAACGGCACAAGATAAGATCGAGCCCAAACAAGATATTGATGCTTTGACCGGAGCGACGATCTCCACCCGGGCGGTCTGCTACGGCGTTCGGGAAGCGATCGACCAATGCTGGGAAATAATTAAATGAGCTTTTGGCAGGATTTTAATCGCGGGATAGTTTCGGAAAACCCGGTCCTCCGGCTGATGATCGGGCTTTGCCCGACTCTTGCCGTTTCGACCAGCGCCGTTAACGCCCTTGGGATGGCGGCGGCGACCTCCTTTGTCCTGATCTTTTCTAATTTAGTCGTCGCCCTGATCCGCAAGATCGTTCCCGACCAGATCCGGATCCCAATCTTTATTATCGTCATCTCGACCTTTGTAACGATCATCGATTACGTCATGCAAGCTTATACCCCCGACCTGCACCATGCTCTCGGGGTCTTCATTCCGCTGATTGTCGTCAATTGCATTATCCTCGGCCGAGCGGAGGCCTTTGCCTACAAAAACCCGGTCCTCGCTTCGACCCTTGACGGGATCGGCATGAGCCTTGGTTTTACCCTGGCCCTTTTGGCAATCGGTTTGATCCGGGAATTATTGGGAGCGGGAGCTGTTTTTGGCGTCTCGCTGTATAATCCGGCGGTCGCGGCGACGATCATGATTTTGCCGCCCGGCGCCTTCATAACCATCGGTTTCCTGATGGCCTTACTTAATAAACTGGAGAACAAAGTCCAATGAGAAAATTTTACTGGAAACCTGCGGCAATATCGCCGCGGTTTCCAAGTTTTAAAGAGAAGGAGAGGATAACCGCGACGTTTAGTCGCAGGTTATCCGTCAGCCAATGAGTCAACTCTTAGGCATATTTTTTGCCGCTTTCCTGATCAACAACATTCTGCTGATCAGGTTCATTGCCTTATGTTCGTTCTTTGGGGTTTCGACCAAGCTGGAAACTTCACTGGGAATGAGCTCGGCGGTGATCTTTGTCATGACGATCTCCTCTGCCGTTTCCTGGGTTGCGTACCATTCGGTCCTGGTTCCGTTCCACCTGGAATTTCTCCGGACGGCGGTCTTTATCCTGACGATCGCTTCGCTCGTCCAGCTGGAAGAGCTTTACCTGAAAAAGATGATCCCGTCGCTTTATCGGGCGATGGGGATCTATCTCCCGCTCATTACTACTAATTGCGCCATTTTGGCGGTCGCTTTTCTGGCGATCGATTACCGTTACACTTTTATCCAGTCGCTGGTTTATTCGCTCGGGGTTTCCGGTGGTTATTCACTGGCGATAATTTTATTCGCTTATCTCCGGGAGCGGACCGCCCTGGCGCCGGTCCCGAAATGGTTCCAGGGGTATCCGATCGCTTTTCTGACGGCGGCGCTGATGTCGCTCGCCTTCCTGGGCTTTACGAGGATGTTCGGGCTATGACGATATTTTTAACTTCAATCATAATTTTAGGCGTTTTGGGATTTATCTTTGCCGCACTGCTGGCCCTGGCGGCCGATTATTTCCAGGTCAAGACCGATCCGAAGATCGAAGCGATCTTGGCGATCCTGCCGGGGGCCAATTGCGGCGCCTGCGGCGCGGCCGGCTGTCATAATTTCGCGGAAAAAGTCGTGAACGGCGAGATCGCCGTCAGCGGTTGCGTGGTAGGGGGAAAAGATGTCGCCGAAAAGGTCGGCGCGATCATGGGAATTGCGCTCCCGACCGACTATCGGAAAACGATCGCCGCCGTCCATTGCGGCGCCACGGAAAAAATCCGCCGGCGGGTCAACCGCTATGAAGGGGTCGCCAAGTGCGCCGCCGCTAATTTGGTGAACGGGGGAGGCTTAGCTTGCTCTTACGGCTGCCTCGGCTTCGGCGATTGCGACTGCATTTGTCCCTTTGACGCGATCAAGATGATTGACGGGTTGCCGCAGATCGATCCTGACAAATGCACCTCTTGCGGTAAGTGCGTGGCTGTTTGCCCGCGCCGGATCATCTCCATTATTCCTCATGATTTTGGCGCGGTGATCGCCTGTTCCTCAAAGGATCCTGGAGCGGTCGTCCGTAAGATCTGTCCGGTCGGTTGTATCGCTTGTAAGATCTGCGAAAAGGCGGTTCCCGAGGTTTATAAGGTCGTCGACAATTTGGCGGTCATCGATTATACGGTCAAGGGGGTTGATCCGGCTCCGGCGATCGAAAAATGTCCGACGAAGTGTATTAAATAGGAGGGGTTAATTATGAAGTGTGACAATGGCGCGGTTTATGGATTGGGTGTCATCGGGGCTTTGGTCTATTATATTCAGCATTCGACCAGTTTTTGGGGTGGGGTCATCGGAATATTAAAGGCGATCGTCTGGCCGGCGATGCTGATCTATCGTCTCCTTGAATCGTTGAAGATGTAGTGGCGATTTGCTTAGACTAGGAAACCTGCGGCAATATCGCCGCGGTTTCCTAGTTTTATTTTAACCGCCCCGATCGGATCGGGGCGGTTAAATTGGAAGCCAAAACGATCTTTCCCTCAAAGTAGTAGAATATTATATGAAAACAACTTGCCCCTTATGCTCTTCAACTGCCGAAACATTCCAAGAACACCGCGGGACCATATTCTATAAATGTAGCGGCTGTCGGTCCGTCTTCCGTGATCCGGGAAATGACCTCTCACCAGCCGAAGAGAAAAAACGTTATGAAGCCCACCACAACGACCCAGCCGACCCTGGTTATCAGGCGTATGTCTCGCCGATTGTGAAGGCGGTGACCCAACGCTTTAAGCCGGGCGATCAGGGACTTGATTTTGGGGCCGGTCCCGGTGCGATCATTACTACTTTATTGCGTGAACAAGGGTATCAGGTGGAGTCGTATGATCCGTTTTTTCACGACAATCGAGAGAGTTTAAAGCAAGCCTACGATTATATCGTTTGTTCCGAGGTGGTTGAGCATTTTCGCTCCCCGGCCAAAGAGTTTGCCCTGCTTCGTTCGCGGCTTAAACCGGGCAGCGCCCTTTTTTGTCTGACGAGATTGTACGAAGAGGGGCTGGATTTTTCGACCTGGTTTTACAAGAATGACCCGACCCATCGGTTTTTTTATAGCCGCCAGGCGTTGGAGTGGATCAAAACAAAATTTGATTTTTCTTCATTGGAGATCGAAGGGCGGCTGATCAGTCTTGCCGTTCTTTAATTCTCATTCCCCAGCCCCCAGTCCATCCATGACCTTATAATCTTTGCCCAAATATTTTTCCATGATGAAACCGATGACGATAAAAACCGGTATCGAAATGATGGTGCGGAGGAGGGAAAATTTTAAACCGAGAAAACCGATCTCAAAAGTGAGCAGGGGGATCTTCAGTCCGCTGAAGGCTCCAAGATAGATAAAAACATTGCGCGGGCTGGCCCCTTTTTTGCTCAAGATATACGCGACCGGAAAAGCGCCGTAGAGCGGGCCGGCCTGAAGGGTCGCCAGGAGAATTATCCAAAAAGTGCCGATCAAGCCGCTTTCCGTCCCGATATGCCGTTCGATCTTTTCTTTGGGGACCCAGACGTCAAACAGGCCGATCAGCAGGAACATCAGCGGCAGGAAAGAGGCCATTTCCCAAAAAAATTGTTGGAAATTACCGTAGATCTGTTCTCCGGGCTTATAACCGATAAACAGCGAGCCGCCGATGAAAATGGCGAAGAGAATTGTCCAAAAGTAAGCTTTGAGGTTTTTTTTCATAGGAATAATCCCATCAGCAGGCCGATCGCGAAAGCGCCGATGAAGCTTAGCCCGTTTCTCATGAAAGCCGCTTTCCGGCCGAAGAACTTGATTTCCAGCGGCAAGGTCAGGATCCCGACCATCATTAGTGTCGTGATGAAGACCGCGACCGTGATTACCGGGACGCCGAGGCTTAAAAATATTCTGGCCAGCGGGAAGGCGATAAATCCCGGGATAAGGGCGATCGAGCCGAGAAGCGCGGCAATGATTACCCCCAGGAACCCGCTGCGCGCTCCAAGGATTGCCGATAAAGCCTCTCCCGGGGTCAGATAAAGAAAAATGCTGATCAGGGCGATGATCAGCAAAAGGGTCGGCAAGAGAGTTAAGAACATTTTTAGTCCTCGCTGGCAGCCGTCATAGGTCTTTTGGCGGTCGACCGCCAGAGATAAAAGCAAACATAAGAGCGTGGCAACAACAAGAATAATCATTTTTTTCCTTAAAACACAAAATTAAACAAGTAACCGATAACAACTATCCCAATAGTCACGATGCCAAAATAAGTATACAGCAATCTCGGCTTTAAAACTGTGCGCAGGATCAAAAATTCCGGGAGCGATAAGCCCGAGACTGCCATCAGGAAGGCGAGGGATGTCCCCAGGGGGAGGCCTTTATCCATCAAGGCTTGCGCGACCGGGATCGCGCCCGCCGCGTTCGCGTAAAGAGGGACCCCGATCAAGACCGCGACGATCACCGCGATTGGATTCGTTTTCCCCGCGTATTGGATCAATAAGTCACCGGGGATATAGCCGTGGATCAGGGCGCCGAGCCCGACCCCGACCATGACGTATGGCCAGACATATTTGAAGACCTCAAACGAATATTTCCAGGAATAACCGAGCCTTTCTTTTAAGTTCGTGCTCTTGGCGATCGCCTGACTGTTGAATTTCGAGGCGGCGATATATTCCGAGACATATTTTTCCATCTTCAACCGGCCGATCAAGTAACCGGAAAAGGTGGCGATAATTAGGCCGCTGGTTATATAAATTAATGATACCTGCCAGCCAAAAAGTCCCCAGAGCATGACGACCGCTATTTCGTTGATCATTGGGGAGGAGACCAAAAACGACATCGTTACACCCAGCGGGATACCCGATTGGACCATTCCCATGAACATCGGGATGGCGGAGCAGGTGCAAAACGGCATGAAGATCCCGAATATCGAGGCCAAAATGTTGCCCATAAATTCGGACTTGCCCGAGACTATCGCCCTGATCTTTTCAGGCGGCAGATAGGTCCTGATGAAGGCCACGGCAAAAATAATAATGATCAATAAGAAATATATTTTTGGAACATCATAAAGGAAAAAATTCAAGCTGTCGGAGAAATGGGTTCCCCTGGTCAGTTTCAACAAGTCGTAAGTAATAAGGTCGGCAAACCATTTAAACATTTTCAATCTCTTTAACCCAGGATTCGATCTTCCGCTTTATTTCATCCCTGACCACTCTGGTTTGCGCCAGGCGCTCGGCCTGGTCTCCTTTAAATGACGAAGGGTCGGCAAAGCTCCAGCCAAGCTGGGCTCTGGCCCCGGGAAAGATCGGGCACTTTTCACTGCCGGCCGCGTCGCAGACGGTAATGACGTAATGGTATTTTTTCCCCTGTTTATAAAAATCAAAGGCGCTCTTAGTTTGATTGCGTGAAATATCGATTCCGATCTCTTTCATTACATCAACGGCTAAAGGGTTTAGCGTTCCCGGTTCCAGTCCGGCGCTTTCCACCTCGAACCGGTCGCCGCCGATCTTTTTTAGGAACGCTTCGGCTATTTGGCTCCTGGCGGAATTGTGGACGCAGATAAAGAGAACTTTTATTTTTTCCATTTCTATCCTTCCTGGGCGGCGACCAGCGCCGCTTTGATTATCAGCTCGGCCGGGATCGTTTCGTAAACCCGGTCGGCATATTCGATCGTCCGGCATTCCGCGTCGCCGCAGGCGTCACAGCAACAACTTTTTCCGGTTTTAGCCGTTAGCCAAGATTCGATCGTCCGACCGTTAATCAGCAAGCGGTTCGATTCCTGGGGGAGCTGATCGAACTCCGCTTTACTAAGTTCTTTCTTGATCAGCGCGACCGATAACCCGTCTTCGGCCAGTTTTTTTATCGCTTGCTCGATCTCTTGCTCCGTGCTGCCGCACCGGGGACAAGTTTCATTATCAACGACTAGTCTTTGCCATTCTATTATTAGCTCTTTCATTTTTCTCTTCCTCCTTTTAAGCGTCGCATGACGTTGACCAGGCCGATCATGACCGGGACTTCGATCAAGGGACCAATGACCGCCGCAAAAGCCTGGCCGGAGCCAAGGCCGAAGACCGAGATGGCGACGGCGATCGCCAGTTCAAAGTTGTTACTGGCGGCGGTGAAGGAGAGGGTGGTCGATTTTTTGAAAGAGGCGCCGACCACCCGGCTTAAATAGAAGCTGATGAAGAACATTAGCACAAAGTAAATGACCAGCGGGATAGCGATCCTAAATACGTCGGTTGGAATCTGGAGGATCAGTTCCCCCTTTAAGCTAAACATGGCCAGGATGGTGAACAGCAGGGCGATCAGAGTGAGCGGGCTGATCCGCGGGATAAATATCTGATTATACCAAGCTTCGCCTTTCAACCTGACCAGAGAGAACCGGGTCATGATCCCGGCCAGGAAGGGGATTCCGAGATAAATAAAGACGCTTTGCGCGACCGAGGCGATCGAAATATTAACGGCAAGCCCTTTTAAACCAAAAAGAGGCGGGAGGTAAGTAATGAAGACCCAGGCATAAAAGCCGTAGAAGAAGAGCTGGAAGAGACTGTTGAAAGCTACGAGTCCGGCGGCGTATTCGGTGTCCCCATCGGCCAGGTCGTTCCAGACGATCACCATGGCGATACAGCGGGCCAGGCCGATTAGGATCAGCCCGATCATGTATTCCGGAAAGTTTTGGAGAAAGATCAGAGCGAGGCCAAACATCAGAAGCGGACCGATCAGCCAGTTTTGGATCAGGGAAAGAAGCAGAACTTTGGTATCCTTGAAGACCCGCAATTCTTCATATTTAACTTTGGCCAGGGGCGGGTACATCATCAGGATCAGACCGATGGCAATCGGGATGGAGGTCGATCCAACCTGCCAGCCGGCGACCAGTTTCGTGAAGCCGGGCTGCAAGTAGCCGATGATGACGCCGATCGCCATGGCCAGAAAGATCCAAAGGGTCAGGTAACGGTCGAGAAAAGGGAGCTTCATTTTTCTCCTTCAAACAATAGCGCTAATTGTTTTTTGAATTTGGTGAAAACCGGCTTATTTAAACTATAATATGAATATTTTCCGGCAGATCTTTTTATTATCAGCCTTCTTTCAGTCAGAGCTTTTAAGTGATGGAGGAGGAGATTGTGCGGCAGGCCGAGCGCTTCGGTCAGTTCGCAAACGCACAGTTCGTTCTTTAACAGTAAGCAGATGATGCGGAGACGGGTGTCTTCGGCGATAGTCTTAAGCGTCACCGCGACCGTTTTTAACTTCTTTTTGACGCAGGGGCAGGCCTTCTTCATAGCGCGATTATAACCCGACCGGCTTTACATGTCAACGACGATTGACATGGGGAGGGTGTTTTCCTGTTGACAGCAGGGAAAAATTAAAGGATTGCATTTTCCAGATACTATGTTAAACTGGCCGCCAAAGGAGGTGAAATGAATGAAGAAAGTAATCGTATTTATTATTACAGCGGTGTTTATCGTCTCTGCCGCAGGCCTAGTCTTGGCCCAGCGTTCTCTGGAAGAAGAAAGGGACGCGGTCAGGGCCTACCTGAAAGTTGTTGACGCGAAGATCATCAATTACCGGAAGGCCGGCAACAAAAGTAAGGTTAGCCTCCTGCAGACCGAAAAACAGGCGACTTTGGCGCGCTGGTACAAATTGAAAAATTTGATGGAAAAACCGGCGGTCGTTACACCGACTCCGCCCCCACCTGTTGTTGTTAATCAGCCTGCTCCGGTCGTGAATATTCCGCCACCGCCACCCGGGCTGTTTGGCATCGGGGTTCCCACGGCGTTGACCGGATTGTACATCAACACCGGTAAAGGAAATTATAGCGGCACAGGCGGCGTCAAAGGTGAGGTCATCTTGGATGATTTTACCGGTCTGGACAATCTGCTTGGGCTCTCCCCCAAGGCGATCAAATATAAGATCGGGGTTGGGGTAGTTTACGGTGGCGGGGGGATGAAGGGTATTCCTGTTTACGGTGGGGGGACAATCACCCTGCCGATGATGGGAGGGGTTGAGCCCTACCTGGTCGGCGGACTGAACTATGTCGTTTACGGAAACGGCAAGACGAGCGGCAAGATCGGCGGCGATGCCGGCATTGGGTTCAAAGTCGATTTCGGCTTTGGCCTCGGCAAAACCGGCCTCGAACTGGGTTGGGGTGTGGTCAGGTCCGATACCGTTACATCTAAAGGCTTTATGTTCTCCGTTTCTCAACCGATCATGTTGTAAAAAGCGGGGGCCGTATCAGACGCGCGATCGGCCCCGCTTTTCTTGGGAGTGAATTAACAATGAAAATTAATGCCATGTTGATCGTTTTTTGTCTGCTTTTTTCTTCCTCGGTCTTTGCCCTTTCGCCGGCTGTTATAGGCGGGGTGCGGGGCGGAGTGGCGTTGGGGATGATGGCCGATGAGGAGGTCGGGCAGAAGGTCGGCTTAAGGTTCGGCGCCGAGGCCAACACGGGGAAAAAACCTCTCATTCTCTTTTTTGGCGGTAAATTCTATCTGACAAATATTTCCGGCCGCTATCCACTCTCCTTTGGTCTAGGTCTGGTTGTCTATTCCGGCGGTGACGGCAACGCCGCTTTCGGCCCGTCGGTCTCGCTCATTTTTGACCGGCCTTTCGACATCAGCCGGTTATTCTTTGAAGCGGGGATCGATGTCGCCGACTCCGGCAAGCTCCAGCTCCAGGCCGGTTATAGGCTTTAGCCGCTGGGTTAAAAGCCGAACAATCTTCTGGCGTTTTTGGTTGTGGCGATGGCGACGTCGGCGAGGGGGAGTCCTTTGATCTCGGCGATCTTTTCGGCGACCTTAACGACATACGCCGGTTCGTTCCTTTTGCCGCGGCTGACCTGCGGCGCCAGGAAGGGACAATCGGTCTCGATCAGAAGCCTCTCCAATGGGACCCGGGCGGCCGATTCTCTAATGATCGTCGCTTTCGGGTAAGTGATATTAGCGGTATAGCCTATGAAGAGCCCGGCTTCAAGAGCGGTTTGTTCCAACTGCGGATCACCGGCGAAACAGTGAAGGACCCCTTTAAGCTTCCCTTGGTTTTCCTCGCGGATGATCGTGATCGTCTCCTGGACCGCGTCACGGGAGTGAATGATCGCCGGGAGATCAAGCTCCTGCGCGAGCTGGAGCTGGCGGCGGAAAACCGCTTGCTGTTTCTCGGGCGGGGAGAGCTTGTAATGGTAGTCCAGCCCCATTTCACCGAACCCGACCAGCTTGTGTTCCTTGGCGTAGGCTAACAGGTCGGCTTCCGTCTGGTCGGTCCATTCGGAGGCTTCGTGGGGATGGATCCCGACGGCGGTGAAAACATAGCCGGGATAGTCGGCGGCGATCAGCTTGGCTTTCCGCCTGGCATCCGCGTCGAGGGCGATGTTGACGATCGCTTCCAGCCCGGCTTCTTTCGCCCGGGCGATGACTTCGCTGATATCGATGTCGAATTCCGGGAAGGTCAGGTGGGCGTGGGTGTCGATAAACATTATTCTTTGAAGGCGCCGATCAGTTCGCGGTAGTCGCCGAGCTCATGCTTTTTCAGGTAGTCGTTGATCTCTCCCCAAATCCGCAGGGGAGCGGCGGTGTCGACGAAGTTGGCGGTCCCGACTTCAATGGCCGAGGCGCCCGCCAGGAAAAACTCGACTGCGTCAGAGCCGGTCATGATCCCGCCGATCCCGATGACCGGGATCTTAACGGCGTGGCTTGCTTCATAGACCATCCGGACCGCGATCGGTCTGATCGCCGGGCCAGAGAGTCCGCCGGTTTTGCGGCCGATCCGGGAGCGCCGGGTCTCGATATCGATCGCCATGGCGACGACGGTGTTGATCAGGGAGATTGCGTTCGCGCCGGCGCTTTCCGCCGCTTTCGCGGTCAGAGTGATATCGGTAACATTAGGTGAGAGTTTGGCAATGACTGGCAGTGTTGTTGCTTTCCGGACAGCGGCAATCACTTCTTTCGTCGCGGCTGGGTCGATCCCGAAAGCCATGCCGCCTTTTTTGACGTTGGGACAGGAGATGTTTACTTCTAGTCCCTTGACCGTTTTTTCTTTGCTAAGCTGTTTGGCCAGTTCGGCGTATTCGTCGATGGTCTCGCCGGCGATGTTGACGATGACCGGGATCTCGAGCTTGGCCAGGAAGGGGATGGCGTTTTTTAAGAAAGCTTCCAGCCCTTCGTTCTGCAGGCCGATCGAGTTTATCATCCCGGAAGGGGTTTCGACTATCCGGGGCGGGGGATTTCCTTCTTTGGCTTTCAGAGTGACGCTTTTGGTGATGATCCCGCCTAGCTTATTTAGGTCGAGATAATCGGCGAATTCTTTCCCGTAGCCAAAGGTCCCGGAGGCGACCAGGATCGGGTTTTTCAGCTTTATGCCTGCGAGATCAGTGTTCATATAACCCTCACCCCAGTTTGATTTTGATAACAGTTGGTGCTTACTACCCTCTCCCAGGGGGAGAGGGAGTGGTTCTTTTCCGGTAAGCAATAAGTCCCTCTCCCTTTGGGAGAGGGCTGAAAAGTATAACTAAGCAAGTGGCTCGAGCTTGGGTGAGGGTTATTAATGCTTACCATGATATCTCCTTAGCGTCGAAGACCGGTCCGTCTTTGCAAACCATCTTGTAGCCGCTGCGGGTCGCGACGGCACAGCCGAGACAGGCGCCGATCCCGCAGGCCATCTTTTCTTCCATGGAGACCTGGCAGTCGATCTGCCGCTCCTGGGCGATCTCGGCGACCGCTTTAAGCATCCCCTTCGGGCCGCAGGCGTAGATCGCCGTTTCCGGATAGTGGCGCGTCTCCAGCGTGTTGTTTAGCAGGTTGAGGAGGAGGTCGGAGACGTAACCTTTGCGGCCATAACTTCCGTCGTCGGTGGCGATGACTTTTTCATTGGCCAGGTCGGCGAAGTCGGTTTCGCAGAGGAGAGAGCTTTTATCGCGGGCGCCGGCCAGGGCGTAGACCGCCCGTCCGCCGAGTGTTTTTAATTGTTGGGCGAGGGAGAGGAGTGGGGCGACCCCCATCCCGCCGCCGACCAGGACGGCGATCTTTTTCTCCGGGTCGAGCTTAAAGCCGCTGCCGAGCGGCCCCAGGATATCGAGCTTGGCGCCGACGGTGACTTTGGAGAGGAGTTCTGTCCCCTGGCCGAGGACTTCGTAAAGAAGTTCAAAGGTCTGGTGTTCCCGGTTGATCTTGTGGAGGCTGATCGGCCGTCGCAGCAGCGGTTCAGTCCCGCTATCAACCCGGACATTGACGAATTGGCCCGGTTCGGCGTTAGTGGTTATGTATAGGGATTTGATCGTCAGCTTGTAATATCGAGGGCCAACTTGCTTATGGTCGAGGACTTGGCACTGTTCTTGTGTCGCCATTACTATTATTATAGCAAAAAAGTAGCGACAGAGGTAGCTGTTTTGTGTGCCAGGAAACCGGCGAATAAACTTCGCGGTTTCCTGGCAAAAGGAGAGAATAAACGGTAACCGCGACGTTTAGTCGCAGGTTACCGTTAGCAATGAATGGCTTTCCTGGCATTATTTTGCTAAAATAACTTTTAACCGCTGAATTTATTCGCGGGATATGGAGGAAATCCGATGACAGATAGAAAGATCCTACTAAGTGAAAAAGATATCCCGACACGCTGGTACAACATTGCTCCTGATCTAAAAACCCCATTAGCGCCGCCTCTCCATCCCGGAACTCATCAGCCGCTGGGACCGCAGGATTTGGCGCCGCTTTTTCCGATGGAGATCATCAAGCAGGAAGTTTCCATGGATCCCTGGATCGATATTCCGCAAGAAGTTCTCGATATCCTCAAGATTTGGCGGCCGACGCCGCTGGTTCGGGCTTTGAGCCTGGAAAAAGCGTTGGGGACCAAAGCCAGAATCTATTACAAAAACGAAAGCGTCTCCCCGGCCGGTTCGCATAAGACCAATACTTCGGTCGCGCAGGCTTATTACAACAAAAAAGAGGGGGTCAAACGGATCGCCACCGAGACTGGCGCCGGTCAGTGGGGCTCGGCCCTTTCCTTTGCTTGCGCTCTTTTTAATATTGAATGTCAGGTTTATATGGTCCGGGTCAGTTACGACCAGAAACCTTACCGCCGACTGTTAATGCAGACCTGGGGTGGGAAGGTTGTCGCTTCGCCCAGCAATTTAACGGAATACGGCCGGTCGGTCCTGGCCAAAGACCCGGATAATAAGGGGAGCTTAGGGCTGGCGATCTCCGAAGCGGTCGAGGATACGGTGAAGCATGATGATACCAAATACTCGCTCGGATCGGTCTTAAATCATGTGCTACTTCACCAGACGATCATCGGCCTGGAAGCGATCGAGCAGTTGAAGTCGATCGGTGAGAAAATGCCGGATGTGGTCATTGGCTGCGTTGGCGGCGGGAGCAACTTTGGCGGGATCGCTTTCCCATTCCTTAAGGACAAGCTGAAGGGGAAGACCAACCCGAAAGCGATCGCGGTTGAGCCGATGTGTTGCCCGACCTTGACCAAAGGGGAGTTCCGCTACGACTATGGCGATACCGCCGGGATGGCGCCGATCGTTCAGATGTACACTTTAGGCCATGATTTTATGCCTCCCGGTATCCACGCGGGCGGTTTGCGTTACCACGGGATGTCGCCGTTGGTCAGCAATCTAGCGAAAGATAAAGTTATTGAAGCCCGGGCTTACCATCAAACCGAATGTTTTGCTTCAGCCGTTCTTTTTGCCCGGACCGAAGGGATCTTGCCGGCGCCGGAAAGCTCCCACGCTATTCATTGCGCGGTCGACGAAGCGAAGAAGGCGAAAGAAGGGGATGTGATCATTTTCAATTTGAGCGGTCATGGTCATTTTGACTTAACGTCTTACGATTCTTATTTGTCCGGCAAACTGGAAGATTACGAATATCCGGTCGAGCTGGTCAAAGAAGCGCTGAAAAAAGTACCTAAGATTTAAAATGGAGCCGAGGGGGATCGAACCCCTGACCTCTAGAATGCAAATCTAGCGTTCTCCCAGCTGAACTACGGCCCCATATTAAAATTAAAAAGATCGAACTTTTCGAATTGATCTAAACATTCTCCCAGTCCCGACGATCCACCGCAGGTGGATGTCGGGATCCCGATGATTCCATAATTATTAAAAATAATGATCATCGGGACTGAACTACGGCCCCATTTGAGAATTGATTATAGCTTATTTTTAGAGTCAGAGGCAAGAATGGTGGCGAATCCAACCATTTATTATCTTTCCACGATCGGGATTTCCTGGGCGGTAGAATAGAGCGTTGCCAGTCGGGAATAGAGCTCGGAGATCGGCGGCCGGGCTTCCGGTTTCTTATTAGTTGCCACCGCGATCGCTTTTCCCAACCCTTCATGTAATAAGTTGAGCTCGTCGCTATACCTCTCTCGGTTTTTTGGGGCCAAATGCCTGGCGATCGCTTCCTTTTTTAAAGGTGGAATTTCCCAAGCCAGTTGGCGGCGGCGGATTTCTCCTGGTTCACAGCAATTATCAGGCGTAAAAGGGTTTTTTCTGGCTAAAAGCTCGTGGAGGACGATCCCCCAGGAATAAATATCACTGCTTGGAAAGATCCTGCCGTTTTTAATCTGTTCCGGAGACATATACCCCGGCGTTCCGGCGATCATTCCCGCGTTTTCACTGAAGCCGATCGGGCAGACCAGGCCGAAATCAAACATCCGTAGGCCGGTAAGATTGTTGATCAGGTTGGTTGGTTTAACGTCCCGATGGACGACCTCGGCCTGCTGATGGAGCTTTTCCAGCCCGTAAAGGACCTGCATGCCGATCTCGATTATCTCGTGTAATGAAAAGAGCTTCCCGCCATCAACTAGGGCGGCCAGGGTGTATCCGGCGATCATTTCCATGGCGATGTACCTGGTCCCGTGGAAAGTGCTGTATTCAACAAAATGCGGGAAGATCGGGTCGATCTGTCTTCTTAAAATGTCGGCCTCGCGGTCAAAGAACGGGAAGATCGATTCGGTGATCGTTGTCTTAAGGGCCAAGGGGGTGGGATCATGCCGGTCGGTCGCTTCAAAGATGGTCGTGTAAGTTGTTGCGGCCCGGACCGCGGTCAAATAGAAGCGGTCGCTGATGGTTAGTCCAGGAGCGAAGCAGGTCGGTATTTTTTGGTTGCTGATATGCTGCGGTTCCGTGCTGGGGAGTTCGTCGTCCCCGGCTAAACGCGGTTTTTTTATCGCCAGGAAATTAAGATTGCTTAATTTTCGGTGCGGGGGTTTGATCGGCTCCACATTTAATCTTTCTTATGCCGGTCCCGCTCGTTTTCGGTGAGATATTTTTTTCGCAAGCGGATGTGTTTCGGCGTAATTTCCACCAGTTCGTCGTCATCAATGAACTCGAGCGCTTGTTCCAGCGTCAGGATGATCGGCGGGGTCAGCCGGATTGCTTCGTCGGCGCTGGCCGCCCGGATGTTGGTCTGTTTTTTCTCTTTGCACGGATTGACCGTCATGTCCATCGCGCGGGAATTTTCCCCGATGATCATTCCTTCGTACACTTCGATCCCGGGACTTAGGAAAAGTTTGGCGCGCGCTTGTAAGTTGTCGAGGGCGTAAGAAGCGGTCTTGCCGGTGTTGCCGGAGATCAGCACCCCATTCTGCCGCTTGGAAATTTCACCTTTGAAACGTTCGTATTTGGCGAAAGCGTGGTTCAGGATCCCTTCGCCTTTGGTGTCCATGATGAACTCGGCCCGGAAGCCGAGGAGCCCGCGGGTCGGGACCATGTAGGTCAGGGTGGTTGTCCCGTTCTTGTTCGACATGTCGAGCATTTCCCCCCGGCGTTTGCCGAGTTTTTCAATTACCGCGCCGGCATGCTGTTCCGGGACCGCAACGATCGCTTGTTCAATCGGTTCCATCTTTTCGTTGTTGATGGTTTTGAAGATTACTTTCGGCTGGGAGACCTGGATCTCGTAGCTTTCCCGCCGCATCTCTTCCAGCAGGATCGAAAGATGGAGCTCGCCGCGGCCGGAAACCTTGAACCCTTCGCCGTTCTCGAGCGGTTCGAGCCGCAGGCCGACATTAGTTTCCAGTTCCCGTTCCAGCCGTTCCTTGATCTGGCGGGTGGTGACGTATTTTCCTTCCCGGCCGGCAAAAGGAGAGTTATTGACGATGAATTCCATCGTCATGGTCGGTTCGTCGATGACCAGCAGCGGCAGGGGCTGGGGATTATCGGCGGTCGAGATCGTTTCGCCAATCGTGATATCGGGCATTCCGGCGACGGAGACGATATCGCCGCAGTCGGCTTCGTCGACTTCGATTTGCTTAAGCCCTTCGAAAATATTTAGTTTAGCGATCTTACCCGGCTTGACCGTGCCATCCCGTTTACAGACGACGATATTAGCCCCTTTATTGAGCTTGCCGCTTAAAACCCGGCCGATGGCGATCCGGCCGACGTAATCGTCATAAGCCAGATTGGTAACCTGCATCTGAAGCGGTTCGGCGCTCTTGTCAGGGTAGGGCTTAACGTGTTTAAGGATGGTTTCAAAAAGCGGAGTCAGGTCGGCGCTCTTATCTTCCAGGTTGTATTTAGCCAACCCTTCGCGGGAGATAGTATAGACGATCGGGAAGTCGAGCTGTTCGTCGGTCGCGTCGAGCTTGACGAAGAGATCAAAAATATCGTCAACGACCTTATGCGCCTGGTGCCCCTTTTTATCGATTTTGTTAATGATGACGATCGGCCGCAGACCGAGCTTCAGCGATTTGGAAAGGACGAACTTGGTCTGGGGCATGGGGCCTTCGCGGGCGTCGACCAGGAGCAAGACGCTGTCGACCATCTTCAGGACCCGTTCGACTTCGGAACCGAAGTCGGCGTGGCCGGGAGTGTCGACGATGTTGATTTTAAAATCTTTGTAGTGGATCGAGCAATTTTTGGAAAAAATGGTGATTCCGCGCTCTTTTTCGAGATCGTTGGAATCCATGACGAGCTCGGTCACCACGTCCCGTTCGCCGTACGCTCCTCCCTGGCGGAGCAAGTGGTCGGTCAACGTCGTTTTGCCGTGATCGACGTGAGCAATGATCGCGATATTAATTATTTTTCTCATTATTACTCTATTATAGCAGATTGATTGCCGGGGTCGTGATGTGGAATCCGACGAAAGCGGATGAACATCTCTTATCTATCGGGCCGGCGCGAAGTTAATTTCACTCAATTATTTACAATTTGGAGTATAATTAAAGCATGTTGTTGCCTTTAACTAAAATGAAGAATGGGGAAGAGGGGTATGTTCAGGAGATAACCGGCGGGGATGAGTTGAAAAACCGTCTGGCCGCGCTTGGTTTACGGATCAGTCTGAAAGTCGCTAAAGTCAGCGGCCTGTTCCTCGGTCCGATCACCGTCCGGGTCGGCCAGACCCAGATCGCTATCGGCCACGGGATGGCGGGCAAGATAATCCTGGAGGTTCAGCGGTGAGAAAGATCCTGTTGATCGGCAATCCCAATGTCGGGAAAAGCGCGGTTTTCTCCCGTTTGACCGGCCTGCAAGTCGTGACCTCCAATTACCCCGGGACCACGGTTGAGTTTCGCAAAGGGTACATGCTGCTGGGGACCGAGAAGGTCGAAGTGATCGACGTTCCCGGGACCTACACCTTGGAGCCGACCTGCAAAGCGGAAGAAGTGACCTGCGATATCCTCAAAGCGGCGACCAAAGAAGCGCTCAAGACCGGAGATGTGGTCATCAACGTGGTGGACGCGACCAACCTGGAGCGGAACCTCTACCTGACTCTGGAATTAATGGAACTGAAGATCCCGGTCATTGTCGCGCTGAACATGTGGGACGATACCAAACACCGGGGGATCCATCTCGATCTCAACCAACTTGCCGAGTGGCTTGGCGTGCCGGTGGTGCCGACGGTGGCGGTGACCGGGGAAGGTTTTGCCCGTTTGATCGGGCAGATCTATAAGGCCAAGCCGCCGAAAGTTCGAAAACATACTCGTGACGAGCGCTGGGAAGATATCGGCCGGATTATCGGCCTGGCCCAACGGTTGGAACACCGCCATCATACTTTCCTGGAATGGCTGCAAGACCTGACTATTAAACCGGAGACCGGGCTCCCCTTCGCGGGGTTGATCGCCCTGGTTGCCTTTTTCGTGATCCGTTTTATTGGTGAAAGCCTGATCGGTTATTTGGCCGATCCCTTTTTCGATTATTTATGGGCGCCGGTCCTGCATTCGCTTAGTAATTTGATGGGGAACGGCGGCTTGCTTCACGACATCCTTATTGGCAATCTGATCGCCGGCCGGATCGACTATGTCCAATCTTTCGGGGTCTTAAGCACCGCTTTATACGTTGAGTTCGCCATGGTCCTCCCATATATCATCGCTTTTTACCTGGTCATCGGGCTTTTGGAGGATTCCGGCTATCTGCCGCGTTTGGCGGTCCTGATGGATAATTTGATGCACAACATCGGTTTGCATGGATTCGCCATCGTGCCGACTTTGCTTTCTTTTGGCTGCAACGTTCCCGGCATCCTGGCGACCAGGGTCTTAGAGAGCAAGCGGGAGCGGTTTATTGCTTCGACCCTGATCTCGATCGGGATCCCTTGTGCCGCTCTGCAGGCGATGATCATCGGTCTTTTGGGAAAGCATGGAATTTTTCCTTTGTTGATCGTTTACGGGACGTTGGCTTTGACCTGGCTGGCCCTCGGCATGATCCTGAACCGGCTGACCCCCGGTTTTAGCCCCGAGCTATTGCTGGAGATCCCGCCGTATCGCTTTCCGCCGGCGCCGATTCTCCTGCGAAAAACCTGGTGGCGGATCAGGGAATTCATTACCGAAGCGCTGCCGTTGATAATTATCGGGGTGCTGGTCGTTAATTTGCTTTATCGCTTGAATATTTTTGACGCGATCGCCAATGTGACGGCGCCGGTCGTCAGCGGTCTGTTTGGTCTTCCCAAAGAAGCGATCGTGGCGATCGTGATCGGTTTTCTGCGTAAAGATGTCGCGGTCGGCATGCTTGTGCCGCTGGCGTTAAGCGTTAAACAGCTGATCGTCGCTTCGGTGGTCCTGGCGACTTTTTTCCCCTGTATCGCGACCTTTGTCATATTCATTAGGGAATTAGGGATAGTCGATATGCTTAAGGCGACCGCGATCATGCTGGCGACTTCTTTGACCGTCGGCGGCTTGCTGAATTTTATTTTAAGCCGCTTTTGATCGATTTTTTCTGAGATTTGCTATACTATAATGGTAAGCAGAAATAGAAGGGAGTATGTTATGGGAGAACTAATAACTAAAGAGAATTTTGAGAAGTTACAGCAGAAACTGGACGAGCTGAAAAAACGCCGGGTCAAGATCTCGAAAACGATCGGCGAAGCCCGCGAACACGGCGATCTCCGCGAAAATTCCGCTTATCATGCTGCCAAGGACGAGCAGGGGCTCAACGAAATGCGGATCCGAGAACTCGAAGCCCGGGTCGCCAACGTGACCGTCGTTGATAAGAACGACCTGCCGAAAGGGGATGGCGTCACCTTGGGTTCGACCGTCAAGGTCAAAGCGCTCGATAACGGAAGCGAATTCGAATTTACCCTAGTTTCCGATATGGAAGCCGATCCGCTGGAGAGCAAAATATCGACCGATTCCCCGCTCGGCGGGGCGGTTTTTAACCACAAGATCGGCGACGAGGTCGAGGTTGAACTGCCGCGCGGCCAAGTCACCTACAAGATCATCGAGGTTCAATAATTTGTTAAGATCCGAGCTTAATGTCGCTTTTGTTGGTAATTATTCCCCGCGTATTTGCGGGATTGCTACTTTTACGACCGATCTTTGCGAGGCGACCGCTAAACTTCTTTCTCCCCGCTCAAATGTCTTTGCGCTTGCCGTCAACGACACCGAGCGGGGGTATTCTTATCCGCGCCGGGTGGAATTTACCCTGCAAAGAAACCAGCAGAGCGATTATTACGAAGCGGCAAATTTTATCAATGCCAGTAATGCCGATGTGGCCTGCGTTCAGCATGAATACGGGATTTATGGGGGCTGGGATGGGATCTATATCCTTTCACTGATCTCCAGCTTGAGCGTGCCGGTGGTTGTGGTCCTGCACACGGTGCTTAAAAATCCCACACCCAACCAGAAAAAGATCGTCCAGGAGATGGCCCAGCGGGCCAATCAGCTGGTGGTGATGAGCGAGCTGGCCGTGACCTTGTTGCAGGAAGTTTATGCTGTCCCGGCCGATAAGATCAGGCTGCTCTATCACGGGACTCCCGATTTTACCTCGCTGGATAATGGCCACTACAAAAAACGGTTTCAGGTGGAAGGGAAGCAGACGCTCTTGACCTTTGGCTTGCTTAGCCCAAATAAGGGGATTGAAACGGTCATTAAATCGTTGCCCGCCATTGTCAAAGAATTTCCCAAGCTGATCTATGTGGTTTTGGGAAAAACCCATCCTAATGTCATCAAGGAATACGGCGAAAAATATCGGGCCGGCCTGGTCGCGCTGGTCGATGAGCTGGGATTGGCAGAGCAGGTGATTTTTGAGGACCGCTTTGTCAGTCTGGAAGAGCTCTACGCCTGGTTGATGGCGGCGGATATCTATATTACTCCCTATTTGAATGAGGCGCAGATCGTCAGCGGGACCCTGTCTTACGCGATCGGGGCGGGGAATGCTATTATTTCCACTCCTTACTGGTATGCGAAAGAAATGCTGGCTGAAGGCCGGGGACGGCTGATTGATTTTGCCGACTCCGACGCTTTGGCCGGTACATTGCGCGAGCTTTTGTCGGACAAAGCCAAATTAAAGCAGCTGCGCGCCAAGACTTATGAATTTGGCCGACAGATGCGCTGGAGCAAAGTCGCGGAAAAGTACCTGGAAATGTTCCGGCAGACAAAAACGATCGCGACCAGGACTTTGGCGCTGAAAACTCCCGCGCTCCTGCGCGAGCCGATGTTTGACCTGGCGCACTTAAAGCGGTTGACCGACGACACCGGTCTGATCCAGCACGCCAAATATATTGTTCCCGATCGGCATACCGGTTATTGCCTGGACGACAACTCCCGGGCGCTGATGTTATGCGCCTGGGCGTTTTTTCTGGTGCAGAGCGACGAGGCCAAGGCGCTGATCTCCACTTATTTCAGCTTTACCCATTTTATGCAGAACCCTGACGGGAGCTTCCGGAATTTTATCGATTACCAGCGTCACTTTCTGGATGAGACCGGCTCGGACGATGCTTGCGGCCGGGCGCTCTGGGCGCTTGGCTATCTTATCTGGCGGCCGCCGCGTAACGCCTATCGCTCCCTGGCCTGCGAATGTTTCCGCAAAGCTTTGCCCCAGGTGCGCAAGTTAAACCTGCGCGGGAAGGCCTTGGCGATGCTCGGTTTGGCTTCTTATTTGCGCTGCTATCAGGGGGATGAAAGCGCCGCCGCCTTGTTGCGCGAATGCGCCGACCATCTTTTAGCTTTATATCAAGAGGTGGCGACCGATGATTGGCGCTGGTTTGAAAATATCCTTTGTTATGACAACGGGATCCTGCCGATGGCTCTCTTTCAGTCTTATTCCATTCTTCGCGATGAGAAATATTTGAAGGTTGCCAGGGAAACGCTGGGATTTTTAGAGAAAACCACCAGCCAAAACGGGCGGCTTTCTATTGTCGGAAGCCGTGGCTGGTATAAAAGAGGCGGGGAGAAAGCCCAGTATGACCAGCAGCCGATCGATGCCACGGCGATGGTTCTGGCATATCAGTCCGCCTACCGGGTGACCCGGGAGAAAGAATATCTTAAGAAGATGCGCTGGGCGTTCGGTTGGTTTCTCGGCGAGAACGACATGGGGATGTCTTTGTACGATCACGAGACCAAAGGCTGTGCCGACGGCCTGTTGCCGGAAGGGGTCAGTTTGAACCAGGGCGGGGAGAGCACCGTTTCTTTCCTGATGGCGCTTTTGGCGATGATCGAAGAGTATGAGATCGAAGGGGCTTAGCCCTTTTTCAACAGTTTTTCGAGCAGTTCGTTGACCGGAATGCTGGCCACGTGCGATTCCGAGTCGGAAATAGCGTAAGGGATGATCAGTTCGCCGTTGAGGATTATCGCGCCGCAACTGTAGACGACGTTCGGCACGTAACCGGCGCGTTCTTCTTCCCGCGGCGCCAGCAGCGGCTCGGCCAGCCGCCCGATCACTTTTGCCGGGTCTTTCAGGTTGAGCAGCGAAACTCCGATGCAGTATTTGCGCATCGGCCCCACGCCGTGGGTCAGCAGGAGCCACCCTTTTTTGGTTTCGAGCGGCGAGCCGCAGTTGCCGATCTGGACCAGTTCCCAGCTATTGGCCGGCTCTTCTATTTTAACCCCGTCGAACCAAAAATGAATATTATCGGAATAGCTTAGGTAGAGGCTTTCCCCGTCGATCCGGGTGATCATGGCGTAGCGGCCGTTGATCTTGCGGGGGAAAAGGGCCATCCCCTTATTGCGCGCCATCGGTCCGTTCAGGGTGGAGATCTTGAAATGGTGGAAATCTTTTGTCTCGATCAGTTGCGGCAGTATTTCCCGGCCGTTATAAGCGGTATAGGTTGCGTAGTAGGTGACACTGCCGTCGTCGTCGACAAAACGGACAAAGCGGGCGTCTTCCACCCCGTTGCTTTCGTTCTGCGAGATGGGGAAAATGACCCGTTCCGAGATCAGCTGGCCTTGCGGGAAAAAGATCTCATAGTTTGATTCGGCCAGCCACCGGATGTGGACAATTGTGTCGTCCAGGTCGGCCGGCGTAAAAAGATTGCCGTCGCGCACAACGCCGATCGCCTGGTCCAGGTCGGCGGGCGTAAAACTGGCCGGCAGGCGCTGGTCGATCGCCTTGGCCGCTTCGCTAAAGTAGCCCAGCTCCTCGAGTTTGGCCTTGAACAGTTCCCGGTCGTAGGTCGCGTTCAAAACGATCTCGGGGGTGCCCAAAAAAGGGCTGATCGGCTCCAAAAAGATCGAGTTGTCCTGGTCGATTATGGCGCTGCGAAAAACGATCGACGAAATGTGTCCCTCGCCGGTCGCGCGAAAGCTGAAAATAACGCGGGTCTGTCCCTTCTTCATCTGGTTTTGCTTGGGATAGATAACGACCGAGGGGTTGAAGAGGGCGGCCGATTCGATGGAATATTCCATGGTAAAACAGGCGCCGAGCAAAAGGCGTCTCTCTTCCGACAGCGCTGCCGGATCCGGGGCGTATTTGACGATCCGCTGGTAATTGTTTTTCAAGACGGGGAGAATATCCTTGTGGCGATGCGCGAAATCCTGAAGCGTTTGCTTTAAGACGATTTTGACTCTTGTCTCATCCAGCGCCAAAATCCGGTTGACGATATTGGCGATATGGGACTCGCTGGCGGGGCGGAAAGGGCGGGTAATGATCCGGCGCTGGTCCGGGCGGATATTCTTCAAGGTTTTATTAGTGATCCGCTTGAACAAGCGTGAAATAACGACCGGGTCATGGAGGGCGGGTTTGCCCAGGTGCTTGTTGGCGATCAAAACCTCGGTGTTTCTCCCGAAAGGTGTTTTTTGTTTAGCCACGATGCCTAATCCTAATCTTTATGCGACAAAAAAGCAATGAGATTGATCTCGCCGCTTCCAGGGTCATCGAAGTGCGATTGCCGGTTGATTTTTCCCGTCCGATATAGTAATCTCCACCTGTCCGCTCCGCCAGAAAAGCGGCCGCAAGGGCGGGGAACAACAATTACTTTTACGATTCCGAAATAAAGAGGAGGGTTTTTAATGAAAAACAGGTTCTTGGTCGGATCGATTGTCGTTCTAGCATTGGCTTTTGAGGTTTTTAGTATTCCTAATTTGCTTTCATTTGAAGGCCGGTTGACCGATACTGCCGGCACCCCGGTAACCGCTTCAACCACCGTGCAAATATCGATTTATGATTCTTTGTCGGGCGGAAGTCTGATCTGGGGACCAGAGAGCCATACTGTAACCCCGGACAACCAGGGAGTATTCAGTGTTTTACTTGGAGAAACTACGGCCTTAGCCGCAACTGTTTTTGACAGTTCCTCAAGATACGCGCAAATCGTTGTCGGCAGTGAGATTTTAAGTCCCAGGGTCAGGATCGTTTCGGTTGGTTATGCTTATAAAGCCGCATCCGCGCAAGGGGTCGAGGCCGGCTCGATTTCCAGAAGCAGTGTCGCTACCGGCCAGTTCGTTAAGCAAATCGTTGCCGGCTCCGGGATCGGCGTTTCCGGCGATGAGGGGAGCGGGACCGGGGTCGTGACTTTAACGGCAACCGGGACCGGCGGGGGAACCGTCACTTCGGTTAACAGCGGAACCGGTTTAACCGGCGGGCCGATAACAGAGACGGGGACAATCTCTCTGGCAATCCCGGTTGTTGAAATTAACGGCGGCACCAGCCAATCGACCTACACGACCGGCGATATTCTTTATTCTTCGGCCTCCAACACGCTTTCCAAATTGCCGATCGGCTCCGCCGGACAAATCCTGAAGGTGAGCGGCGGGATCCCTTCGTGGGGAGCGGCCGGCGGGACCGGCACGGTGACGGAGGTCAATACCGGAACCGGTCTGACCGGCGGGCCGATAACCGGGATAGGGACAATTTCCGTTGACTCTTCCGTTGTGACTTTGACCGGGGTTCAGACGCTGACCAACAAGACCTTCACCGATACACTAACAACATTCCAAAACAATGCCGACAACACTAAAAAAGTAGCGCTTGACGCGTCGGGGGTTACGACCGCGCAAACCAGGAGCTGGACCGTCGGCTCCGGTATCCCGCAGAATATTCAGGTCTTTACGTCAGGCGGAACCTGGGTAAAACCGGCGGGAGTGTCGGTTGTTTATGTGGAGATTTGGGGGGGGGGCGGCGGCGCCAGGAACGCTTCAAATAACCAATCCGGCGGCGGCGGTGGTGGTGGTGGATATTGCGCGGGATTGGTTTCCGTTTCGGGCAACGTGACGGTAACGGTCGGCTCCGGCGGCGCAAACGGCAATCCGGCTTCTGCCGGCGGCGCCAGCAGTTTCGCGGGCGATATCACGCTGACCGCTAATGGCGGCTCGGACGGCTCTACCCTTGGCGGCGCCGGAGGGACCGCTACCGGCGGAACCATTAATCTTACGGGCGCCACCGGGGTGAGCGGTAAAAATTCCGATGGAGCTGGCGGCGGCGGTGGTGGCGGCAGTCCGAGAGGAGGAAGCGGCGGTGCGGGTGGGGTAGGGGCAAATGCGGCTAATCCCAGCGTGAATGGAGGAGAAGGCACCCAGCCCGGCGGTGGTGGCGGCGGTGGAAGCGAAAATGGTGGAACTGGCGGAAATGGCGGGGCCGGACTGGTTATTGTAAGTTATTAAAGAAATATGGCAAAGTTAGCGATATTAATTATTCTTATACTGATTGGAGGGACCGCGCAGGGGGCAAGCTCCAGCGCGAATTATAGGTTGACCGCCGAAGTATTTGATTCCGGCGGATCCGTGGCAGGATCGTCATCATACGCTTTGCGGGGGAAAATTCGTGAAAGGGCGCTGCCCGTCAATATTGGGACTTCTTTTGCATTTAACGGAGGTTTTTTAAGGAGCGTTTATTTTTCCGCGCCGACCCCCCCCGCGCTGGCGCCGATCGTAATCTCAATTGCCCCGTCCAGTGGACTAAACAGCGGTCCGGTCAATATAACCGGCCTGGTCGGCGCCAATTTCCGATCGGGAGCGGCGGTTAAATTATCAAAGAGCGGGGAGTCCGACATAAATGCCGTTAATGTCGTAGTCGTGAATTCCGGGCAGATCACCTGCTCGTTTGATATTGCCGGCGCCGCCGCCGGCTTATGGAACGTATCCGTGATAAATCCTGACGGCGGATCAGGCTCGCTCCCTTCGGCGTTCACGATCGGTTTCCCCGCGCCGACCGTTGCTTCCATAACCCCTGCCCGCGGGACCAATGACGGGGTCGTTGAGATCATCGATCTGGCCGGCGGGAACTTCCGTTCAGGGGCGACGGTCAGCTTGTCGAAAGCGGGTCAAAGCGCGATCGCGGGTGAAAATGTCGTCGTTATTTCTTCCGCGAAGATAAACTGCCGGTTCAATCTTGCGGGAAAGGAGATCGGTATTTGGGACCTCTCCGTTACCAACGACGACGGTCAATTTGCCTCATTGCCTCTCGGGTTTAAAGTGGAAGCCGCGTCGATCGGCGTGGTCGGCACGGTCGTCAGTACCTCCAATCCTTTCAATCCCGCCGCCGGCCCGACCACTTTGAAGTATACTTTAACTAAAGACGCGGATATTACTTTGTATATTTACAATATCAGGGGCGAGCGGGTTTGGCAGCGGTTTTTTTCAGCCGGCACGGCTGGCGGCCAGGTCGGCGTCAACGAGATCAACTGGGACGGACTGACCGACTTTAAGAGCCTGGTCAGTTTCGGTGTTTACATTCTGGACGTGACTACGAAGGAGGATGGCAAGATCAAGGGGTTGAGCCGGACGAAAATTGCCATAGTTAAATGAAAAAAACAATTGTTTTATTGGCCATCTTATTTGTCGGCGGTCAATTTTCCCAGGCCGCGGTGATCGGCACCACGGACGATGCCTTGACCATCGGCGGCGGAGCCAGACCGATCGGGATGGGCCGCGCTTTTACCGCGATCGTTGACGATGCCGATGCTCCTTTCATCAATCCGGCCGGTTTGGCCGGTATCAAAGGGCCGCAGGCGATGTCGATGTACACTAACTTATTGGGGGAGGTTTATTATCAAGAGTTCAGCGGCGCGGTCCCGACGCCGAACGGCACTGTGGGGCTCGGTTATATTACGACCGGCGTGAACAATATTCCGACGACGCCGATCCCGACTGATTATTACGATTCGCTTTTTCTGGTTTCTTACTCGGTTCCCATCGCCAGGTTCTTTGATTACGGCAAAAATGTTTTTATCGGACTGAATTATAAAATATTCAACCGGGGATATACCGGCGGGATCGGCCAGTTCGCGACCGGGACCAGCGCCGATGCCGGACTGCTTGTGATCGTCAATCCCAATCTTTCCTTGGGGCTGTGCCGGCAGAATATTTTGCCGGTTTCGATGGGCGGGGTGCTCCGTTTGGACGGCGGCGCCGAAGAGGCCCTGGCCGGAATAACCAAAGCGGGCGTCGCGATCAAACCAATCCCCCAGCCGAAGCTGACAGTGGCGGTGGATGTCGATCTGCCGGCCCAAAGCGCCAGGCCTTTAACCTCGCATCTTGGCCTGGAATGGAAAGAGAATAATTATCTGATGCTTCGGGCCGGGATCGATCAAAGCGTCGATCCGGGGACCGCGACCCAGACGAGCTGGAACCCATCCTTCGGCACTTCGTTGACCGTCGGAAATTTCCGTGTTGACTATGCCTATCACCAATACTATAATGACCCCGGCTTGGCGACAACCTACGTATCGATGTCATATACCGGCGAACCATGGTTCGCCCTTAAGGGGAGGGCCGAATAATTGAGGTGTAACCGGTCGATTTTTATTGCGCTTATTTTTTGCCTGCTTATTTTTGGGGTCAGCGCCCAAGTTTCAACGTCGGTCGACCAAAAAGTTTATCTCCCGGGCGATTTTGTCCATGTGATTGTCGACGCGCCGGTCGATACGACCCAGATTTCAGCCGTTATGCCCGATGGGACCATCGTCAATCTGATCCAGGGACGGCGGGCCAATCTTTGGCGCGGCATTTGGCAGGTCCCGGTCGATTTCGGGAAGGGGACTTACCGGGCAAAATTAAGCGCCGTCGATGTCAGGGGGAATATTTTTGACGGCGAAACCAATCCCTTCGCCATCGGAGAATTAGCGGTAATTGCCATCACCAGAAGAGTGACCCCGGAGATCGTTGAAAGACCGCCGCTGCGTGAAAAGATCGAGGTCAAAACCCAGCCGGCCGCCAAACAGCCCGGCGTGGAAGAGATCGTCAGTCGAATATTGAAGGTTATCCCGATTGTCTCCGCCGAGCCGGCCCCCTCGCTGGAAAAAGAACAAAAAAAACAATTGATCGCAAAGAACCTGGGAACAGGCCGAGAATTGTTCGATCAGGGAAAATATCTTGAAGCCTCGGCGTATTTTAAGATCGTTCTTTATCTTGATCCCAAAAACGGCGAAGCGAACTTATATTTATTGCAAACAAAAGAATTCATGAAAACGCAGCAAACCGGCGCCGCCAGATTTTATATTTTGCTGGCTGTTATCGTTTCGATCGGCGGCGCGCTGATCGCTGCTATTGTTTACTATTTCGGGCGCATGTTGTGGTGCCGTTTTCCCCGTTGGGCCGCCAAGCCGGCCGCGCCGGCCGCGGTTTCGGATCAAGAAACGATCCCTCTTTCGTTCGGCAAGCTCGGCTGGACAAAAAATCCGTTTACGCCCGGCGCTTCCAGTCAAATGTTTAATGAAAACAATGCCCTGGCCAGGCCGGGGTTGATTGGGTTTATCAAGGCTCGAATTGAAGAAGCCGGAGGAAAAGGGCTTACTCCTTTTACCGATTCGGCGTTGGATAAGATATTTGAGCTCTCCAAAGGAAGGCCGAAAGAAGCGTTGAAGATTTGCGAATGGACGGTTGACCTGGCGATCCGGCGGAATAGCGGGCAGGTCACGGCCGAATCGGTCAAAGAATATGAAAAGATCGGCTTGAAAAGGATCTTGATCGCCGATGACGATGAGATAGTGCGGATCAGCCTTGACGCGATTTTGAGATCGGGCGGCGGTTATGAGACCGACTTTGCCGTTGACGGCGAAGAAGCCGTAAAAAAGATAAAAAGCAGCCTTTACGGACTGGTTTTGCTGGATATCGACATGCCGAAAATGAACGGCTATGAAGTCTTGGAGCAGATCAGGCCAATATTGCCGACCTTGCCGGTCATTTTTGTTACGGGCAAAGGGACCCCGGCCCGAACGCTGGAAAGCCTTACAAAACAAAACCTGACCGGCTATATTGAAAAGCCTTTTACCCCGGAAAAAATACTCGATATTATTGCCAGGAATTTAAAAACCTAAAAGTGTTTTTTCAGCCTTTGCCGGTTTCGTTGATTTGTCGCCGCGGACGAATCAAGGGGAGGACGAAATGAGAAAAAAAATTATTATTTTATTGGTTTTGGCGATTACCGGCCAGGCTTCCTGGGCGATACATACCGCGGTCCTGGGCGGGGTGCGCGGCGGCGCGGCCTTTGGCCTGCAGCTGGAAGAAAATTTAACGAGGAACTTAAAATACCGCCTGGGGCTTGAGGCGACTACCGGCAATAATCCGCTGATCTTTTTTGGCGGCGGTAAAATCGGCCTGACCGAGATCGACCGTATGCCGCTTTCTCTAAGTTTGGGCTTGGTGGCCTATGCCGGGCAAAATTCCAGCCTGGGAGCGGCCGTTGCGCTTGTGCTGGATAGGGTTTTCTCGGTTGATCCTTTATTTATTGAAGTCGGGAGCGATGTTGGGGGGGAGGCCAGGTTGGTGGCTCAAATCGGCTACCGGATCCTGACGCCGCGTACCGAGAGCCTTCATTAACCACCAGACTATTTTAACAACAGGGGTGAAAGCAATGGAAAAGATCAGTTTCTCTATCTCCGGGATGACGTGTGCGTCCTGCGTCAGCGCGATCGAGAACGGATTAAGAAGCTTTAAAGGGGTTGTTTCCGCGAATGTTAACTACGCTTCCGAAAAAGCCTGGGTGGAATATGATCCGGCGGTAACGGACATCGCGGCGATTGAAAAAGTTATTGCGGCGACCGGTTACTCGGTTATAAAACCAAGCGCGGCGGCGGCGCCGGCGTCCGCAGGGAAAATCCTCCTGAAAGTGGTTGGGATGGACAATCCGCACTGTGTGGGAACGATTGGCGGGGCGGTGGGCAGTTTGCCGGGTATCTTATCAAAAGATTTGCGGGTAAATGAAAAAGCCGTTATTCAGTATGACCCGGCCAAGGTTTCTGTCCAACAGATAAAAGCGGTCATTACGGAGGCCGGCTATATCCCGATCGAAGAGGCGGACGTTACGGAAGATGTCGAGAAGCAAGCGCGGGAAAAAGAGATCAGAAATGTTTGGACCCGCTTTCTCGGCTCCCTGATCTTAAGCCTCCCCTTGTTTTACTACATGCTGATGGTTGCGGGCTTCCCAATGCCGGAATTCTTTATGAAGAACGGTCCCGCGATCGAACTTTTACTGACCACCCCGATCATGTTTTTTGGCAGCCTATTTTTCACGCGGGGCATTCTCTCCCTGGTAAAAACCAGGACCGCCAATATGGATACGCTGGTGGCAATCGGCGTCGGAGCGGCCTATCTCTACAGCTTATATGTCACAGTCGCGATCTGGCTGGGGAATAGCGCTTTCGGCGTCGCCGACCTTTATTACGAAGTGGCCGGCATACTGATCACCTTTATTCTGTTGGGCAAATACCTTGAAGCAGTGGCCAAAGGGAGAACTTCCGAAGCGATCAAAAAGTTGATCGGTTTGCAGGCCAAGACCGCCCTGGTAATCAGGGCCGGAAAAGAGGTCGAGATCAGGATCGAAGAGGTCCAGGTCGGCGACATAATTGTGGTCAAGCCAGGTGGGAAGATCCCTGTTGACGGAACGGTGACCGACGGCCATTCGAGTGTCGATGAGTCGATGGTGACGGGAGAAAGCCTCCCGGTCGAAAAAAAGGCCGGCGATAAAGTTGTCGGGGCGACGATCAACAAAACCGGCTCCTTCAAGTTCAAGGCCGAGAAGATCGGGAAAGACACTTTCCTGGCCCAGGTAATAAAATTTGTCGAAGAAGCACAGGGGAGCAAGGCTCCGATCGAAGAGCTGGCCGACCGAATTTCCGCTTATTTTGTCCCGACGGTTGTTTTGATCGGCGCGGCTTCTTTTATTGTTTGGCTTTTGGCGGGGTTGGGGTTTGCCTTTGCCTTGACTACCTTTATTACCGTTCTGATAATCGCCTGTCCCTGCGCTCTTGGCCTGGCCACCCCGACGGCTGTCATGGTCGCTACCGGTCTGGGTGCGGAGCACGGCATCCTGATAAAAAATGCGGCCGCTCTGCAGAAAGCGGGTGGGTTAAAATGCGTCGTTTTTGACAAAACGGGAACCTTAACTAAGGGTGAGCCGGAAGTGACGGACACGGTGCTTGCCGGCGGGGGGACCGAAAAGGAGATACTTTTTTACGCCGGTGTTGCTGAAAAGAAGTCGGAACATCCGTTGGCGGAAGCGATCCTGAAAAAAGCAAAAGAAAAGGGGGTCGAACTCCCCGATCCGCAAAAATTCAGTTCAATCTCCGGCAAAGGGGTTGAGATAACGCTTAATAACGAGATCATTTTACTCGGCAATCGCAAGCTTTTGACCGATAAGAATATCGCGGTCGCCGACCTTGAGCCTAAAATACAGGAACTGGAATCCCAAGGGAAAACAGTAATGATCGTCGCTAAAAACAATTCGGTCGTCGGCCTGATCGCTGTCGCGGATACCCTGAAGGAGCATTCAAAGGCGGCGGTCAAAGAATTGCGTCGGAGCGGCATTGAGGTCGTGATGATGACCGGCGACAATAAAAGAACGGGTGAAGCGATCGCCAGGCAGGTGGGTATCGATAGGGTTTTGGCCGAGGTCCTGCCTCAAGATAAAGCGGAGAATATAAAAAAATTGCAGGCCGAAGGCAAGAAGGTGGCAATGGTCGGCGACGGCATTAATGACGCTCCCGCGCTCGCGCAGGCCGATATTGGGATCGCTCTTGGATCGGGGACTGATGTCGCCATCGAAACGGGGGAGATCGTGCTGGTGAAAGAAGACCTGCGCGATGTGGTCATGGCGATTGACTTAAGCGCCTATTCAATGAAAAAGATCAGGCAGAACCTTTTCTGGGCGTTCATTTATAACGTGCTGGGCTTACCCATCGCGGCCGGGATCTTGTATCCTTTTACCGGTTTTCTTTTGAATCCGATAATCGCCGGCGCGGCCATGGCCTTCAGCTCGGTTTCAGTGGTGACAAACTCGCTTTTGATGCGGCGGTTTAAACCGAGGATCAATTAAAAGAAGCTGCGCAAACCAAGTTGATCGGTCAGACTTAGCAATTACCCCTTTTTTCTGGTTGCTTTAATGACCACATCCAGCACCTCGTTCGGAGTAAAAGGCTTTTCGATAAAACCGCTCAACCCGTTTTTGGCGATCGACGCGACGACCTTCTTAACGTCGGCTTTGCCGGTAATAAAGATTACCGGCAGGTCGGGATGGATCACTCTGGCTTGGGCCAGCACGTCGTAGCCGCTGATCTTGGGCATCTCGAGATCGAGCAGGACGGCGTCGTAAAAGGCGGTTTTAATTTTATTGACGGCTTCTTCCCCGTCATAAGCGAAATCGGCCTCGAAACCACCGGCTTTTTTCAGGATTTCCTCAAGCGATGTCCTCACGATCTCCTCGTCGTCGGCAATTAATATTTTCATAAGCCACCTCTTTATCCAATATTTTATATGTTTATTGCTATTGAGGCAAGCCCTGCCTGCCGGCAGGCAGGGAGAAATAGAATCGGGCGCCTTCGACGCCGATCCGGCCGCCCTGTGCCCCCAGGGCAAGTTTGCAAAAATAGAGGCCCAGGCCGGCGCTGGTTTTTAATTTTAATTCCGGATGTTCGGCCCGAAAGTCCTTGTCAAATACTTTTGACGCGTAGGCCTGCGGGATGCCGTCGCCGGCGGTCGTTATTTCGAACAGCGCGCCGTCCTTTTCTTTTTTAATGTTAAACGATACCTGTCCTCCGCGATCGACTTGCTTGACGGCGTTTAGCAGCAGGTCCTCTATTGCCATCAAGGTGAGCTCTTTGTCGGCCCTCACGGTCAGATTGTTATCGATAGCGACGGCAATTGTCTTGTCCTCTTTTCCCGCCAGTTGCCGGATCCAGACCAGTTCTTTCTCGAATTCCCGGGCCGGGAATGAAGTTTTGTTAATGATAAGCTCGCCCTGCTCCGCGTTGTTAATAGAGCTTAGTTCCATCAGGAGCAGGGCGAGCTTTCTTGCGCTGAAATCGATATTGATCAGATATTTTTGCTGTTCCTCGCTGATTGGCCCGAGCGTGCCGTCCAGGAACAGTCCGATCGAGCCGGTGATGCCGGAGAGAGGATTTTTAAGGTCGTGCAGGATCAGATCGTCAAGCATTTTTTTTCTCTAGGGCGGCCTTGATCTTGGCCATCATGACGGTAGGCTCGAACGGCTTCAGGATATAATCGGCGGCGCCGGCCGCTTTGATCTTGGCCAGGGTCTGGGGCAGGGTGCTGGCGGTGAGAATGATCACCGGAATGAGGGCGGTTCCCTCCGAACTTTTCAATTCCTTGATGACCTGGTAGCCGTCTTTTTTTGGCATCCAGATGTCAAGGATGATCAGGTCGGGATGTCCGGCGCGGGCTTTCTGCAGGCCCTCTTCGCCGTCGTAGGCCGACTCCACCTCGTAGCCGCCGGCTTTGGCCAGCCGGAAGGCGAGCATTTCGACAAATTCTGTTTCGTCGTCAACGAGCAGTATTTTAGCCATTTTGCCTCTCCTTTTAAGCGGGATTTTTCGGGAGCGTGAAAGTGAATTTTGACCCGACGTTCTCCTGCGATTCGACCTGGATCCGCCCGCCATGGAGCTCGATCAGCGACTTGACGATCGCCAGTCCCAGGCCGTCCCTTTCTCCCCGCCGCCCGCGACCCGGCCGAATTGCGTGAATTTTTCAAATAATTTGGGCAGATTGGCAGCGGCAATGCCCCGGCCGGTATCGGCGACGCTACATCCGACCTCCTTGTCGTTTTCCTCGCAGGATATTTCGATCCGGCCTTTGTCCGTGAATTTCAACGCGTTGCCGATCAGGTTGGTCAAGACTTCGGTGATCTCGTCGCGGTCGGCGTTCAAGATGACCGGAGCGGCGGGCAGCCGTTCGATCAGTTCCAGCCCTTTCTTCTCCGCCTGCGGACGGAAAGCCGCTAAGGTCTCCCTCATCAGTTGTGCAATATCAAGCGGCTCCTTTTTGGCTTCCATCCGGCCCGATTCCAGGCGGGAAATATCGAGCAGATCGTTGACGATACGGGCCAGGCGGTCAATGCTCCGAAGGGTCGTCGATAGAAATCTGGTTTGCCCTTCATTGATCGGCCCATGAATTCCCTCCAGCACTTGCGCCACTCCTTCGTGGATGATCGCCATCGGGGTGCGTAGTTCGTGTGAAACGGTATTGACGAAATCGTCTCTGATGTTGACCAGCCGCTTGAAATCGGTGATGTCGACAACGGCGCCGATGCAGCGGACGGCCTTGCCCTGTTTATCAGACTGCAGTTCGGCTTTCTCCCGGACCCATTTGACCCGGCCATCGACAATGATCCGGTGTTCTATGTCATATTGCTTGCTGACCAGCGCGGCTTGCCAGGCACTGATTACGGCGGCCCTGTCGTCAGGATGAACAAAACCGACGAATTTATCGTAACTTACCGGCGCGCCGGCCGGAACGTTAAAAATCTTATAAGTTTCATCGGTCCAGGTCAGAATGTCGTTTGTGATATCGAAGTCCCAGCTCCCGACCAGGGCCAGTTCCTGCGATTTTTGAAGGCGGTAGCTCTCGATTGCCAGTTTTTCTTCAGCCTGTTTGCGCTGGGTTATATCGTCGTAAACGGCGACGACCTCGCCGGTCGGCAATTTATAGATATAATTTTCCCGCCAGCCGCTGATCCGCTGATCTTGATAAAGACCGATCGGGAAATGTTCCGGCTGTCCCGTCCGCCAGACCCGCAGCAGGATATCGAACAAACCGAATGACTTGACTCCCGGGAAGACTTCCAGCACGCCCCGGCCGACCACCGCTTGCCTGTTAACTTTTTCGATCTGCTCTGCCGCCCGGTTAATGTCCGAAATGATAAAATCTTCGCTGCCGTTTTGTCGGTAGAGATAAATGACGACGCCGCTGCTCATATTGTCAAAAAGCGACTGGAATTTTACGGCGCTGTCTTTAACGATGCGCTCCAAGGCTTTTTTATAAGTGATATCGTTGACCGTTATAATGACGCCCTGGGGTTTTTCAGTGGCGTTTTTGGTAAGGGCCGCGTTGATCGAACCGACAAATTGACTGCCGTCCCGGCGCAGCAGCGAGTATTCGAGTTCCTTGATCAGGCCGGTCTCCACCGTTTGCTGAAAACTCTTGCGCGCGGCGTTCCGTTGCTCCGGCGTGACCAACTCGAAAATGTTTCGGCCGATCATCTCTTCAAGATTTTTTATTCCGTTCATTTTAAGCGCTTCAGCGGATGCGTAGGTGATCTTGCCTTCGAGATCGGCCGCGACAACAGCGTCGGGGGAAGCGCTGACCAGCCGTTCGAAATTTTCCTTACTTTCTATCAATTCTATCTCGCCCTGGCGCCTGATGATCAAATAAAACCCGAAGCCGAGCAGTCCCAAGCTTAACAGCCCGATCGCGGCGGCGCGCAGCCCGATCCAAAGCATGGGCGAATAAATTTCCCGGGCGTCGACTTTTGAAATAATGAACCAGCTTGTGCCGGGAATAGGACGGCCGACCGCCAGGACCGGCACGCCCCGGTAATCGATACCGGTCAGCAGGCGGCTGACGCCTCTGACGGCCATGGCAGCGGGCAGATATTTCGTGCCGACCGGGAAATGAAGATTGAGAGCGGCGTCCTTTTTGTGGCGAAGTTCGTTCAAAAACACGACCTCGCCGCTTTGTTGCCTGACGAGCAGGGTTTCGGCGGAATCGCTCGGCACCGGCCAGATCTGGATCAGGGGAAAGAGGAAAAGCTCGGGATCGATGCGCAGGATCAACACCCCGGCTGCGTCCCCGTCGTTCATGATCGGCACGCCAATATCCAGCTTGATCCTGCCGTTAGCGCCCCGATGAAAGTCGCAGAGCGTCGATTGTTTTGACCGCAATGTATCCAAAATCAATTTTTGTTCATCAACGATATTGATCGGACTATTTTTGTTCTCCGACAGCAGGACAAGGCCGGCCCGGTTGACCAGGCACAGGTTCTCGTATTTATGGTGTTTCTTCAATATCCTCATCCAGGTCAAGACTTCCTGCTTTAATTCAGCTGAGCGGCCGCCCTCGAGCCACAACAAAAACGGTTTCGTGACTAAGGGAATTTCATTAATGAACGCGGCGTCTTCCATTTGTTTCTGATGCCAATTCTCGATCTGATCGACTTTCAGGTTGGTTATGGCGGTCAGGTTATTGCGGGCCAATATCTTTAATTGGTCGCGCTGGTTATTAAAATAAGTAAGTCCGATCAGGCAAACTGCCAGCAGGGTAAGCACGACAAAAATGAAAAACCAAAGGCCGCCGGCGATCCCGGACTTTGACCGCGTCATTGGTTTATTTTCCCTCCCCGGCGCTCCAGTTCGATTAGGAGCGAATCGATCTCTTTTTCCTGATCGATCATTTTAAGTTCCCGGCCGATCGCCGCCTCTTTGAAGAGTTCCAGTTCTCCGAGCTTTTTCTTCAGATCGGCTTCCGTTTGCCGCTGGGCGGAAATATCGGTAATGACGCCGAGGATGGCGCGGTCATTCTCGTAATCGATCAGTTTTGTCGAGATGATAGCGGCGAACTTTTCGCCGTTTTTCTTGACCAGCTCGCATTCATAAGGTTCGACGTCTTCGCCCTGGAGATGCTTTTTGAGCGCCGCTTCGAACACGGACAGCGAAGTCGGGGCGGTTAGCGAACGGAAATCGAAATCCGGCGAAAGGAGCTCTCCCGGAGAATAGCCGGTGACCTCCGAACAGCATTGATTGGCGTAAACGATCTTGCCCCGATAGTTGATAAAGATCATGTTCGGCGACTGTTCGGAGAGGGTCCGGAACCTGGCCTCGGACTTTTGTCGGTCCTGGTGGAACCTGGTTTCCGATTCAATGGCCAAAGCCTGGGTCCGGTCAAGCTCGGAACCGATCAGCCGGGAAATATAAGTTACGCCGGCGGCCAGCACGGCTATGATCAATAAGGCCAGAATAAATGAATTGAGCGCGAAATTGATCGTCCCGAAAGGGAGACGCGTATAAAGGTAACCTTGCAGAATGACGGTGAAAAAAAGGATCGGCGCGAACCAGCGCAGGACGAGAGGCCGCGCGCCGGTGCCGGCCAGATAGCTTAGGGGGAAATCGGCCGGACCGATCGCCAGGATCGCGGCTGATGCGAGACAGATCAAAGCCAGCGCGGTGTTAAGGGCCATCGGAATAGAGGCCCCTCCGTAAAAGAAGGGGAGGCCGTACAGGTAACCGGTCAGGACGGCGGCGTTGATCAGGAAGCCCGAAACAAACAGCACCCCTTCGGCCCGGCGATTTTTTCTTTTCAGGCCGAACAAGAAAAGCCCGAGGCCGAGCAGGATGAAATTTAGTTCGGTCAGCGGCGCCAGCCGGCCGACGGGAGCGGCGCCCAGCATTTCCGGACTGGACACCAGAAACCGTTCCAGGTCGAATAGCCGGTTCAGCGCCAAAAAAAGCAGGACCGCGGTCGAGGCTGATATTTTGACGGCCGCCCCGATCTTGGTCCGCTCGAATAGCAAAGCCGCGGAAAAAATGATAAGTATGACCGCTGTGGACGGTGCCATCGGGATGTAGGCGGAATCAAAGCGCGCGAGTATCTGAAAGCCGGAGAGCCAGCCGAAGAGCGCCAGAACGGCCAGGGCCATTGCCGCCAGAGAAAGCGGCGCCACCAATCTGTTCAAGTGTTTTCTCCTTTGGTCGGCAGCGTGAAGTAAAATTTCGATCCCTTGCCGACCGCACTCTCGACTCCAATTTTTCCCCCGTGGGCCTCGACCGCCATTTTGCAGAAATAGAGCCCGAGTCCGGTATCGATTTTGGTCTTTAAATTTTGGGTTTCAACTTTGAAAAAGCGGTTAAAGAGCTTGTTCAGATATTCTTGGGGGATGCCTTCGCCGGTATCGGAGGCTTCAAACAAAATTTCGTTGTGTAATGTGTCATGTGTTATGCGTAACGCGATCCGGCCGCCGGCGGGGGTGTGTTTTACGGCATTTGAAACAAGGTTTTCGATCACCCGGACCAGTAGCCTCCGGTCGGCGGAGATAGCCAATCCTTTATCAATCTGCAAAGTGAACGACTTTTTTCCCTGATCGGCCAGCAGTTCCAGCCAGGCGAGCTCTTGGGCAAGCTCATCAAGCTTGAATGAAGACCGATTCAAGGTCATTTTGTCCTCTTCCATCTTCCGGGTTTCCAGCAGATCCATGATCAGGTTAAGCAGCTGTTTAGATCCGGTCCGTGATAGCTCCAGGGATTTCTTTTGGTCGCCGGTCAGCGGGCCGAGCAGCCCGGCCAGCATCAGCTCGGTCGAAGAAACAATGCCGGTCAGCGGATTCTTCAGGTCGTGGACGATCAGGTTGGTCAGATCGTCGCGCAGCTTTTCCAGGTTGACTATCCGCTCGCGGTTTTTTTCGATCTGGGCCATGGTTTGGGAGAGGAGCGATTCTTTGGTGCGGGCGAGGTGTTTAAGCTGAAAGTTCTCTAAATTACGTTCGATCAGCTCTTTATCCATTTTACAATAGCTTTAGGTATGTCCCGCATTCGAGTCCTTTCAGGAAATCGATCGCGGGCTTAACCTGCTCTTTTTTGATGATCGAGCCGTGCTGGGAGGCGATCATCTCGATATCGTATTGTTCTATTTTTTCCAGCACCAGCTTCATGATCTCGCGGGAAGGCATGTAGGGCTTATGGAACAGGCTCATCTGGTCATGATAGTTGGCTTTCGCGAACAGGTCCCAATCGTCGGAAAATGCGCCGAAGAGGTCGCCGGAAAAAAATATTTTTGACTTAGTGTCGTAGGTGGCGAAAGCTCCGGGCGTATGCAGGTAGGGGGTGGGCTGAAAGACCAGTTCCCGGCCGCTTTTCAATTTGAGCCGATTGTTGTTTTTTTCAAAGAAATAAAAAGGTGAGCGCACCCCGTAATGCAAAATGAGAAACGACACCCGCTCAAAGGTGGCGATCTTCAGCTCCGGATTATTGATCAGGTCTTCAAACACGGGCAGGGAACCGGCAAGATCGGGGTCCTGGTGGCTGACGATGATGGTCGAGATCTTTTTCGGATCGATCAGTGAAATGACTTTGCGCGCGACGATCGGGAAATGGGGAGCGGAGCCGGGGTCGATCAGGACCGCCTCATCGCCGTCAACGATCAAATATGGATTGCAATGAAAATTGGCGACCTGGTCGTAAAAGCCGACCCAGTAGATGCCTTCCGCGATTTCGATCGCTTCATCGTAATTCACTATGCGGAAATTATAACGTATAAAATTCGCGGATTCAACAAAATATTTCTGGACAAGTAATCAGCGCGAGCCTATAATTTTGCATAGAATATCATGGGACCAGGCGTTTATATCGTTATAATATCTTTGGCGCTCGGCATTTTATCGATCCCCATCGACTTGCTCTTCCATGCCGTCTTTTTGCATGAAGCCCCGTCGCTAGCCGCCCTTACCGAGCCGGAAAATATTTTCCACTGGTCCATGCTGCTCTTCTCGTTCGTCGTTTTCGGGCTGGTGATGGCGTCGATCTCAAGGCGCCGTGAAGCGGCGGCACAAGAGCACCGGCGGCTGATCGACGAAATGACCAAGCTCAAGCTGGGGGTCGAGCGCTCATACGAGGCGATCTTTATTACGGATACCGACGGGAAAATAAATTATGTCAATCCCGGATTTGAAAAATTGTACGGCTTTTCCCGCGCTGAAGCGATCGGCCAAACGCCCAGGCTGATCAAGTCCGGGACGCTTTCGCCCGACGTTTACAATGATTTTTGGAAAACGCTGTTAAGTAAAAAGGTCATAAGCGGTGAAATTGTCAACAAAACAAAAGCGGGAAAGCTGCTCAATATTGACGGCACGGCGCTCTCAATCCTGAACGATCGGGGCGAGATCATCGGATTTATGGGCATTCAGCATGATATTACCGAACATAAGCAGCTGGATGAAGCCCTGCGCCGGTCCAAGGAAGACTGCGAAAAAGAAGTTATCGCGCGGACTGCCGAACTGGAACAGCTGCGGCGGCGGTACGAACTGGTCTTGAATTCCGCGGCCGAAGGGATCTTTGGCCTGGATCTCAATGGCAATCACACTTTTGTCAATCCGGCGGGGGCAAAACTGCTCGGCTACGAAGTGACGGAGCTGATCGGCCGGCCCAGCCATTCAACCTGGCATTACAAGCGGCTCGACGGCCGCCCGTATCCCAAAGAAGAATGCCCGATCTACGCTGCTTTCATGGAGGGGAAGGTACACCATGGCTCCGATGAAGTCTTCTGGAAAAAAGACGGCGCCAGCTTCCCGGTCGAATATATGAGCGTGCCGATCCTGGAGTCGGGCAAGATTGTCGGCGCGGTCGTGACTTTCAGCGATATTACCGAACGCAAGCAGGCGGAAGAGGAAAAGATAAAAGACGTGGAGCTGCACGAACGCGACCGGATGAAGACGGAGTTCCTCTCGATGGTCTCTCACGAGATGCGGACACCGATCACGCCGATCAACGGCTACCTACAACTGCTATTGTCCGGCAAAATTGGTCCGTTAACGCCCGAACAAAAACAGACGATGCTGCTGATGCAGAGACAGTCAAAACATTTGTTAATCCTGATCGACAGCATTATCGATGTTTCACGGATCGAAACCGGCCGGACGCTGGTGCTTTCGAAAACGCCGGTGTTCCTGGACGATTTGTTGAAGCGGGTGATCGAGGCCATGGGCGACCAGTTCGAGGAAAAAGGGATCGAGCTTAAGGCAGAGCTATCCGCGCACCTGCCGATCCTGGCCGATGAGGCCAAACTGGAGCGGGTGATCACGAATATACTGGGCAACGCGCTCAAATTTGTCCCCCGCGGCGGCTCGGTCGCGGTCGGCGCCCGGGTCGAAGCTGGGGCCGCCCGGGTCTCGTTCGCCGACAACGGCATCGGGATCGATCGGGAAAACCTCGAGAAAATATTTGAAAAGTTCTATCAGGTCGACAGCTCCAACACCCGGGCGGCCGGCGGGATCGGCATGGGGCTGACGATCGCCAGGGAGATCGTCGAAGCGCACGGCGGCAAGATTTGGGCCGAATCGGACGGTCTGGGCAAGGGTGCCGCCTTGATCTTCACGCTACCGGAGGAATAAGCCATAAAGCGCGCCTATTTCATCAAGACTTACGGCTGGCCACTTGGCCTGAAGTTTACCATAAGCTAAAAGCCGCCCTGGAATTAATTTTTAAGCTCTCATTAATTGACCAAGCTACCGGCTAAGATCGCAACATCCCTATATATTTTTACCTTGCGCGCTGCTGCTGCCTGCTATAAAGCGCTAATAACTCATTATTGCTTTTATTTGCTGAACAGCATCCGTTCTCCTTCCTTAGCAAACAAAACCAGCGTACAGCTCATTTATTCAGCCTTTGAGAAGAAGTCTCAAGCTCTTTGCGCCATGATTAATGATCAGCGTTCCTGCCCCTTCAGTTTGATTTAACGCTCATATTAAGCAGGAGGTAAAAAATAGCGGTCGTTAATTGATTTTATTAAAAATCACGCTTCCCATAGTTGGCCTTTTACCGTCGGGAGAACTCCCGCCCGCCGCCTCTTCGAGGCATTGTCCGCCGGAGGCGGACAATCTCCGCCAAAGGCGGGATGGCGGGCTTAGCTGGCCATTTTCCCCACTAACCGCAAACCGCTCCGTCACCTTTCAAGCCACGAACCATTTGCTAGCCGCTCCCTCCATCTTTACCCCCTCCCTTTCCCTCCGCTTTGAAAAACCCCGCCCCCCGGGAACAAGACAAGAGGAGTGGGAGAGTGACGGAAAGTCGGCAATATCCCTGGGGGTATTTCGCCATATCGACCGAAAAGTTCGCATAATCCCCTAAAAATAGCTTGATATTATAAGAAATAGTTGGTTCCAATAGTTTCTGGCAAGGATTTTGCTTTCTACTTTAGCGGAGCCAAACAAGAGGGGATAAACAATGCCAGGGAATGTTGAATACTTAACGTCTAACGAAATTAACGCGCTATTGTCCGCGATCGATGATACTCGCGATCTGGCGATTGTCCTTCTCTTTTTGAATACCGGGATATTTCTCAACGAGCTGGTTAGTTTAAAAACCGATTCAATTAATTGGGAAAAGAAGATACTCGCGGTTGCCGGTAATAGGGGGCGAGAGATTCAATTAAACGATCAACTCTTTGAGGCTTTGGCCAAATGGTCCAAAGTTAGAGTGAATACTCAAATCACCGCGTTGTTTACGACCACCAAAGGAGAGGTCAACGCTCTCTCTGCCCGAACGGTCGATCACCTTATCCGCAAATATGCCGCCCAGGCCGGGATCGGCAAAAAGGTTAATGCCAAGATGCTCCGGCATACTTTCGCGGCCAGGCTCTGCCGGGAAGAGGTCTCGATCGACCGGGCGGCCGCCATTCTTGGGATTACCGACGCTGAATCGATCAGCCGCTATATTAAAGTGGCAAAAGAGCCGCCGAAAGTCAACCTCGTTCCAGAAGAGGTCGATACTCGCCCAATATTAGTTAAATTCCTAACCAAACTCTTTCCAACCAAGCCGAAGATTGCCAAGCCGCTTACCACTATCAAAGGAGCGATTCTCCCTAGCCCAACCGAAGTTGCTTTTGGGCGGGAGGGGGTAATTGAGGATATCAAGGGACATCTCAAGAAAGGGCAGTCGGTTCTTTTGACCGGCCAGGTGGGGATTGGGAAAACGCATCTCCTTAAAAATATTGCCGGATCATTTGGCGCCACCACTTTTTACTTTTCCTCTCCTTCGCCGATGCGTGATCTGCTCAAACAATTGCATGAAAAGCTAAATTGTCCGGGCGATAAGCTAAACGGCCGCTCTTCTTCAAAGGAGATCGTTGGTCAGATTACCTCTGCTCTCGAAGCCCCAAAAACCATTCTGATCATCGATAACCTGGATAGTTTGAAAGCGTCGGATATCGAGACTTTTCTTACGCTTCTCGAGAAGTTTACTATCCTGGGGGCGGTTGAAGAGCCGAAACCGAAGCTCAAGTCGGTTTGGTGGAAGTTCAAGCGGATCGACCTGAAACCATTGAGCGAAGAGGCGGCCAAAGAGTTGATCCGCTACTTGACCCAGAATCTTTCCATCACCGATTACGAGATGCTCGAGACCAGGATTCTTTCTTTGTCCAACCATCTGCCGGTCGCTATTGTCGATATGATCCACCAGGTCAGCCACCGGCCGGTGGTCAATAAAGAGGTTATTCGCGATGTTTATCATGAGGCGGGAGTTTATTTTCGCGACTGGACCCCCGTCATCATCATTCTTTGGGGGATGGTGATAGCCTTCCGGTTTGTGGCTCTTGGCATGCACAGCTTTGAAGGGTACATCTTGGCCGGCTTTGGTACCGCTCTGCTCGCGACGGTGCGGGTTTTTATGTTCAAGATGAAATAGCAACTGTCCGACGTCAAGGAAGTCCGATGTCCGAGGTCAAAGGATGGGAATTGTGAAAATAGAAAAATTTGAAGATATTAAAGCCTGGCATGAAGCTAGAGAATTAACAAAAAGCATTTATGCTCTGACCTCAAAGGGAAATTTTGACAAAGATTTCCGCTTAAAAGATCAGATTAGAAGCGCGGCCGCTTCCATAATGGCGAACATTGCCGAAGGATTTGACGCGCAGTCGGACTTGGAATTTATCAAGTTTTTAATTTACTCTAGACGATCGGCTTCTGAAGTCCAATCTCATCTCTATGTCGCCTTAGATCAGGCGTATTTGTCGGAAGAATATTTTCGAAAGCTTTCCGATGACATCGTTAAAACAAAGAATCTTATTTACGGTTTTATTAGATATTTGCAAAAAACGAATAAAGGAGGAAAGACGTCTAGCCTGGGGCTTCGGACTTAGGACTTCGGACGTCGGACATTTTATGCTCGCGCCGACCCATGGAATCTTTGGTATTTTTCTGACGCTGATCGTCCTGGCGATCTTTGGCGTTCAGTGGAGCCTGCACTGGACGATCATCTTATTTGCCGTCATTGGCTCGATCATGCCGGATATCGACCACCCCAATTCCACCATCGGCCGGATATTCTATTTTATTTCCGTTCCCCTTGAGCGGCGATACGGCCATCGGACCGTCACTCATTCCCTGATCGGCTGGGTTATTTTTTCAGCAGTATTTAGTTTCTTGTCCGTATTTGTAATTTGGTTATTGGGCTTTGTTTGTGATTTGGGCTTTGGAGCTTGGGATTTAGTCCCAAGATGGATCGCTTCGTTTAGCATTAGTTACTTGTCTCATCTGATCCTTGATATGTTCAATCTCCGTGGTTCCCAGATGTTTTGGCCCGATCCCGGGCGGGATGTTATTCCCAAAAACCCGAAATTCCGGCTGGAGTCGGGGGCTAAAGCGGAAGTTCTGGTCTTTTTTATCCTGGTTATTCTAATGGTCCTGGCATTTCCTTTGTCTAAATTCGGTTTGGCCAGCTCTCTGCGTTGGCTCCTGGCGACCCCCGGGTCAGCGATCCAGGAGTTTAAAACCCTCAAGACGCATGCTTACCTCGATTTCAAAGGAGTCTTGAATGAAACCAAAGAGCCGATCGCCGGGCGTGGGGAAGTTCTAGATGTTAACAACCAGCGGCTGGTTGTTCTCTTTGAAGGAAATATTTATACCTTAAGCGATGAACTTGCCGCCGATATCTTCGCTTCTCATGTCCGGGTCAAAAAGAGTGACCGGCCGATCAAGATTGAACGGCGGGAGTTTAGAGATAAAAGCCGGGAAGCGCTTCTGGCCGGAATTCCTTCCGGCGGGCTGGTTTCCGGTGTTGTTCATTTGCCGGAAGAGATGTCTTTGAAGATCCCGGTTAGCGAAGGGACCTATAAAGCCATGGAGCAAAAAGGGAACGATCTGGTCCTGACCTATGCTTCCCGGCGGCAGATCGAGAAGCTGGCACTGACACAGGAGTATGAAATGAAGAACAGGCGGAATCTGGCGGAGCTTTCCCGGTTAAACGCCCAGGCCAGAAAGGTTCGGGGAGAGATAGCGGCACTCGATGATAACGGGCTGACCGCTCTTGGAAAGGAGGTTTTAGTCGATAGGGAAGAAGAGGAAAAGCAGGGAACGCGGCTAGCTGAATTAACCAGCCAGCTTGAGGAGCTAAATGTTCGGATCGATGAATTGAAGCTTAAACTTGCCGCCGGCCGACCGCTCTTTTCCGGCGAAGTTTATATTAGGCAATAGGCATGATTGACAGTTTATTAATAAAAAAGGAGCTTCTTGTTTATTTATCCCCAAGGGAAAGGCAAATTATTGAAATGCGCTATGGATTATTAGATGGACGCGAAATGACATTGCAGGCGATCGGCGATGTTTTCGGCGTCTGCCGGGAAAGGATCAGGCAAATTGAAAGAAAAGCACTTAGAAAGTTAAAGCATCCAAGTCGATTGAAAAAGATTAATCGCTCTGTTTGATTCTTGTTTTTTTGTTGTTTTGGTTGTTGAGTTTTGTTTGGTCCTTGTTTCTTGGTAATTGGTTATTGAGATTTATTTGGTAATTGTATCTTGGTGTTTGGTTATTAATTAACAGGAGGTGGAACATGGTTTTCGATCTTGAAGAAAGAACAACAACCTTTGCCAGAGCCGTAATAAGACTATGCAAAAGTCTACCCAGAAATCCCATGAACGATCGCTTAACCGGGCAGGCCGTAGGCTCGGCTGGATCGGTTGGGGCAAATTATCGGGAAGCTAACGATGCTCTCGGCAAAAAAGATTTTCTTCAGCGAATGAAAATCTCACGGCGTGAAGCCAAAGAAATTCATCATTGGCTATGTTTAATTGAAGAAGCGAATGAGTATAAACGGCAGGAAATAGCACCGTTGTTAAAGGAATCGAAAGAGTTGATCAAAATTCTTTCGGCAATTATCAATCGTTCAGAATAGTTCCGGTGTTTGGTTTTTTTGGTTATTTTGTTTTGGTTATTGAGTTTTGTTTGGTTATTGTCTCTTGGTAATTGGTTATTGAACAATAGGAGGTTGTCAGTCATGAAAAAGATCGTATCAGTGTCGTTAATAGTTATTAATTTGATTGTCCTTGGAAATTTGTCATTTGCCTCCGAATACCGTCTTGGCCCCTACGATACTCTTGAGCTTGAGGTAATCAATCACCCAGAACTAAAGACCAAGCAGACTGTTGCTCCCGATGGGCAGGTCTCTTTGCCGTTGTTAGGAGTTGTTTCGGTCGAGGGTCAGTCGCTAAAAGGCTTCCAACGGTTTCTGACCAACAATTATTCCGCTTATCTTGATAAGCCGCAAGTTGTGATTGGCCTGACTCCAAAGCCGATTTATGTTGTACAATATGACTTGAAGAAGGATACTTGGGAAGTAAAGAAGGCCGGTTCGATTGATGAAGCGAAAGCCTATGCCAATCTCGATCCGACCTTGACGATTGAGCACGGCAATGTTTATAAGATTACGATGGGGAGTAAGCCGGACTTCTGGGAAGAGAATTGGTACAAGGTTCTTACTGGCGCGGCGGTTGCAGTTGGGATATATGCGACGTTGAATAAATAGGACCAAAACGATGAGGGCCTTAATTTAAGTGACCTAGTATGAATATTGCCCAAATAGAAAAAAATATGCAAAAGCTTGTAAATTCCATACATAAGGATAACTTTATCTATGAATTTCTCGAGGCATATGGGATACCAAAGGCATCTATCGCGAGACTTAAAAAAGGAGGATTAAACCTTTCGAAGGTTGAAGGCGAAATATTATGGAAGAAGAAAGTATTCTTTAAACAATTGATAGGTGACCATCTCCACGAGACTATTGAAAGTATTAGAGAGAAAGAAAAAGCAACAAAACACAATCCCCGCTTCATAATAGTAACCGACTTTATAACCTTACTTGCAATTGATACGAAAACCAACGATACACTTGATATCCCTATCCTTGAAATAGCAAGACATTTTGACTTCTTTTTGCCCTGGGCTGGGATGGAAAAGGCTCGCCATCAAAACGAAAACCCCGCAGACGTAAAAGCAGCCGAAAGAATGGCAAAGCTATATGATGAAATAAAACGAGAGAACCCAACTAAAACTCTGGGGGAGGCGCATAGCCTAAATGTCTTTCTTTCTCGACTCTTATTTTGCTTCTTTGCAGATGATACTGATCTTTTCAAGAAAAATCAGTTTATTAACGCGATAAGTAGCCACACGCAGGTTGATGGTAGCGACCTACAAGCATATCTTGATAAATTGTTTGAGGTTCTTAATACAGAACCAGGAAAGCGGAAAAAGCTCCCTGCCTACCTTGAAGGGTTTCCTTTTGTTAATGGTGGTTTGTTTCGTAATAAATATGGTTTGCCTGTTTTTACAAGGCGAAGTCGACAAGAGATCATTAATTGTGGGCTGCTGGACTGGTCGGTTATTAATCCAGATATATTTGGTTCAATGATGCAGGCGGTTGTAACCCCAGAGCACCGTGGTGGGGTAGGAATGCACTACACCAGCGTTCCTAACATAATGAAGGTGCTTCGGCCTTTGTTCTTGGATGAGTTGAACGAAGTGCTTGACGTCAGCATGGGAAATCGCAAAAAACTTGAAGCATTATTGATTCGCGTCCAAAACATTAAGGTGTTTGACCCGGCCTGCGGCAGCGGGAATTTCTTGATTATCGCCTATAAGGAATTGCGAAGACTGGAAATGAAAATCTTTAGGGCTTTAAGTAGCCTGGCTTTTTCAGATATTCGATTGAGCAACTTTTATGGGATTGAACTGGATGATTTTGCCCACGAAGTGGCAATATTATCGCTATGGCTGGCAGAGCATCAGATGAATCAGGAATTCTTTAAATCTTTTGGAAGGGGAAAGCCTGCTTTGCCACTAAAGGAAATGGGGAATATTGTTCATGGCAATGCTGCCAAAATTGATTGGGAAGAAGTTTGCCCAAAAAGTACGGGGAAGGAAATATACGTTTTAGGAAATCCGCCATATCAAGGCTCAAGGAAGCAAAATAAATCACAAAAAGACGACCTAGCATTGGTGTTTTCTGGTTTCTCAAAATATAAAGATCTTGATTATATTGCCATATGGTTTTATAAGGGAGCAAAGTATATACGAGAATCTGACGCTAAACTTGCGTTTGTTTCAACAAATTCTATTTGCCAGGGTGAACAGGTGTCTTTGATATGGCCCACGATATTCGGACTTGGTCTCCAGATATGTTTTGCTTATACATCTTTTAAATGGAAAAACAATGCAAGAGACAATGCCGGGGTGACTGTGATTATTGTTGGCTTATCAACGGCAATAGCCCAAGATAAGTTCATATTTAGCGATTCTATCAAACATAAAGTGCATAACATTAATGCATATTTAATTTCCGGAGAGAGCAACACATTTGTTTATTCCAGAACCACCCCCTTATCAGATATGCCAACAATGAATTTTGGAAACATGCCTGCTGACGGCGGAAAGCTGTTGTTCACTACGGAGGAAATGAATGACTTTGTTTTAAAGGAACCTATTTCTAAAAAGTGGTTTAAGAAGCTAATTAACGCTCAGGAATATCTTAATGGTAGGGAGCGGTGGTGTCTTTGGTTGGAAGGAATAGCTAACAAGGAATTGCGTATGATGCCCAAAGTCTCGTCTGTTGTTAATTGTGTAAAGGAAATTAGAAAGAAATCATCCCGGCCACAACTGGCCAAAACCCCTCATTTGTTTGCTCAAATAACTCAGCCCCAAAATAAGAGTTGCATTATTGTTCCGAGGGTATCTTCGGAAAGCCGAAAGTATATTCCCATTGATTATCTTGATGGTGAAAACAAGGTTACAGATTCATTCTTTACTATTGTTACTGACCGGTTAGAAGTATTCTCTATTGTTACTTCTTACATGCATATGGTTTGGCTGGCCTACATTGGGGGTAAATTGGAAACAAGATATCAATACTCAAAGAATGTCGTTTACAATACTTTTCCGATCCCCTTGATTTCCGTTAACCAAAAGAAGGAATTAGAGAAAAATGTTTACCGAATTCTAAAAGAAAGAGAAATGCATAGTGAAAAAACACTCTCACAATTATATGATCCTGATAAGATGCCAGAAGGGTTGCGCGAAGCCCATCACCAGAACGATCTTGCAGTAGAAAGCTGCTATCGTAGCCAGCCCTTTGAAAGTGATGAAGAACGATTAGAATGTCTTTTCAAACTCTATGAGCAAATGATTGCAGATGAAAAGACCAAGGGGACTTTGTTTGAAGCAGAATCAAAAACCAAAAGAAAAAGGAAGTAATTATGCCAGATATAGTTCATGTGACTTATTCACAAACAGGGCAAAGTTCTAAAACTAACGCTTTAGGCATGCGTGAAATGCAAGAGAAAGCATTCCAGTCAAGGGATGCTCAGTACTTGTTACTAAAAGCGCCTCCTGCCTCGGGTAAGTCGAGGGCATTAATGTTTATTGCCCTTGATAAGATTATGCATCAGGGGCTTAAAAAAGTGATTGTCGCGGTTCCAGAAAGGTCGATCGCGGGATCATTCAGTAAGACGAATTTAAAGGATTATGGATACTTTGCCGATTGGGACCCAAATCCTAACTACAATCTTTGCACCCCCGGGCTCGATGGGAGCAAAACAAAAGTGCAAGCTTTTAAGAACTTTCTGGATAATGATGAGAAGATTATGATCTGTACTCACGCAACGCTGCGTTTTGCCTATGAAGAAGTGGATGAATCAAGGTTCAACAATATTCTATTGGTTATAGATGAGTTCCATCATGTGTCGGCAGATTACGATAGCCGCTTGGGTGAGGTGTTGCGCTCAATTATGCAACATACAAGTGCTCATGTTTTTGCTATGACCGGCTCATATTTTCGCGGAGACACTGTGCCTGTCCTCTTGCCAGAAGATGAGGCCAAATTTACTAAGGTAACTTATAACTATTATGAACAGCTAAATGGCTACATATATTTAAAATCGCTTGGTATTGGTTACCATTTTTATCAAGGCCAATATACTTCAGCCATAATGGATATATTAGACACAAACAAGAAAACTATTTTACACATACCAAACGTAAACTCTGGGGAATCGACTAAGGATAAGCATAATGAAGTCGATACTATATTAGATGCTATTGGGGAAGTTCAAAGAGTAGACCCCGACACACAAGTTATATATGTGAAACGGCATGGAGACGGTAGAATACTTAAGGTTGCTGATCTGGTAAATGATAATCCAAGCGATCGAGACAAGATTATTACCTACCTCCGCAACATGAAAACACTTGAAGATATGGATCTAATAATTGCATTAGGCATGGCAAAAGAGGGTTTTGACTGGCCATTTTGCGAGCATGCATTAACTGTTGGCTATAGAGGTTCTTTGACAGAAATTATTCAGATAATTGGGCGTTGTACAAGAGATAGCAGCAATAAAAGCCATGCCCAGTTCACGAATTTAATCGCTCAGCCTGATGCCGCAGACGCTTTAGTAAAGCTATCTGTGAATAATATGCTGAAAGCTATAACGGCCTCTCTATTAATGGAGCAGGTATTGGCGCCAAACTTTAAGTTTAAAACCAAACTATCAGATGAGGACAAGTCCGCTCCTAGTGAAATCAAAATTAGAGGACTCAAGCTGCCAAGCTCAAAGAGAGTAAACGACATAATTGAATCTGATTTGAATGATTTAAAAGCAACCATCTTGCAGGACGACACAATGTTGAAGGCAATGCCTGGTAATGTTGATCCTGAAGTAATCAATAAGGTGTTAATCCCCAAGATTATTAAGCTTAGGTATCCTGACTTGTCAGAAGAGGAGGCAGAAGAGGTTCGTCAGTATGTGGTTGTTGATTCCGCGATCAAAACCAGCGAAATAAAGGATTCGGGGGGGAAAAGATTTGTCAGAATGGCTGGTCAATTTGTAAACATTGATGACCTTCATATAGATCTAATCGATAAGATCAATCCTTTTCAAAAAGCGTTTGAAATACTATCAAAATCAGTAACGACAAGGGTTTTAAAGGTTATTCAAGATGCTATTGAGGCCACAAGAATTCAAATGACTATGGAAGAAGCAGTAATACTCTGGCCGAAAATCAATGAATTTGTTAAAACATTCAATAGGCAGCCAGGTATCCAATCCTCGGACCCGTTAGAAAGAAGAATGGCGGAAGGAATTATCTATTTAAAGGATCAAAAGCGAAGAAAGCAAAATGGACAATAATAGGATACTGGAAGAAATATTCAACAATGACCCGTTGGGTTTATTAAATATTAAGCCAACGTCTTCGCCACAGCAGAGTAAGGATGAAAGACTCATTGCGACATTTTATAAAATTAATGAATTCTATGAAAAGAACAACCGTGAGCCCCAACAAGATGGGAGTATCCAAGAATATCAATTATATGCAAGATTAAAGGCCATTAGGGACGACCGGTCAAAAAGTAAAATGCTTGTTCCTTACGATAACCATCTTCTGCTGAATGTCGAGCATAAACAAATTAATACATTGGAGGATGTTGTAAAAGATGATGTGTTAGGGCTGCTTGAAGATGATTCCGAAGGCTTATTTAATATTAAGCACATTGGGGTCCAGGATGAAAGAGCGAGCGCTGATTTTGTTGCCCAGCGGAAACCATGTAAAGACTTCGATAAATACGAGCCAATATTTAGGGCGGTCCAGGAGGATTTGGCGCAGGGTAAGAGAAAAATAATCATGTTTAAGGAAGATGTCCTTCGGGAGGGCGGCTTTTATGTCCACAATGGCGTTTTGCTCCAATTGGAAAAAGTTGAATTTAAGCAAGGGGTGGCCCCGTTCAAAAGTGGGGATAGATTACGGAAGGATGGCAGGACAAGAGTAATATTTGAAAATGGAACAGAGTCCAATATGCTCTATCGCTCCCTATATAAAGCTTTGCTTGCAAATGGAAGGGCAGTATCAGAAAACGTAGATCGTGTAAATGAGAGCTTTGTTGAGAGATTTAGTAATATTACTAATGAGGACGAAGCGGCCGGTTATATCTATATACTCAAGTCGAAAAGCGAAAAAAAGGAGATCAGGGAAATAAAACATCTCTATAAGATAGGATATTCAAAGACAACAGTTGAGGATAGGATTATCAATGCTAATCAGGACCCAACATATTTAATGGCTGATGTGCAAGTTCTTATGGTCTTTAAGTGTTTCAACCTTAACCCCCAGAAGCTTGAAATGTTGCTACATAACTTTTTTGGTAAATCCTGTTTGAATATTGATGTGTTTGATGCGGTTGGTATTCGGCATACTCCAAGAGAATGGTTTATTGCCCCTTTGTCAGCAATTGAACAAGCAATAAAACTTATAATAAGTGGTGAAATAGTTAATTATAGATATGATGGGGACAACGAGATTATCATTAATCGGTAATAAAAACGACCAAATTAGGTTTAATGTTGGATGTAGAAGAAGGTGCAGGGTTGAAAATACTTTTATTGTGCTGGCTTTGATGGAGAGTTCCCTGTTTTTATGGTGAAGACTACTCCGTCACTATCCTCATCACGTTCTTTACTAAGAATGTGAGCTGTTTTTGATCGCAAAATGACTAATTATTAAATCAGCTGGAAAAGGGCAATGCAACCATATGTTTGCTTAAAGGAGTGCCTTCGTCGTGCAATGAAAATTGTTCATATTCCCATTTCCCATTTTTACATATACTACTTTTTGTTAAGCTGAATGATTTATGATGCCCGCTATTTCTAAAGAACCCTTTTCGCTTATTTTGCTTAAGTAATATCTGTCTAATAGGGGTTGCAATATTGTATTTAAATGAGCCTTTATCGCATTGGAAAACACAGGCCTTAAAAGCTCCTAGTAATAAATCGGTTATTTGTAATAGATGTGCGCGATTTTGGTCGGAGCAATCCGGGCTTTTGTGATTGCTCAAAATTGGAATAATATCCATGCTATGATCGAAATCAATAAAAGCTTCTTTATCGGGATGTAAGCGACCAATAATTCGTTTCTTATCGAGAGGCCGGCTCCAGCCTATTCCATCCGTGTAAAAACCAGTCAGCTTAACTTTGTGATCATCGCCGAACAAAAAATGAAGGCCGCTTTTTAGTCCAATTCGTAAAAGCGTTTCAACTTTCCTTGTATATATTTCTGTCTTATCAGCTGAGCCGTAATAAAGCGAACTCATTGTTGATGTGTTCCTTTTAAAAAATAGAACAAATTTACAACATGGGGGAATAATACCCCAGAGATGCTTATTGTGTCTTTTACTGCGTAAAGCATCTTCCATTAGTATTAAAATATCTTTTGCCGTTTTATGCTTAATATTTTCTGTTGTTCCAGTTAAATCATTGTAATGCAGTTTGCTGTCATTGTTATACTTAGCTCTGATCTTGCCTATCTGTGAGAGGATTATAGGTTTTATTCTGGTTGGAATAAATAAAAAAGCATGTATTACGTGGTTATCTTTGCTTTCATCGTGATAAACCTCATATTCGTCCCACTCGGGGAAAATATTGTACGGTTTTATATTGAATAATGTGTCCATAAAGATAAAGCCCCACTTTTTCAAGTCTTTCTTTGTGTAGCTAGAACTAGCTAGCAGGCATCATTTTCCCTTCTCCCAGCTTCTCCATTGTAGCATTTTTCCGCCTATACCCTGTCAAGGGGTCGCTCGCAGATATACATCAATAAAAATCTAATGTAGCTCGCGCCCCTCTGCTCCAGTCGTCCTCGACTCGCCCTCACATTAAATCAATGAAGCATTATAGTTCGGGCTTGCTCGTCCTCTTTTCGCGCCCTCCACCGATCCGCTCGTTATCCCTCGCGGATCGGCTCCGGGTGACAGGGGCGAAAAAATGCTATTGGCATGGCATCTTTTTTGGGAGGTGTCGCTTATGGTACGTGTCGTTGGCTTCATTGGTTCCCGCTCCTTGCCCGCTTCATTTTCTCCTCTTGTTTCCTCGTCCGTTTCCCTCTTTTTGTCCCGTGGCTTCCGGGTTGCTTCCGGTGGCGCTTTGGGGGCTGATTCATTCGCCCTCTCTGCCTTGCTCCGGCAGGGGGCCGCTTCTTCCGGGGTGCTATTCTCCGCTTGGCAGTCCGCTTCTGGGTTCCCTGCTTCGGTTCGTCCCCAGGTCAGCCGGTTCCTTGCTTCCGGCGGCCAGGTCGTTTGGGGTTCTGCTTCGCCCGGCGCGTCCCGCCAGCAGGCTGTCTCCGCGCTTTTGGGCCGCAACCGGCGGCTGGCCTCTTCCTGTTCGGTTCTGGTGGCTTTCCTCTTCGGTCCTTCCCGCGGCTCCCTTTTTACGGTGCGTCAGGCGGTTAGCCGTGGCGTTCCGGTGGTGGTTTTCCTTTGCGGGGGCGGGGCTGCTTTGCCCCCTGATCTAGCCAGGCACTGTTTTATTTTCAACAAAAAGGAGGTGCTTTAGTGGCTATTTCAGTTTTGTCCCCATGTCTGCAGTGCGGCAGCTTACTGCCAGGAGTTAGATGCCGTCCTCACAATCGGACCAGATGCGCCCGGTTTCTTAACTATGTTCAGTCTCTTAGCAAAAACCGCGCCCACCACATTCTGATCAAAGAATTGAAAGAATTAATTATCAAAAATTAAGATTGATCATTGTTTGGTTATTGCGTCTTGGTTATTGGTTATTTAAAAAAGGAGGTGTTTCAGATGAGAAGATGTTCTGTTTGCCGGGCATTGCTGACCCCTTGCAACGAGGGGCTTGATCATATCGGCTTCGAGCCGTACACGCTCAACCGGGTGGTCTTCATTTGCCAGGGTTGCTTGAACTCGATCCAAAATCAGATCGAATATGGCATATCTTATCAATATGCCGAGGTTTGATCCCATCAGGCCCGCTTCCTTCCACCAAAGGGAAGCGGGTCATTTTTTTGGTGATTATCTCTTGGTTATTTAGTGGTCATTGAATTTTGTTTGGTAATTGTTTCTTGGTAATTGGTTATTTAAAAAAGGGAGTTGGTAAAAATGGGTGAGTATATTAAAAACATTGCGACCGGGGAAGAGATAAAGATCGGGGTCATGGATAATTGCTTTTTTAGTCGGGCGGAGATCAAGGAGTGGCTGTTCGATCCCGATTGGGTCGGTTGGTATGCCGGCAAGGAAGAGGCCGGGACGCTTGAGTCGTTTTACGACAATCCCGGTACTTTATACGATGGGATTCCGGGGTTGATCCGGAAAGATTTCGCGATCCTTGTCCCTTTGGGCGATTTGGAAGTTTGCGATCATCGCAAAGTTGATGTTTGGAAGAAAGGGAAGCGCGGGACTGGCTATCAATACACGGTTGAGTGCGAATTTAAGGGGAAGAACGAGCTGTGGGCGGCAGTTGGGCAATTTTTGCTTGCGATTGTTGCGACACTTTATTGAGTCTTCCCCAGGAGTTGATTAATAAAGCCTTAGAGCAAATGAGTCCGGACCAGCGAGAGTATCTTACGCCGTTGCTAAAAGGGAGATCCTGATCCATAAAGGGGGCGGAAGCGCCCCCTTTTTTGTGGTCGCCGGTATATTTGACAACTCAAGCGATGAGTTGTATCATATGGTAACAAGTAGTAATAAGTAGTAGGAGGCGGTAGCAATGAGTAGCCTGGTTGTTGGTAAATCGTGGCTGACATTGGAAGAGCTTTCCCAGTATCTTTGTTTCAGCAAAGAGAAGATATATTTACTGCTAAAAGCCAGACAAATTCCAGCGGTGAAAGTCGGACGGCACTGGCGCTTTAACCGGCAACATATCGATGAATGGTTAATAAGTTTAACCCCATCCGTAGAACAAAAACCGGAGAACACGGAAAAACAACAATATTCAGCTTCGTTGGGGATTGTCGGGCCTGCTGGGTCGATCAAAGTTGTCTTGCAAAAAGAAGTTGTTGATCCAAAACTCCAAAACGATTTATGGGCAACCTATCACGATACTTTTGAAAGAAACAAGGAAAAGGCGGCCCAAGATCAGCGTTCTTACGATCGATCGACTTTTATTGACGCGTTAACCGATCCGGATTATCTTAAATTCGTTCTGGTCAAAGACGATTCGATCAAGGGCTTAAGTTTGGCGACCAATAATTTAGATAAGGCCCGTATTGTTTACATGAATCCGGAATACTTCAAAACCCGATACCCCAATTTTGCTCAAGCCGGAAAAATCTTTTATGTTACCGCTCTAAGCGTGATCTCCGGCTTTCATGAATTAAAGGGAATCAATGAGCTTTTGACGACCATGATCCATTTTATCGACCAAAACGAAGCGGTCGTCGCCTTTGATTATTCGGAAAATAAAAATCATTTTCTCCCTGATCTGATCCAACTGCTGGCCAGGCGGAATAATATCCCGGTGATCGGCAATAAACTGGATGCACAGGTCTATTTTGAAATATATGGTGAAAAAAACCGTCAGCCGGAGTAAAATTAGTCGTAGATGCACCAGAACTATCTCATTTATACACCAATCTTAGCGGCTTCTTTAGTTTTAAGCCTGTACATTCTATTCCGTGATTCAAAAAACGGCCCTCATCGGGTCTTAAGCGCCCTGATCTTCTCTCTTTTTGTTTGGGTCTTTTGCCTGCTGATAACTGACACGACGCAGGACCTATCGACCGCTCTATTTTGGGGGAGAATGGCGATCATTGGTCCCTCTTTTATTCCGGCCTTGTTCCTTTGCTTTACGTTAGTATTTCCAAAAGTAAATCTGACCGTTTTCCGGTTAATAACGATATTGTTGCCGGCCTTAGCCTTTACTGTTTTATCGCCGACGGCGCTTAATGTCGAAGCGGTGGCGATCCATGGTTGGGGGACGGAGATATTTCCTGGGGTTCTCTACCGCTATCTGTTGGCATATTTTTTGGTTTATTTTGGTTTGGCTTTTATTCTCTTATTCCAAAATTATCAAAACGGTCCAATCTCGACCAAAAACCAGATCAGGTATGTATTTTTTGGCGCGCTTATCGCGGTGCTTTTAGGTTTATGCACCAATTTGATCTTAATTGAATTTGGCCTTTCGCAATTCAGTGTTTTAGGGCCTTTTTCCACGTTAATCTTTTCCGCTGTTACCGCTTACGCGATTATTAAACACCGCCTGATCGATATTTCGGTCGTTATTAGTCGGTGGGTCGCGGAGTTGGCGGCCGCTTCCATTTTTAGCGTGATCTATCTCGCTTTAGCCTGGGGATATAAAGCTTTTTTTGCCAACGCTCTTAATTTGCCGTTTATTATTTTGACTTTAATTTATGGTTTTATGGTCGCCCAATATCATCTACGGGTCAGGCTGTTTATCCAAACTACCTCCGACAAGCTGATCCTGCGCGGTAAATATGACTACTATCAATCATTGGCGAATGTCGGCCTTGAGATCAATAAAAGCCTTTCCCTGGAGAATATTAAGGCGACTTTGCGCCGGGTCTTTTTTGAGGTGATGGAGGTTTCCAATCCCAGGCTGTTTCTCCCGGCCGATTTTTCCCGTCCGGAAGTTAAAGCGCTTATCGCGGAGGAGATCGTTTTCAAAGGAAATGATCTGGTCATTCCCTGCCGGATCGAGAACCGGCTTGTTGCCCTGATCGCGCTGGGGAAAAAATTATCGGAGGATGCCTATACTGACGAGGATTTGCGCCTCCTTAACTCTTTGTCCAGCCAGGTGGCGGTGGCGATCGATCATACCAGGACCTACGATGAGATCAAGAAAGAGCTGGAAACAGCCCAAGTTCAACTCGACCGCGCCCAGCGGCTGGCCGCGCTGGGAACGATTGCCGCCGGCGTGGCCCACGAGATTCGCAACCCTTTGACCGTTATCCAGACGGAAACTGATATATTGGTGAAAGCCCCGAAGGGGGTGGAAGAGTTAAAGACTTTCCAGGAAAAAGTTACTTCTCATATCAAAAGAGCGACCGCTATTATCAGGAACATGCTTAACCTGACAAAAAGCGAAAAAAGAGTGGAATTACCGGTCGACCTCAATGCGCTTATTGAGGCGACGATCGGCTTCTTTTCTTTGGACCGGATAGTTTTGCGGAAGGAATTGAAGCCGCTTTCCGTGATCAAAGGCAATCCTGATGAGCTTCGGCAGGTCTTGGTCAATCTTATTGATAATGCCCTGGCTGTAATGCCGGAAGGGGGCGCTCTGGGGATAAAAACGTATCAAACAGAAGGGCATGTTTTTATTGAGGTTTCCGATACCGGACCGGGGATCGCTAAAGAAAATCTTTCCAGGATATTTGACCCATTCTTTTCGACCCGGCATGATGGGGCTGGCTTGGGGTTGTCGATAGTTTACCGAATTGTCAGGGAGCATGGGGGCAAGATTGAAGTGAAAAGTCCCTCCGCCGATCCGGAGTTCAAGACAACTTTTATTCTTTCTTTTTAAGTTCTTCTCTTTTATCGATATGTCGGCCGAAGGTTTCCAGTACCATCGATGTTTCCGCGTCCGATTTAGAAAAGAACCGTTTGATCGTTCCAATCAGTTCGTCTTCTACGAAAGGCTTGGTGATATACCCGGCGACATAGCCTCCCGTTGCCTTTTCCCATTTTTCCTCGTCTTCATAAGCAGTGACCATTATGATCCCAATTTGGTCTTCATATTCTTTTCTGATCTTTTGGAGAAATTGCAGGCCGTCCATCTCCGGCATTTTAATGTCTAAAAGTATCAGCCTGACGCGATTGCTGGAAGGGAGCAGCTTGCGATTGTGCTTATGGAGTATTTCCAAGGCTTCTTTGGCTGAATTGGCGGTCAGTGCGTCAAATTCATCCGTTTCTTTAATTAATCGGGCGGTTCCTTCCGCGATTTCCACCTCATCGTCGACGACTAAAACTAATGGCTTTTTCATGGTGACACCTCCAAAATGATTTTGATTGTCCCATGGTTGTGGGAAAGAAGTCAACTTGTAATTAAGAAAGAGGATATAATTAAAAACAAATATGCGCATCTATCTTAAAGATTCCCATTGGTTGGAATACTTGAGATATCGACGACTTTCCCGGTTGTCTCGATCGACTCACGAGAAAATCCGGATCGAGATTGGTTTGTATTTCAGTTATTTAAAGAAAGTCGGCATAAAGTCAATAAATGAAGCAAACGAGGAAATGGTCAGTGATTATTTGCTCGATTGTAAAAACAGTAAATATTGGCTGACTGGACGGAAAAGAAGCGTTTTTACCATTGCTTATAAGCGGATGCTTCTTTGGAATTATTACGAATTCCTGCAAAAAAATGGCTACTACCCGGTTAATCCCTTTAGGAATATCCCCCCTTTATTGTTACCGAAGAAAATCCCTCCTTATTTATCAACGCGGCAGATAATCAAGCTCTTTAAGGTGGCGGTTAGAAACAAAAAGCGGCCGACCCAATTTCAAATAAGATTGCGGGCTTATATGGCTTTATTGTTTTTCTACGGACTGACAAACCACGAAGTGTTCAGGATAAGAATTAAAGACCTAGATTTCCTTAATGGGGTTATTCTTATTCGCCGGACAAGAACTCATGATAGACGTGCTTTGCCCTTATTCTCCCCGATTACAAGCTGGTTGCAGGATTATATTGAAATCCGACCCAAAAGAAGATCTCCCAACTTATTTCAATGTGTAAAAAGAAAAAGTCATTACAGCTATTTTAGTTCAAGGGGCGATTTACTGCATATATCAAGGAAACTTCATTTTCCGGTGAGTGCCTCAATTATTCGAAACACCTTTTTTGTAATTATGAGCAATAACCGGGTCGAGCACCGGGTTATTCAGGCGATCGTCGGTTCCCACACGATAAGAACAATAAAAAAACGAGCAAGCAAGAGTCTCGCCGGCAAAAGAGAAACGGTTGAGAAATATTTGCAGGGCATTACATGAGGTTAAATAAATGCGTAAGGTCCTATATGTCGGGGAACAAGCATATTAAAAGGCTATCGATAAACACCATGGTTTTTCAAAAACGAGTTCTTGCTAAATATCTTCCCGATGTTCTGAC